>JASJDS010000073.1 GCA_030065055.1 Calothrix sp. MO_192.B10
GCTTTGACCTAGGTACTGTTTTTGTAGACAAGACTTAACAGTTGTAGACAATTGTCAACGTTTTTTCATGTGTTTTATGCATAATTTTTGCTAAAATCAACCTGATTCATTAGCGAATAATCTCTTGATTAATATGCAAAAACCAAGCACTGATCGAGAGATCCGCAAATAATTTAATATCTGAAAACGCGGACGCCTCAGCCGTGTAAGCCTACTGAGGGATAACCGCTCCCATGCTCCTTATGAAGTAGGAAGTAATGTCCGGCAACTCTAGACTTTACAGAGCAGTGAACTGTACTAAGTATCATTGTCTAAATCATCAACAGTCATTGGGGCTTGAGCGCTGTGCCGAACGTATAAAACATAAACTATCGTGCTTCTAATTGTAAACAGAACTCGATAAACATTCTTAGATTTGCCATACAGCAGTTGACGAACTTCCTCTGGAAAAATTTCATGCTCGACTGCTAAAGCACAGCGTTGAGGTTTTTCCTGCAACGTTGCAATTGCATTCATCAATCCTCGAAACCAGTGATCTGCATACTCTGGATTTCGTTCTCGATACCAAAAGTATGCTTGCTCAATTTGTGTTTCGGCTATTGGTGTGATTTCAACCTGCAATGTCATATTTTTGTTGCATGGCTTGGATGAAATCTTCAATTGGGCGAGTTTGTCCAGCATTAACTTCCTCAAAACCTTGCTGGATACCCGCAATTGTTTCTAACTGATCGATTAGCTGACGTAATTTGCTAGGATCGACGTTACCCGGTTCAAGAAAAGTAACCAGAACTTGAGCCTTATCGCTTACTTCTTGCGGTAATTCGCTGAGTTGAATCTGCCCATTTTCATATATACCTGCAACAGTTTTTAGCATTGGTTTAAACAAGGTAAACTGCCTTTATTTTAAGGGCTATCAATAAAAATACCACATAGCCGAAACTTAGGAATGTAAAGCGTCTGGAATTAATCCTTTGTTGCTTGCAAAGAGTGCGATCGCTTATAATTATTAACTACCAGTGTTCTAACAACAATCCATCTACATAATCAAAATCTGTATCATCAGCAACTCTCCCACAACAACCATTGGCAAGACTATTTCTGGTAATACCAAAACTCTTTCAGTAATTGCCACATCTCCATTCAAGAAACGAATCGCAACAGAGGTATCTAACGCAATCTTACCACTCATTCAAATCTACTTGCCGACATTCCGTTGCAATTGCTTGTTGTAGTTCTTCCGCTTCTGAGTCACTTAAAATACCTGCAAACTTTGCCAGGGGATGTTCTTTACGTATAGCCTTAACCCGATGTCAAAAATCCAGCACTGTTTGTACTATATCATCGGCAGCTTCTTCTAATTCCTGAATCAATTGTTCGCGATTTGTCATGGGTTTGAGGTTTCCTGACAACTTGAAATTGTGTAACTCCAATTATATCCAAAGCCTGAATTTTCTTTCTGATACTCGATAAAATTTGAGGCTTGAACTGCTTCATTCTCGAATTGAGGAGACTGAACAACGGTTTCAGGTAATACCAAAAAATAAATTATCCCAAATAGAACAGTACATTTGTAGGGGCGCATTGCGTGCGCCCTTAATGTGGGGATATTTTAAAAATTGCAAATCCCTATCAGCAAAGGATTTGTCGCTATGCAATCACGCACAGAATTAATCTATTCTGGCTCAACCCAGTTAATCCCTAAACGCCTAAAGTCTCTATCAAATGAAACTACACTTTCACCTGTGTGACGTGCTATTTCTGCCAGATAAGCATCAAGGAAATCAACATTTGCATTAGCCATCAGACTGAGTGCTGCGGAAACTTGTTGTATTTCATCACAGCTAATACCATCAGATACAATTAACGGTAACAAAACTTCAGCTATTTGGGTGCGGGAATATCGATAGAATGAACTCAATACCCAAACGATTTCTGCAACTACAATTGGTGAAAGTTTAAGGTTGACTTCTCCCTGTTCAGCCCTTTGTATTAATCAGGACTTACGCAAGCCTTATTTGTCATTGCGAGCGAAACGTAGTGTAGCGAAGCAATCCCAGTATTTTGGCGATTACGTCGCTGTCGTTTGTCCTGACGGACACGCTGCGCGGTAAGCGGAGCTATGCCGTAGGCTTTACGTAATGACATAATCACGTTACTTTTGCGTAAGTCCTATTAATCTTAAAGCACGTTCTGCTAATTCAGGAGGTTCTCCTGTGAGAAAACGCGGTAAAACATTAGCATCTACCCAAAAATCTGTCATTATTGTTCGTTAATTATTCCTTGAGCTAAAGATTCGCCCACTATTGTCCGAATTTCTTCTTTTCCTGGATAGGGTTTCGTTGCTTTTAATACACCGTAGAATTCGCTAAGTCTTTTTTGGGGAATTGTATCAATTTTTTGAGTACGGAATTTGATAAATTCAATAAAATCAGCTACAAGTTGAAATTGTTCTTCACTGAGGTTGTCTATTTCTTGCTTAATACTTTCTTTTGTTTTCATTGTGATTTGGGCTAGTCGCGTTTTTCGATTGTGTGAATATTTTTATTTTACATTTCCCCGTCTTTGACTGCGCTATCATGCTTTGAGGGTAGAAATTTCAGCATTGGTTAAGCCTTTGACACCTGTGATATAATAAGCCTGTTTGAAATAGAAAAGCCGCGATTTAAAATAAAAAAGTATCGAATGGCGAGAGATGCTTTTCATCAACAAGTAAAAAATGCGTTAATTAAAGATGGTTGGATAATTACAAACGACCCCTTAATAATTCGCATTAGCGAAGCAATCAAAGTGCAAATAGATTTAGCCGCAGAAAGTGCGATTGCAGCAGAACGAGATACGGAAAAAATAGCAGTTGAAATCAAAAGTTTTATCTCAGGCTCTGATATTAACGAATTTCATACAGCACTCGGACAATATCTTAATTACTGCCAAGCCTTGGAAGAAAATGAACCAGAACGAATTGTATATTTAGCAATTCCATCGGAAACTTACTTGGATTTTTTTCAGCTACCTTTTGTCCAACGTGCAATTCAGCGTTATCAGGTGAAATTGATAATTTATGACCCCAAGCAGGAGGAAATACAACAATGGATAAAATAGATTTATATCGACAGTATATTAAACAAATTTTAACAGAACATGCACAAATAAGTACAGACAAAGATACAGTCAAACCGCAATTAATTTTTGATAATGAGAATGACCACTATCAATTAGCTTATATTGGCTGGCAAGGAGAAAAGCGTGTATTTGGTCCGGTGATGCATTTTGATATTATAAATGGGAAAATATGGATTCAATATAACGGCACGGAGGAACTTGTTGCGGATAGATTGGTTGAGTTGGGTGTGCCATCTTCGGAGATTGTAATTGGTTTTTATTCACCATTTAAACGTCAATTTACCGCTTATGCCGTGGAGTAGAATTTTCGACCTTATTACTAGGCAAACCTTAGCACCCATTCAGTTTCTAAAATTACAGTATCTGGAATAAAAATCGTTTGTGTTTGGAAAATCTCTAGGCTTTTTTGATATTGAACTTCATCATCTTGAGTTAATAAACGCACAATTATGTTCGTATCAACTGCCACCATGCCACGATTCCTCTACACCTTGACGGATAGCATCATCCATATCAGCTAAGGATTTTGGCTTGCCTTGATATTTTAAGCAACCTGCGACTTCATTTAATGTAGTTTCTGGAAACGGTTTTCTCGGTTTGAGAAGAATACCATCGCCTGTATCAATTACAACTAGTTCCTGACCAACTTCCCAGCCATAAGATTTACGTAATTGTTCGGGAATAATTACTTGTCCTTCTTTGGATACTTTTGTGATTTCCATAATTTAGAAATTTTATTTATCTAGGCTTAATAATTTTATCTTTTCTCTTCTTCCACCGCGCTATCATGCTTTGAGAGTGGCAATTTCGGCATCGGTTAAACCCTTCACACCAGTAATATTCATTCGTTCATAGGGGCGATACTCTTTCAGAGTTGCTACGCGATATACTATTACGATAATTGAAAGGCTTTAATCATAATTTCATTCAATTTTTGTATGTGCTTAGTTGTTAGCTGACCCAAGCGTCTTATTACCAAAAGACGATTTATGGTAGCTAGTCTCGTGACTCTCACTTTAGAAGAAATGCGTAATCCTGTTGTGGCAAAATCTTCATCGGAGTCTAGTATTGCGAATTCTTCCGATGTCAAATTGTTGACATTTTGAGATGAGATAAAGCAAAGAGTAATTTCATTTTTTGCTGAATCAACCCACAGTATCACCGCAGGGCGTAATTTTGTTTGACTTAAATCGGTGAAGGGGAATTGGGTTAAAACAATATCACCTTTACTCAAGCTCATTAAACTGGTTCTCCATCTTCGCTGGTATAAATATCGGGTTCATCAGATAAAAAATCCAAAGCTAGACCTTTTTCTGCGAGGTGCATTAATTCCAGGGTAGAAGGATAGTTGACATCGCTAAATAATTTTTTTTCGAGTAGGGCTTGTTCCGTTGCAGATAGCGAACGAATAATTTGGACTAAAGTATCAACTAATTGAGTATTCACAGCTTTATTATTTTCGGATTTCCTAGTATTTTAATTCTACATTTCCCTGTCTTCCACCGCACCTAATGCTGTGAGGGTGGTTATTTCCGCATCGTTTCAGCCTTGGACACCTGTGATGTTCATATATTCGTATCGAGCAGGAATTGCATTATAATGTTTCTCTTCTGTCTAAAAGGGGTTGTTCTCTAGTTGGCATAAAATCATCAGAAAAGAGGTTTAAGCTATCAAATAAGGTTTGCCAAGGATTGTCTTTGGAAATTAGAACCACAGCATTACCTACTTTTTTGATGTAAACTTCAGATCCTTGCATCTGGAATTATTTGGGTAAAATTACTGTTTGGCGATCGCCGTTTGTTATTAATTGAGCAGTATTCATCTTTGAGCCTCCCACTTTTTGGACATAGATATTGCATTTGCTCTCCTATTCTCCATTATCCACTGCGCCCAATGCTTTGAGGGTGGCAATTTCCGTTTCATTTAAACCCTTCACACCTGTGATGTTCATACGTTCGTAGGGTTTGTCACTTTTCAGGGTTTTGAGACACTCGCCTTTTTTAATATCCCAAAGTTTTATTGTTTCATCAGCACTACCACTGGCAAGGGTATTACCTTGAGGACTAAAAGCAACTGAATGTACCCAACTGGTGTGTCCCTGCAAGGTGTGGAGGCATTCCCCCGTGGATATATCCCATATTTTAACGCCAGTATCACCACCGGCACTGGCAAAGGTGTAACCGTCTGGGCTGAATGCTACTGAATCTACCCAACTGGTGTGTCCCTGCAAAGTTTGGCGGCATTCACCCGTGGATATATCCCATAGTTTAACACTGGAATCACTACTGCCACTGGCAAGGGTGTGACCGTCCGGACTGAAAGTCACCGAAGTTATCCCATGGGTATGTCCTTGGAAGGTTTGGCGACATTCACCCGTGGACAGATCCCATAGTTTGACAATAGCATCCTCACTGCCACTGGCAAGGGTGTAGCCATCCGGACTAAATGCTACTGAACGTATCCTACTGGTATGTCCCTGGAAGGTTTGGCGACATTTACCTGTAGACAGATCCCATAGTTTGACAATAGCATCTTCACTGCCACTGGCAAGGGTGTGACCATCTGGACTAAATGCTAGTGAATATACCCTACTGCTATGTCCCTGCAAGGTATAGCGACATTCTCCTGTGGATATATCCCAAATTTTAATACTGGTATCTTCACTGCCACTGGCAAGGGTTTGACCTTGAGGACTGAATGCTACTGAACGTATGCGACTGGTATGTCCCTGGAAGGTTTGGCGGCATTTACCCGTGGACAGATCCCAAATTTTAATACTGGTATCTTCACTGCCACTGGCAAGGATGTGACCATCGGGATTGAATGCTACTGAACGTATGCGACTGGTATGTCCCTGGAAGGTTTGGCGATATTCACCTGTGGGCATATTCCAAAGCTTGATGCTGGCATCACGACTGCCACTAGCAAGCATGTGACCATCAGGACTAAATGCCACTGAATGCAACCCACTGGTATGCCCTTGCAAAGTTTGGTAGCATTCACCCGTGGATATATTCCAAAGCTGGATGCTGCAATCATCACCACCACTGGCAAGGATATGACCGTCAGGACGGAATGCTACTGAACATACCTTACTGGTATGTCCTTGCAAAGTTTGGCGGCATTCACCCGTGGATATATCCCAGAGTTTGACACTTCCATCCTCACCACCACTGGCAAGGATATGACCGTCAGGACTGAATGCTACTGAACATACCTTACTGGTATGTCCTTGCAAAGTTTGGCGGCATTCACCCGTGGATATATCCCAGAGTTTGACACTTCCATCCTCACTACCACTGGCAAGGGTGTCACCTTCAGGGCTGAATACCACTGAATGTACCCTACTGGTATGTCCTTGCAAAGTTTGGCGGCATTCACCCGTGGATATATCCCAGAGTTTGACACTTCCATCCTCACCACCACTGGCAAGGGTGTCACCTCCAGGGCTGAATACCACTGAATGTACCCAACTGGTATGTCCTTGCAAAGTTTGGCGGCATTCACCCGTGGATATATCCCAGAGTTTGACACTTCCATCCTCACCGCAGCTGGCAAGGGTGTCACCTTTAGGGCTGAATACCACTGAATGTACTTCACCCAAGTGTCCTTGACAGTCCAAAAGTTTTTTACCACTTGCAGTTTTCCACAGGCAAACTACACCATAATGATCCCCTGTAGCCAAAAGGAAACCATCGGGACTAAATGCCACTGAAAAAACAGTGCCCAAAACTTTTGTAAAAACACAATCAGCCAAATTCGCCCCAGCAAAATTCACATCCTGCAAACTCGCACTACTAAAATCCGCCCCCTTAATCACCACACCACTAAAATCTCTCTTCTCCAACGCATCCTTATCAAGCTTCACGGCTAAATTTGCCGTATTCCCGCCAACATAACCCACCTCATTTTCACTTTTCCCCCGCGTTTCCTCAATCGCATCCATAAGGGATTGGTTGTCCCCCACCATTCCCATCATCAAATCCATCACTGCTTTCGTCAGTGGTGCTTTGCCAAAACTCTCGCGCAATAACTCCAGGGACTCCCTGACAAAACCCTTTAAACCTGCAATGGGAACAATATCCCCAGCCGCATCTACTTGTCTTCTAAAATAAGCAGACCAAGTGTAATCCTCTGATGTAACACTTTCATCTAAATTAGACTGTTCTTGCGCTACCTCTGTAAAATCACTAGCTAACACTCCCAATTCAGCCGCAAATTTATACGCCACAAAAAACTCCAACAGCGAACGATGCGCCGGAGTATAATCACCAACAGCATTGCGGATGAGCATTGTCTGCCCCATCATGTCATAATGCCAGTGGTCTAAATCCTTCTCTTCCTGCACCACAGAACCAAACAATCGCCGAATTCTATCGGGAAATAGCCGATAATTGATACTCATCTGGTCATTTGACAGCATCTCCCAGGACAACTCGCACAAAAAGTACAGCTTATCTGCCAAGGAAGTAAAGGTACGTTCCGCTTTTATATCCCGTTCCATCTTCCGCCGCACCGCATACAGATAAACCCGCGACATATCCACCGGCTTACCCGCTTCAATATCTGGCAATGCTTCCAAAATTAAATCAGTCATCACTGGACGACGTGCCAAGTCCAACAGTTGGGGATTGCCCATCACTTCCTCAACTGTGGTAGGCTCTGCTTGGAATGATAAAACCTGCCTAATTTGCTCGTCGTTAAATTTCTCCAACTCCAGCACTTCAAACTGGGGTGTTTCTCCCGTCAAATTAGCGGTAGATGCCTGTAACTCTGCATTCAACAAAGCCCGTCTTTCCTTTGCTTCGGGGAAATGCTCTGTGCGACAGGTTAAAATCACCTTGGCACCAGGAACCACTACCTTCGCCAGTTCCCAAAAGTTATTTATCATCTCTTGGCGGTTAACCCGTGCTGCCATTTCATCAAAACCATCGAATATCAGCAACAGTTTCCCCATGCGGTTGAGTTGTTCAAAAGCTGAATAACCGGGTATGGGAATTTCATATTGGCGAAAGAAAAACTCAGAAAACAGGGATTCCACACTCACCGCTTTGGCATAGTCCCGCAGAGGAATCACCAAAGGTAAACGGGGAAGTTGCACACCGCGTCTTTGGGCATCTCGATAACGTTGCAGCGCCACCCAAGCATAATGCAGAGCGAACCAAGTTTTACCCGTACCAAATTCCCCTAAAATCGAGATATGCTCTTTGGTAGAGTCATCTAACCACAGGTCGATATAACCCTCAATCCAGCCATCTTCCTCACCATAATGACTAACTGCTATTTGCTGCTTAGTAACTGGATCTATCTCTTCCTTAGTACAAGCAAGGGGCACATACTTAGTATCAATTTTGCGATGTTTGATTTCTGCTTCTAACCAGTCGAGATAGCTGCTAAAGTCAGCATCCTGGACAAGAAGTTCATCAAATGTATAGCACCCCAGGAAATCATTTTCCTCCTTCTCAACCTCATTCCGTGCAGCCTTGGCAATACGGCGATTCGTTACCAGCCATCCTTCATCTGTGCGTTGCTGTTCCACTGACTGGCGCAAAGCCATCACATCCCCAAGTCCCGCTTCACCTTCAATACCCCGCACGAGAATTCTGTCATAGCGATTGCGTCTTACCGGAATATTAATAATCCACTCAAAATAACTGTCTTCCCATACCTGATGCTTTTCAAATCTATATCCCAAGGTTTCAAACCAGCCGCGCATTTCCTGGGCAAGAGCTATAGCGCGACACTGATTTTCCCTGGATGTTTGAGCTTCTGGCAATGCAGAATCATCCTGTGCTGCCAGCCGTGCCATTTCTGTCCGAATTCCTTCTAGGGTGGGCAACCTCTCAAGATTTTCTTGAATAGTTACAATCCTTCTATGCAAGGAAGTAATTTGTTGGCTCATTAGTGTATCTGCTGGGTTGCGAGTGCGTTTAGCAACTTCCGCAAATACAATATAAAACGCCACAATTTCTCGCTTGATGTCAATTCCCAAACTTTTAACTTCATCCCCCAAGGCATAAGCCTCCACAAAATCATCCACCTCGGAGAGTAAAATTGAGGGGTTGTTATGGTCAAATGCTTGACGAAATGCCCTTTTGATTGATTCTTGCTGGAATAATTGCAAAAAAGGCTTCGGTTTCCCAATACCGTACTCTACCAAAGCATAGGCATAAACCCCACTAAAATCAGCCGGTGGATGTTCGGGTTCGAGGTTAAATTTTTTTAATAATTGGATGATAACTTGATTACGCTGCAACTTGTCCTTTACAATTGGACTAGCAATACCAGCGATCGCTTCAATTAGTTTACCAAGAG
The DNA here is from genome assembly GCA_030065055.1 of Calothrix sp. MO_192.B10. Lineage (GTDB taxonomy): Bacteria > Cyanobacteriota > Cyanobacteriia > Cyanobacteriales > Nostocaceae > Calothrix_A. The sequence continues at coordinate 9,436 of JASJDS010000073.1, forward strand.
GAATCAGTGACACAGGACTGTATATAAAAGGACGAATAGAACCTGTTGATTACTCTTATGTTAGCGTGTGATTTCAAAGAAATTACTATCATCCTAGTAGAATTTGCGATCGCATTTGAATTAAGTAATAAGTAATAAGTAATAAGTAATAAGTTTGTTTTTGGGACCGGGATTCAAACCCCGTCCCAAAAACATTCTGCCTCAAAAGACAGGGCACCAGACCCCAATATTTCGGTAAACCACCCCATACTAAAGTTGTTCGGGATCGATTCCTTTTTCCTGCAACTTTTTCAACAAATCTTGATAGCGTTGTTGTTCTGCTTCTAGCTGGGAAATAGCAGTTTCCGCACGTTGATGCTCAGTTTCCGCACGTTGATGCTCAGTTTCCGCACGTTGATGCTCAGTTTCCGCACGCTGACGTTCCAGTTCTCGTTGTTGTGCAAGTTCTACAGAGGTGAGAAATTTTTCCCCATCAGGACGATATATTTCCAAAGTTTCTGGTGTTAACTGAAAACGTATACCTAAACGAGGACTTACCCAACTATCCATCTCTTCGATTACTTCTAAGCCATTTTCTTGGTTTTCTTGATTCCGCAACCATCCATTCAAATCAATTTTATCTGGATCATAGATATAATACTCCTCAACTCCATAGCGTTCGTAAAATTTGAGTTTTTTTGCCATTTCCTTGAGGGTGTTACCAGGAGATAATATTTCAAATACTACTTGTACGGGAATATTATCTTCTTCCCATTGTTTGTAGGAACCCCTGTGTCCTTTTGGTCTACCAAAAACAACCATCGCATCGGGTGCTTGACTGGTTAGTTCTCCTGATACCGGATACCAAAGTAAATCACCAGCCACAAATACATCGGGTTGAGACGCAAATAGGATTTCTAAGTTTTCTTTAATAGTGACTATCCATTGAAATTGCTTAGTATTATCAGCCATTGGTTGTCCGTCACTATCGGGGTAGATGATATTAGTGGAGGTTTCTGGTGTGATTACCATAAAGCGTTACCCAATGCTAGTCGTGGGGATTATCTACAGTTTAACAAGGCTAATAAGGTTATTTAAGTGGACATCATAATTTTACCCCTTAGAAAAATAGTAGGTTGGGTGGAACTCATAACTTGCAGCAATGTCGTTTAGCCCAAATTTCACGGGAATAAATTCCCTTTTCTCACAGACAAAGTCTGATAAATCAGACGCTCGTAAGACTTTTAGCACGTTTCAACGTGCTTGGTTTGTTAGCCTTGAAATTTATTTCAAGGTGGGAATGTGGGCTAATTGAGAATGCTGCAAGTTGTTAGGTGGAACGAAACCAAACCCAACAATCATGTTGACAGTGTTGGGTTACTCTACTCCAAACCGGTGCGCCTCTACATCCCTCAACTCAACCTACGCCTTTAACCAACTTTGGGGGTTAAATTCCCCTGCTTCTACAAGCAGCACGTTTTGCGTCGGGGTAAAATCCCTGTTGCAAAACGTAATTCTAAATTCTAAATTCTAAATTCTACATTCTTTTAATCCAAAATCTAAAATTGTTCGGTCAAATTATCAAGTTTAACTAATATTCTTAAGCCTTCTTCCGGATTTCCTGTTGCAGCCATAGCTTTAAATCTGGTATGAGCATCAAATTCTGCTAAAGCGATAGTAGAAAGTTCTTCAATTAGTTTATTAACACTTATTCCTCTAGTTCGAGCAAGTTCTTTTAATCTATTATGTTTGTCATCTGGTAAACGAATAGTTAAAGTGCCCATTTGTATTTAACTCCTAATGATGTCTTCAGGTTTGAGGATAACCACAAAGACGCATTAGACACGAAGTGGCTTCCCGTAGGGTAGGACGCAAAGAAAGAATTTTCTGATAGAGAAAGAAAAGAAAATCATCCCGCAAAGGAAGCAACGCCAAAAATAGCCTTAACAGTATGTGCTATATGCTGCGTTGGTAAAAACAGACTCCAAGCTAATTATATCAAATCCGGTTACACCGGAATGATAAAAAAACCACAGAGGCGCAGAGAACGCAGAGTCAGAGGAAGAGAGAGGAAATTTAAATAATTCCGATACAAACGGAAACGATATTACCCCTTAGCCAAAGCCAACTTCCTCACCAACTCATCCTTTAACTGTTGAAAATAATTCGCCGTATCTTCCAACCCCGCAGCCTTTGCATAACGAATCAAAGGTTCCAACAACCAAGCTTCCGTGGGAGTAATTTTTGGCTCCAGAGTGCCTAAACTCAACTTCATCTGCACCCATTGCAAACTAGAAGTAATATGTTCGGAATGGGGACGACAAGTTTGCAGAACTTCCTGGAAAATCACTTCCACATCTTCCTGCAAATCATAAACCTTCACCATTTGTCCCACCCGAAATACTTGATACACTAACTCCCGCATCCTGGGTTGATGGACAGGATCTAAAATTTCTCCCACCGTTAAAGCCCGAAAATTACCCTGAGAATCGATCGCTAATAATTGTCCCAGAAAATTAGTCACTAAATTCACCAAAGCCTTATCAAATTCCACCCGGGTAGGGGAACCATGCACCGCTTCTTCAAACCAAGCTCCCCTACCAGCTAAAATCTCAGTGCAATAAGCCCTAGTAATAGCATCTGTACCAGTAATTTGGGTACGTCCACTTGGTCCCGGTTTATATACCGTATTTTTACCACTACCTTGGCGCAATCCAGTTTGAATAGTTACACCGCGTAACAATCTACAAACTATTTGTGGCATAATTGCAGGCCATAAATCTGGGAGACGGGCAAACAGAATAGCTTCTTCTATTTTCTCAACAAAAATTTGGCGGAAACGTTGGAAATATATACCATTAGCAGCAAGTACAAAGATGGGGAAAGATTCCTGAAGCGCAGATATCGATCCCCGTTCGTAAAGCATAACTAACAACTCCACCATAGTAGTAATTACCCCTAGAAGTTGGTCAGGATTAGTACAAACAAGTACAATTTCTGGTAAGAAGCCAGACTGACAACAAGTAAGTAAATCTGACTGCAAAAGATTTTCTGTTTCTAGGGACTGGATTCCTTGGGGGGTAGCAATGTTGATTTTGCCACTCTGTTTTAAAGCTGCTGCGCTTGTGGAACCCCGACGTTCTAAAAAATATACTTGACCATTTATTTGTTGTAATTCCCCCGTTAAATGGTAGAAAAGACTGACACCCAGTGCCCCCGGTGGTAAAATCCCAATGCTGCCTTTGATTAAAGAAGTAGCCATTCGATTTTGGATTTTGGATTTTAGATTTTGGATTTTAGATTTTGGGTTGCTCCCATATATCAAAATTATCAGGTGAAAAATCAACGTCGAGGATGAAAATGCTTTGTGATTAACTCCTCAAGGGCGCACGCAATGCGCCCCTACTGCGGCTCCTACACCTAAGCTGTCAACCATCAACTAACAACTAACAACTAACAACCATTTTCAAGCTAGCCCCCCACGGTCAAATCCCACAACCTGCGGATCTGAAAATGCTTTGTGATTAACTCCTCAAGGGCGCACGCAATGCGCCCCTACTGCGGCTCCTACACCTAAGCTGTCAACCATCAACTAACAACTGTCAACTAACAACTAACAACTAACAACTATCAACCATTTTCAAACTTCTAAGGCAGATAAAATTTGACTAGCATTCTTTACATCAGAAACCTTGACCATCAGCCGCATTTTTTCTCCAGAACTAACAGTACTACCATAAGTATACTCAATGTTAATTTTAGCGTCGGCTAAGGCTTTGGCGATTCGTGCTAATAAACCAGGACTATCAATAATTTCTAAGGCGATGACATCTGCTTCAATCACATAAAAACCCTCTTGTAGGAGTAAATTTTTACAGGTGGTGGGTTCGCTAGTAATCAAACGGATCACACCTTGTTCAATATTATCGACTAAAGAAATTGCCTCAATGTTAATATTATGTTCAGATATAACTTTGCTAACTGCTGCTAAACGACCAGGATAGTTTTCTAGAGCAACGGTGAGTTGACGTTGAATGGTAAATTTCATGGCAATTTAATGACCATAATCAGTAGTAACATAACAGAAACTAATAGTTGCAATTTTAGTCACAGATCCCCGACTTCTTCAACTCGACTTTAGCCAATTTGGATTTCTGAGACTCATTGTCTCCAATAGCGTAAGCTGTGCGGATCAGAGCAATTTAGAGGTGAAATCCCCAAACCCTTTTAGGTCAAGAATTTTAATTAAAACCGGAGTACCCAAAATCCGTAATCCGGTTTTATTCCCTGACAATTCCGTGAAACCCTAATGCTGCTGAAGTCTAGTAAACGTGTAAATGGCTAAAGTCGAATTCAAGAAGTCGGGGATCGCTCATACCCGCGATTCAAAGTGTTTTAAGATAAACGATTAGGTTGACATTGAGCGATCGCTTCATCATCTCTACCTGTAACAAAATTAGCAAATCGTTGTGCTAAGGGCGGTACTATTACTAGGGGATTACTAAAACCAGAAAATATCTGTAAACCTTGCCAACCAGGAATTTCACCAATTAAAGGTAAGCTGTCTTGACTAAATGCCACTAAACAATGATGCCAAGTTCCTGGTATATCTTTTAGCACTGGCAAGACTTCGCCAATACTTTGACGTAATGCAGTTTCACTCCCACTAGGGTCAATCTCTGCAAACGGATCTGTAAGGGTGCGACTAATTTGACCTAAACGTAAACTCCCATCCAGGAATTGCACCGCACCAGGATCTAAAATTGGCGGTGCTGGTTGATTTCCGGGTTCTTTCCAGGGGCGATCGCTTGTGGTAGAATCAGCTTCTAGCTGGAAGCGTTTTAATTGTGCTGGCATCACCAAGGTATGCAATTTGATATCTACAGGTAAAGTTGCAATCATTTCTGCATGGGTGAAATATAGTTTAATATTGATCCCCGATGCTTTTAATAGTTGGCGACTGTACCCCCCCGCACATATGGCCACATTGCTACTGTGATATGTCTGTGAGGTTGTTTTCACCCCCGTACAGGTAGAGAAAGTATCATTGGCAGAGGAAATAGACTGTAGCTGCTGTACTCGAGTAATTTCCATTTTCCCCCCACCACGGAGAAATCCTTGGATGTAAGCTTGTGCTGTCTTTTGGGGATGGATATGACCATGTTTCACTGTTAAAGCACCTGATATGGCTTCCCGATTTAGCAGTGGTTCTAACTCACAAGCCTCGGCAACAGTTAGTAGTTGGGGAGGGTTCGCAAAACGATTATAGCTATTTGCTATGGCTTGGCGATCGCTATCTTTAGGAATAGTTAACAGTAAATCTAACTCCCGAAATTCAGTGTCAGCATCTAATTCTGTAGAGAGGATGCGATGACGGGCAATTCCCTCCTCACATAATTGGCTGCTTAGGAGTGTAGTTCCAGACCAAAAGGCTAAACCACCATAGCTATAACGGGTAGCGTTATTAGGTATGGTATCTTGTTCTAACAGAAGTACAGAAAAATTTTGTTTGACTAATTCATAAGCCAGCGCAGCACCCGTAATTCCTGCACCAACAATAATCCAATCGTAGGTTTTCATCCAGCAAATTCGCGATCGACAGCTGATATCATATCTGTTTGAACGCAGCAAACCTGTGAGCAGTAAAATTTTGACTTGCGCGTAGGGCTATATTTTCGGTAAATTTAGCAGCGATCGCTTGAATAGTATATCGCTAATCAGTATAATTAAGTATGATTACTTAATTATAATGATTTTGAATTATCCCTGATGGGATGCTTGTATTTTCCAGAAAATAAATCTTCAGAAAAGGGAAATCTACACTTCATTTTTATGTAATAGATTTTACCGAAATTTATATTGAATTTAATAGGTTATTTATATAAATTTAAATTGTGTATATAAAACACAAATAGTCTCTATACGCCATAATATTCTCTCGGTAAAGCAATCTTGCTACCAGATTCAGGATTTCCCAAAGACCTGATATCTAAGCTAGCAGACAAATAATACCGTTAGTTAATTACCGTAAATAAATCCTAAAATCATGGAGTTGGGCTTCGATGGTCAATCCGATCTCAGTCTCTCCAAGCGAACCTTTTAATTTGGTGTTTTTGCCTTCACTCATGGGAGGCGATGCTCTGTTGTCATAGACAGCCACCTAAGGGGAATGTTCCCCAGGGGTTACATTGAACTTACCAAAGGATGAGGTTTATTGGCTGGGGGGAAAAGTTTGTTTTATGTCTGATTTAATTGTCCGATAGTCTTTAGCTACTAGGTTGACTTTTAGCTTGTAGCGTAAAAGTTTATGAACTGTTTTGTATGATGCTTTGACACCACACTCGCATTCCAGCCATGTGTGGACTTCTTTGTAAGTTTTGAATGCTTGTGGTTGCTGCAAACGTTCTTGCAATTTTGCGATCGCCGCTGTTGAAATTACTGCTTTCTTACCCGGTGCCCGCTTATCCTCTAACAAGGTAGTCAAACCAGATTCTCTATAACTTTTCAGCCATCTAGTAATAGTTGCTTCACTACGATGAAGCAGTTCTGCTACTTCTTGACGAGTCTTAACTTTGCCAATTTTCAGCCAGTAAAGCATTTGTAAGCGTTCTTTTTTACTGGCTGTCATAGTGAGTTTGAGTAATTTTTCTAATTCTGAGACCGTTTCATGAATAGTTATTTGTAATGGGCGAGACATTGTGATGCAATTCACCACGACAATTGTTCTGTTGAAATTATCTCAGAATTTCAAAACAAACTTAGCAATAATCCGGAAACTTTACATAAAATTTATAGTGTTTTGTATGGTAATTTTAGCTTTTCGTGGAGCAGAGAAAAAACAAATTTGCCCTTGACAATCATCTCTAATGACTATTACCAAATACTTACAGTCTATTCATCAGGATTTGTCACTCCATAAATTCAGTGTGTATAGCCCCAAAACTTACATAAAGATTGTATAAAGTTGAAGTAAAAATTTAATTTTATCCATCCATATTAAAACAAAAAGATGAACTATTTAATATTTCGACACATACGTAAAAGTAGCAGATTCCCATTCTGTGGAGTATACAAAACATTAAGGAAGGAAGAAGGTTTGAGCGGAAGAAGGTTCAATGTTCCTGGGGGATTCTCACCCCCAGTAATTGTAGACCAGTAAATCTATGATTTACTGGGGTTCTAAAACCCAGGTTGGGCAAGAGGCAAGGTATTCATGGCTGACCTTAAAACTTATTTTTGACTCCTGCCTCCTGACTCCAGCATAGATGCCTTGCCCGTTGGCGTAGCCGCCCGCTCAAGGGCTAGGGCTGATAAGTAAAGATACTGCGAAAAAATTTGTATTTCATGCAAGTGAAAAATGTTATAGTTTGAAAGAGTTAAGATGCCCACAGATTATAGATCCTGTGTACACCATATAAGTCAAATACCCCAACTAACCCTATGTTAGGTTGGGGCTTGCGGAAAACCAATTTTTCTGGTCTACGGTACGCCTCTGAAGAAACACAGCAGGAGGCAGAAGGCAGCCCCTGTTTCTTCCATTCATAGCGAGGGGATTTAATTATTTATTACTTCATCACCCCATCACCCCATCACCCCATCATCTCATCACCCTATCACCCCATCACCCCATCCTTTTCCCTGTGTTTCTTCAGAGTACTATCAAAATTCAATAACATAATCAGCACAATCAACCCCTGTTTTCATTTATTTTTTTACCTGAACTAGATATTTTGTTATCAACTCTTAACATTTTTTATTAAGTTATGTATCTCTGACTAGAAAATTTATCTCTGTAAAGGTGCGCTTAATTATTGACTAGACATACAAGATGGAAATCTGAACTATTTTCTATTTATGATTCTTATCTGCTTTACATGAAGAACAACTGCTTAGTGTAGTAGTCTTTGCGATCCCTGCCCACTGTATTAAGCTCATGTTTACAGAGAAATAGTATCTTGGTATGCCAATACTGCAAATTGAGTAGAACGTAAGTAAAAAAAACTGGTATAAGTAAGTCAGGTAATCAATATAGACACTATATAAAAATTACCTAGTTATCGCCAATGACAATTTCACGATCTGAGCATTGGATTGAAGACTATAGTTGTTCAAATTACTTTGTCGCTATTGTTTGATATTTGTTCGACTTTCAAAGCTAAATCCCGTATTTTAAGTTTAATCTAAAATATTGTAGGCAGGGATAAATTTTGTTAGTCAAATAATAATTCTAGGGGATGGAGGATGTGCATGTACCAGACTATTTTGTGTGTTGATATATTCAAAACTTCCGATTTACTTCACTATATATATTCCCTATATGTATTCGATCTATTCGATGGCTAGTTACCCTAGTTGCTTTTAGCATTATTTGTGGTGGTTAAAACCATCAAAATTAATGCAATATAGCAATCCAATTTTATGAATGAGATCATACTGAGTCTGAAAGTCAGTGAATCAAGTTACATTTAATTAATTTTGAGGCTAATATTTAGACGATAAAAGTCTGATACAGCGTACCATCAAAGCATGAATCTATCCCAGTAATATAGCGGTATAAATCTTCATCTGAATGAAAATCAAAAACGAAAAATCCAGATTTTCTAGCACATCTGAGGTGAAAAGATAGGCATTTTAAGATTAGTGGGATAAGTTCATCAACATCGTCCATATTGAAACCTGGAGTTGCTAATTATTAAGATGTGTCATTGCGACTTAAGGGAGTAATCCCAAACTCGTATTAGAAAACTATAATTCTCCAAATAAATGAGGTGTAATCCTGTAATACGGGGAATAAATACAACATCTTTAGCAGCAATAAATATTTATCTTGTGTCTGAATTGATTTGAGACTGAATTAAGTCTGTTCAGATAAAAGTAATTTTTCCCAACTAGGTCTTCTAATTAGACCCGTAAGTAAATGAATTAAATTCCTAATTCAAGTCAAACCAATAAATCTTCCTGTGTGTGCCAGCTAAATAGTTTGATGTTTTGTTGATAGCCTTACTAATTATTATCGGTCACGACTCGCGCTACCCAGAGCGAATATCGTCGTCGCGGTGAGTTAGTACTCCATCCCTTTTCCCCGACTTGAAGTAACTAACGAACCCTTTAGGGGGTCGCTCGTCAATTAACTGCATATATTTGGCTGATGCTTTACTCCCAATCACAGAAATATACTGGAAAACTGAATTTGTTTGACTATTTATTTTCAAAAGCATATTTTTCTGGGAATATGTTGCTCAATCATGGATAGAGAGGATGTGAAATCATGAATTTATTGTTTTTTCTGTCTCGAAATCAATTACAGCCATCAAGTAAATTCTTGCTGAAAAAGTTATTAAATCTCAGGAATAGGCATTGGTTTATTATTGATATATTGACGTTTTTGATCACACCATTGTTAGCATTGTTGCTACGTCATGACGGTCATTTTACCTTAGATACATACAAACATGAAATTGTCTACGCAGCAATACTATTTTTAACAGTCAAAATGACTGTGCTGTGGTTTTGTGGCTTTTATCGTCGTTACTGGCGTTATGCAAATATTGAAGAACTTACATATGTAGGGATGTTGATGATGGCTGCTGTGATCATCCAAACCTTCTTATTTGATGCCATCTCTTATATGCCAAATTCTGTCATATATAAATTACCAAAATCATTACCTTTTATTGATGGTTTGCTGGCTTTCGTTGCCATCGGAGCATTGCGTTTTAGTGTCAGAGCAGTAGACAGGATCTGTCAGAAACATACAGAATGTCAAAATTGGGAACGAGTGTTGGTTGTGGGTGCAGGTAGTGCGGGAGTGGCCTTAGTAGAAGAAATGCAAAGGAATCCCCAGCTAGGTTTTTATCCAGTTGCTTTCATTGATGATGATCCACACAAATTGAACTTACGAATTCGTGGTATTTCTGTAGTTGGCGATCGCTTCCAAATTCCTGAGGTTAGCAAGTCTCTGGAAATTCATCAGGCAGTGATTGCCATGCCAACGGTATCAGGACGAGTAATTCGAGAAATCCTCGATATTTGTAAAGTCAATGGCATTAAAACCAGTACTTTACCGGGAATACATGAAATTCTCAATGGTCGAGTCCGTTTAGATAGTATCCGCAATGTAAAAATTGAGGATTTATTAAGACGGGAACCCGTAGAGACTGATATCGAAAAAGTATTGGAATTTCTCCAAGGAAAAAAAGTACTAATTACCGGTGCTGGTGGGTCAATCGGTAGCGAACTTTGTCGGCAAATTTGTAAGTGCCAACCCGCTGAAATGGTGTTATTGGGACATGGAGAGAATTCTGTTTTCAATATCCAACAAGAGTTAAAACAAGTTTTATTGTCACTGCAACAAGAGAATGCAGCCCACATCCCCAAACTGGTTAGTTTTATTGCTGATATTCGTTTTCGGGAGCGTTTAAAGAATGCATTCGAGGAATTCCGGCCAGATGTAATTTTCCATGCAGCAGCCCACAAACACGTGCCCTTAATGGAGTTAAATTCCCCAGAAGCGATTACAAATAATGTGATTGGCACAAAAAATTTAGTGGAGTTGGCACGGGAATATAACGTTAAGCATTTCGTGATGATTTCCACAGATAAAGCTGTGAATCCCACAAATATCATGGGTGCAAGTAAGAGAATTGCGGAAATGTTAGTGTTGCAAGCGGCAAGAGAAAGTGGTAATTCTTATGTAGCTGTGCGTTTTGGCAACGTTTTGGGTAGTCGTGGTAGCGTCGTTCCCACCTTCAAAAAACAAATTGCCGCAGGTGGTCCGGTTACAGTTACCCATCCCGATATCTGCCGTTATTTCATGACTATCCCCGAAGCAGTGCAACTGGTTTTGCAAGCGGCGGTACTCGGTCGCGGCGGCGAAGTTTTAATGTTGAATATGGGCAAACCAGTGAAAATTGTTGATTTGGCAGAAGAATTGATTCGTCTGTCGGGATACGAAGTCAACAAAGATATTGAGATTGCTTTTACAGGACTACGTCCGGGGGAAAAATTATTTGAAGAATTGTTTATTCAAGGAGAGGAATACGAACCAACTGAACATGAAAAACTATTTGTTGTCAAAAATGCCAGTGGCATGATTGCAGGCAATTTGGGTGCGATTGTAGATAATTTGTGCCAAGCGGCGCTGAGAAATGATATCAATTCGATTCGATTTTTACTCGAACAGATAGTTCCGGGATATCAACCACAATACTTACAAAATAGCTTGCCTGCTGCTGCACCGAAAAATCCCACTGCGACTCCGCCCAATAATGTAGTCAATATTTTAGGAAAATTAGAACCTAAAAGTGTGTAAGTCCCATTCTTTATGGCGATGAAAAAATGCAACAAGCTAAACCACTAACATTACGTCGTAACTTCTCCTGGACATTCATTGGCAACGCTATTTATGCAGGTTGCCAGTGGGGAATGCTTGTGGTGCTGGCAAAGCTAGGCAGTCCGGAAATGGTAGGGAAGTTTACTTTGGGCTTGGCTATTACTGCACCTGTAATTATGTTTACTAATTTGCAGCTGAGAACAGTCCAAGCAACAGACGCGAAACAACTGTATTTATTTAGGGATTACTTGGGGTTGAGATTGTTAAGTACGAGTCTGGCTTTAGTAGTAATTACAGCCATTACTCTCATGTCTGGATATGCCTGGGAAACATCTGTAATTATTTTGCTAGTGGGTTTGGCCAAGGCATTCGAGTCCATTAGTGATGTATTTTACGGACTGATTCAGCAGCACGAACGGATGGATCGCATGGCCATATCACTGATGATTAAAGGTCCTCTGTCCTTGCTATTCCTGGGCATGGGTGTCTACATATCGGGTAATTTGATGTGGGGTGTATTGGGTTTGGTCTTTGCCTGGGCTGCGGTTTTACTGGGGTACGATGTTCGTAGCGGCATATATATCCTCAGTAGCAATAGTTCCCAACACGGAGAATTACAACCCCGTTGGCATCTGAAAACCCTGGGTCAACTGGTATGGCTTGCCTTGCCTATGGGTTTTGTGATGATGTTGATTTCCCTAAATACTGATATCCCTCGATACATCATTGCCGGTTATATGGGTGAGCGGGAACTGGGCATTTTTGCAGCGATCGCCTATCTAATGGTAGCAGGAAATATGATAGTCAATGCCCTAGGGCAATCAGCTAGTCCTCGACTGGCAAAATACTATGCGGCGGGTAATGGGGCTGCATTCCGCACCCTGCTGGTGAAGTTAGTAGGAATTGGTACACTGCTGGGTGGGATAGCTATTGTACTGGCTGTGGTTGCCGGTCGGCAAATTCTCACCCTGGTTTATCGACCTGAATATGCCCAACAAGTCAATTTGTTTGTTTGGCTGATGGTGGCAGGGGGCATCGGCTATGCAGCTTCTTTCCTGGGTTATGGAATGACCGCTGCTAGGTACTTCCGCATCCAAATGCCCTTGTTTACTGCGGTTACAGGTACCTCAGCCATTGCTTGTTTGTGGTTAATTCCCATGCGGGGATTACAAGGGGCGGCGATCGCTCTAATTTTAGCAGCAATTGTCCAATTAGGTTTTAGTTTTGGGGTGATAGTCCATGCTCTACGCAAAATTAAGACAGCAAATTTACTGGTGGAATCACAGAATTAGTCTGTGGAAATTATTACTTGCTTCTCTGGCGATCGCCCTTGTATTTGGCGCCCATGCTTTATCTATGAAAAGCAGTATATTCCCAAGTAAAAGCCTAGTTAAGCTATATCCCACCCCTAGGGAAGCAACTCCAAGCAGTACCTATACTGTGATGGTGAATGGCAAACCCGTATTTGTGCAAAAATATAACTCACTCAGCTACGCCCAATTCGCCTTTGCAGGTCAGGCCAATATTGAAATTAAAGTCAAAGAACAGGTTAAAAAATATACTCTTAGTCCTAAGAGTTATAAACTCAAATCAAAGCACCAGGGAAAGGAAATTTCTTTCTCCCTAACAACTCCTAGAAAGTTGATTTTGCATCAAGTCAATTCCTTAGATGAAAAATTGTTTATTTTTGCAGAACCCCTGGAAGAAAAAGTTCCTCAATTGGGCGATTATAAGGTTATAAACATCACTAAATATAAGGTAGATAATACGGGTAAAAAAGATGTAACTACCAAGATTCAACAAGCTATAGACCAAGTTGCTGCCCGCCGGGGCATTCTTTATTTTCCCGCAGGGGTGTATAAAACAAGGCAGTTAAATCTGAAGAGTAATCTCACCCTCTATTTAGCACCAGGGGCTGTACTAGAAGCGTCAACAGAGCGAAATCCTTCCTATGGCAAGGGGTTAATCCAAATTGAAAACGCCGAGAATGTCAAGATTATGGGGCGTGGTACCATCAATGGCAATGGGTCTTATTGGCGATCGCGGGGCGGATGGTACAGTTTAATTTTGCTCAAGAATACCAAGAAAATTACCTTGCAGGACATCCTTCTGAAAGATCCACCAGTAGCTAACGTTTGGATCTCTTATGCCGATAATGTCCACATTGATAATGTGAAAATTTTAGCCAATCCCGAACCAGAATTTCTCAATACCGATGGCTTTGATTTCTGGTCTGCGAGGAATATTACCATTAACAACATCCTTTACAAAGGTACGGATGACGCTACATCTCACGGTGGCGATCGCCAGGGTAAAATCCAAAATAATGAAAATATTAATGTCACCAATGCTGTGTTTTACGGAGGTAATGGATTCAAAATCGGTACAACCACCAAACAGAGACTCATAAGTAATATTACATATGAAAATATTGATGTCGTGTATGCAAACGAACTGTCTGGCTTTTGGCCAATGACAGGAGCCAATTTTGAGAATATCTACTTTAAAAACATTCGGGTAGAAGACATCCTGGATGCGAAACAAACAGATAAGTCAGCAGGTCTATTTCAATGGCGGATTAAAGCCGCTGACTGGCAGCCCGAATCATCACCGGAAAAGTTGGGTTACATCAAAAACGTCTACATCCAGAACTTGAAAGTTGACGATCGCGGCGGAGCCAAATCAGTTTTTCAAGGTTACGATTCTCGACGGAATATCAGTAATATTACCTTTGATAACCTGTATATTCAAGGGAAGAAAGCTTTAAATCCCCAAGATGCCTATTTCGACATTCAAAATCGGTATGTGGATCTGAAATTTACCCACAGTAATCCCACGATTGTGAATATCAAAGCAACCAATATCTATGGATCTGAATCGGGGAATGTAGGGCAATTTCAGATTACGCGCACCGGCAGGGTAAATAAACCATTAACAGTGAAATATCGCATCCGGGGGACCGCTGAAAATGGTAAAGATTACCAAACCATTACTAACACCGTGCAGATTAAGCGTGGTCAGACTTCTGCCGTAATTGCCATTCGACCAAAACCGGATTCCCAACGGGAAGGACTGGAGACAGTCTTACTCTCCCTGGAAAACCAGCCCCATAGCACCAATTATATGCTTGGTCCCGACTTTCAAGGAGTGGTGAATATTCGTGATTAATTAATTATGAGGTAGTGAAATGAGTACTTCTACTATAGGTAAAGAAAATCTGCATCAAAACTTAGTTGCCCAACGTCCCATCCGCATTCTCCATGTAGTGGGGGGAATGGTCAGGGGTGGCATTGAAACCTGGTTAATGCATATCTTGCGACACATCGATCGCGATCGCTTCCAGATGGACTTTTTAGTCCATACTCTAGAGCCTTGTGCTTACGATGAGGAAATCCGTGCCCTTGGTAGTCGCATTATTCCCTGTCCCTTGCAACGGTGGCTACCGTGGGTTTATGCTGCTAACTTCAAAAAAATTCTCCGGGAATACGGTCCCTATGACATCGTTCACAGCCACGTCCACCACTTCAGTGGCTATACCCTGGGTTTAGCCAAGCAAGCAGGGGTATCCTTATGTATTGCCCACAGCCATAACGATACTTCCTCCCAGGAGGCACAGGCAGGATTGTATCGCCGCTTGTACTGTAAATTAACCGCATCCTGGATTTCTCGACACGCCACCCTTGGTTTGGGATGCAGTCGCAAAGCCGCAGCCGACTTATTCGGCTCTGACTGGGAAACAGAACCCCGGTGGAAGATTCTTTACTATGGCATTGACCTCACCCCATTCCAGGATGTTGTCGATCCCGTAGCTGTGCGTGCTGAGTTTGGTATTCCCGCAGATGCCTTCGTTATCGGTCATGTAGGCAGATTTCACCCTCAAAAGAATCATCAATTCTTAATTGAAATTGCCGCAGAGATCGTCAAACGAGAGCCGAAAACACGCTTCTTGTTATTGGGAGAAGGCTACTTGCAACCAGAAATTGCTCAACAAGTTGCCCAGATGGGTTTAGGGGATAAAGTTATCTTTGCAGGTTCGCGATCGGATGTCCCTAGACTCATGCTGGGGGCAATGGATGTTTTCCTCTTACCATCTCTACACGAAGGCTTACCCTTAGTATTATTAGAAGCGCAGGCAGCAGGACTACCCTGTATATTTTCGGATGTAATTACCAAAGAAGTTGATGTACTCCAGTCTTCAATCTTCAGACTATCTCTATCACAGTCTCCAGAACAATGGGCAGAAACTGTTATAGCCCAAAAAAACAGAGTATCAGATAAGACTAGACAATCTGCCTTGGCACTGATAAAGCAAAGTCCCTTCAGCATTGAAACATCTATGCAGAACTTACAAAACATTTATCAAACACAATTAGTTGGCGAGGCTATGGTATGAAACTTCAGAAATGGCGATATTCTCGCAGGAGATTGCCCAAAAGGCAACACACCTTGCGGCAAAAACACCCCATATATCCGGATAGTCTGATGATGGCAGTTTTTATCTGCATCCTGATTATCTTCTGCTTCCTGCAAACTTCAGGGCAATTTTTACACTGGTTTGTGATTCCAGTAGGCTTATGTGGAATTTTAATTGGTATTGATGCCATTGACTGGTTCCGGGGGAAGTTGAATCTTTTCGATCCTGTGGGCATTCTTGGTTTATTAGGTTTTCATTTCTTTTTCATCGCCCCCCTCCTCCACGTCAGTTTAGACTTTTGGATGGATGAAGATATTATGCCCCCCAATGACTGGCGAATTTGGATTGGGGGAATGGCAATTCTCAATTTCTTGGGAATTTTGGTTTATCGTTTTTCCCGCAACTTGATTAGTCAGCCGAAAAAAAATAAATCAAAGCAGATTATTTGGAAAATAGAACCAAAACGTTTTTTCCCAATTGTTTGTGTTGCCTTGATTCTGGCCGCCATTTTACAGCTAATGGTATACCAAAAATTTGGCGGTCTGGAAAACTATATTGCAGCTGCCACTAGAGCCGCGAGGAGAGAAGGAGAAAATGAATTTCAAGGTATGGGAATTGTCTTCTTACTGTCCGAGAGTTTTCCGATTTTGTCAATGATGGCATTTGCCGTTTATGCCAAAACTAAAAAATGGCTACAAACCAATACAGCATTGATCATAGCTCTAATTATATTTCTGGGATTACAACTTATTTTTGGTGGACTCCGAGGCAGTCGCAGCAACACAATTTGGGCATTATTTTGGGCAGTAGGAATTATTCATTTTTGGTTGCGCCAAATTAACAAAAAACAAATTGCCATTGGGTTAGTATTTCTCGTTCTATTTATGTATCTGTATGGCTTTTTTAAAACTGGAGGTTTAGAGGGACTCAATACAGCATTAGAGGGGCAAGAAGCCCGTACCACATTGCAGGAAGAATCTGGGCGATCTTGGGAAAGTTTAGCCTTGCAAGACCTGGGACGCAGCGATGTTCAAGCTTTCTTGCTCTATCGGCTGATGGACCCTAATAGCGATTATGAATATGCCTGGGGTAGAACTTATTTACCAGCATTAACTATGTTCGTACCTAGTGCAATTATGCCTGAAAAACCAGCGGAAAAAATGAAAGAAGGTACGGAAATACAATTCGGTAAAGGGACTTATCATCCCCAGCTCTGGAGTTCTTCAAAAGTCTACGGACTTGCCGGTGAAACAATGCTCAATTTCGGTCCTTATGCAGTGCCATTTTCTTTTATTGTACTAGGTATTGTTGTCGGATACGTGCGACGTTGGCTGGTGAATTGGTCAGTGGGAGACAACCGATTATTACTGTTACCAATGTTGGTGAATTTTTGCTTTATAGTGCTAGTCGCTGATACGGATAATTATATATTTTTTATCCTCAAAAACAGTGGCATGGCTATTTTAGTAATTTTCTTGAGTTGTAAAAGGATAGTTGTCAATAGAAATGATTTAAATAATATAGGCGATCGCCCCAAAAAATTAGGATATCACCTGCCATAAAATAGCTAAAAAATCTATTCATACTATTGACAAAATCATCAAATTAGAGGCAAATAAATATGGAAAATAAATTACACAAACAACAGCAAAAAATAAATTTAATTGTCGTTCTAGAACATCGTTTTCGCAAAACTCCCGATGGAGCAATATGGACGCTGACTATGTTTCCCTATGAATTTTGGCAGCGTTACCTAGAAGTTTTCGATCGCGTCCGTGTAGTCGCTCGGGTGTGCGACGTTGAGTCAGTTCCACCCAATTGGAAGCGCGTTAATGGCGAAGGAGTTTCATTTGTCCCCATTCCCTATTACATAGGGGTTCAACAGTACTTATCACGGGTACAACAAGTAAATCAAGCTGTGAGAAATGCCTTTACTCCCGGTGATGCGGTAATTATGCGGGTTCCTTCCCAAGTTGCTACCCATTTACTACCTTTGTTAAAGCAATACCAGTATCCTTACGGTGTGGAAGTGGTTGCCGATCCCTACGATGTGTTTGCACCCGGTTCTGTGAAACACCCCTTGCGACCTTTTTTCCGGTGGTGGTTCCCACGTCGGTTGCGACGACTGTGTGCATCAGCTTGTGCAGCGGCTTATGTCACTGAAAATGCCTTGCAATCTCGGTATCCTGCGGGAATTAATACTTTTTCTACCTTTTACTCAGATGTAGAGTTGCCTGATTCAGCTTTTGTATCTGTACCTCCCATCCTTAATCAACAGGACTTACCCACGGACAACGTCAGCACAGTCATTGCGACGCAAGGAAGCAATCCCAACCACCTGACTTCTCCTAACGAGTGCGTAAGTCCTAAGAAAGACAAAGATGTCTTCAGATTGATTAGTGTGGGCACAATGGATCAACTTTATAAAGCTCCTGACGTGTTAATTGAGGCCGTTGCAGAATGCATCCGGGAAGGGCTGAATCTGGAATTAGTATTTGTGGGAGATGGTAAATATCGAGGGGAATTAGAGGCAAAAGCCGCAGATTTAGGCTTAGGAGAAAGAGTTAGTTTCTTAGGTTGGTTACCTGCTGGGAATGCTGTGCGTAGGGAATTAGATCAAGCAGATGTTTTTGTCCTACCATCCCATCAAGAAGGTTTACCCAGAGCCATGGTAGAAGCAATGGCGCGGGGGCTTCCCTGTATTGGTTCTAACGTAGGGGGTATTCCCGAACTTCTCCATCCTAGGGATATGGTACCGCCTGGTGATGCAGAGGCTCTAGCCAGCAAAATCGCGGAAGTGGTTACTAATCCCCAACGGATGGCTCGCATGTCTACTTGCAACTTGCAGAAAGCCAAAGATTACGCCGGAGAATCTTTACACCAACGACGAATTCAGTTCTATCGCCATGTCCGCAGTAAAACTGAGGAATGGTTACAAAATCAAGCTCAAACTTGTGGTCACAAAAGTACAGCAGTTACAAATGCTGAGTTGATCTGGGAAAAATAAGATGAATCTACTCCTAACACTCGACCACCGCTTCCATCGGACTCCTAACGGAGCAGTCTGGACACAGACAACATTTGCTCATTCATTTTATCAGCGTTATCTACAGGTATTTGAACAGGTGCGAGTACTTGCCCGCATCCGCGATGTGCCATCAGTTCCACCCCATTGGAAACGGGCGGATGGAGAAGGAGTATCCTTTGTTGCTGTACCCTACTACGTGGGCCCAGTGCAGTATGTTTTACGGATACGACAAATAAAGCAGGCAATTAGAAATGCCTTTACCATCGGTGACGCTGTCATCATGCGGGTTTCTTCCCCCCTTGCCAACTATCTCTACACTCTTCTCCAACAAAATAACTATCCTTACGGAGTGGAAGTTGTTGGCGATCCCTATGATGTTTTTGCTCCCGGTTCTGTCAAACATCCCTTCAGAGCCTTTTTCCGCTGGTTTTTTCCCCGTCAATTACGACAGCAATGTGCCGGAGCCTGTGCAGCCAGTTATGTGACTGAATATACCCTGCAACAGCGTTATCCACCGGCAAATTCGGCGTTTTCGACCCACTATTCCAGTGCGGAATTACTTGATGAGGCTTTCGTCTCCGTTCCCCGCCTACCTCCCCAGGAAATGGATCGGTTCACCATTATTACTGTCGGCACCCTAGATCAACTTTATAAAGCTCCAGATGTACTAATTAAAGCCGTTGCCATCTGTGTAGCCAAGGGATTAAACCTACAGTTAGTCTTGGTGGGAGATGGCAAGCACAGAGCAGAATTAGAGGCACAAGTTGCAGAACTAGGTTTAACAGAGCGGGTTCATTTCTTGGGAGAATTACCTGCTGGGGATGCTGTACGTACTCAGTTGGATCGAGCAGATATTTTTGTCTTGCCATCTCATCAAGAAGGCTTACCCAGGGCAATGATTGAGGCGATGGCAAGGGCACTGCCCTGTATTGGTTCTACAGTGGGAGGTTTTCCTGAATTACTTCCTCCAGAAGATATGGTATCCCCTGGTGATATTGCAGGTTTAGCCAGCAAAATTCAGGCAGTGTTGACTGATTCCAAGCGTATGGCTGGGATGTCGGCTCGCAATTTGGAAAAAGCTAGGGAATATCGAGAAGAAGTTTTAAACAGTAGAAGAGTCTGTTTATACCAAAGATTAAGAGAAAAAACTGAGCAATGGTGGCAAATACACCGTGGAACTGGTGAGCCACAAAAACACAGAAATGATATCAACTTATCTGGTAAAGTCATATGAATAAACTTTTAGTCATTGCTGCCATTCCCAATACCCTCCGAGCCTTCCTGTTACCCTTTGCGGAACACTTCCGGGCTAGGGGCTGGCGTGTTGATGCTATGGCAAAAGGCGTTTCCACAGACCCTGAATGCCTACAAGCTTTCGATCGCGTTTGGGATGTAGATTTATGCCGCAGTCCCTTAGATCCACGCAATCTATTAATTGCCCCCTCACAGATCCAAGACATCGTCGTTCGGGAAAAATATGACATTGTTCACGTACATATGGCAGTGGCTGGTTTTGTGACCCGCTATGCCCTCAGGAATGCGATCAAACAAGGAAGTCCTAAGGTGATCTATACCGCCCACGGCTTTAATTTTTACCGAGGAGGACCGCCACTACACAACGCCATATTTTTAACCCTGGAAAAACTAGCTGGACAATGGACTGACTACTTAGTGGTGATGAATAGTGAGGATGAGTCAGCGGCAAAACGCCATCATATCCTTCCTCCTCAGCGAGTTAGGTATATGCCCGGAATTGGGGTAGATATTAATCACTATGGTCGGGATGGGGTTACGGATGCTGATGTCTGGCGAGTACGCCAAGAAATGGGACTAACAGCAGATACTCCTCTATTTCTATCCATTGCCGAGTTTACTCCTCGCAAGCGTCATGGAGATATGTTAAAGGCATTTGCCAGGGTTACAAAACCCAACGCCTGTTTGGCTTTTGCTGGAGAGGGACCCCTGATGGAAGAGATGCAAAAATTGGCATCTCAACTAGGGATACAAGACAGGGTGAAGTTTTTAGGCTTCCGGCGGGATATTCCCACCTTAATTCGGGCTGCTTGCGCCACCATACTGGTTTCCGAACACGAAGGACTACCCAGAAGTATTCTGGAATCTCTGTCAATGGGAGTTCCTGCCATCGGTACGGATATTAGGGGTATCCGAGACTTACTTTTATCTGGTTGTGGTCTACTGGTGAAATTGGCAGATTTAGAAGGTCTGGCAAAGGCAATGGACTGGATATTAGACCATCCTCAAGAAACTCAGGTAATGGGCAAACGCGGACAAGAAGCGATCGTCGCTTACGACCTCCAGCATATCCTCAAACTACACGAAAGTTTATATGCAGAGGCTTTAGGAAAAGTAAACGAGCCAGTCCTTGTCTAGCTAGAAAATAGCGAGTGAAGGAGTGAAGGAGTGTAGACGCGAAGCGGCTTCTCGAAGAGTAGGAGTGAAGGAGTAGGGGCGCATTGCGTGCGCCCTTGAGGAGTTAAGAACAAAGCATTTTCATGCTTGTTTGCGTACAAATGACAATTAGCCAGTCCTCAATATTGACTTTTCCAAACAAATGTCACCGAACGCGTAACATTTATAGCATCAAAACAAGGAGTGTTCTACCTTATGAATAAAGAATCTTTTTCTAATACTGTTGTTCTCGATCGCATTCAAAAATCTACCGATATTTGGACAGAGGAAAAATGGCAAGAATTTTCGAGTCATTTTCTCGAAGAGCATCAAGGGATCAAAATACAACTACTATGTAAACGCCTATTAGATATTACCCTTGCCACCATTGCCATTCTTCTTTTCTTGCCAGTTTTATTGGTCATTGCTTTAGCGATCAAACTCACTTCCCCAGGACCAATTCTATTTTGCCAAGAACGCTTGGGAAGGCTAGGCAAACCATTTGTGATTTATAAATTCCGCACAATGGTTGATGGAGCCATTCATATTGGTGCTGGTTTAGATACATTCAAAGGAGATCCCAGGATTACACCTATTGGTAAGTTCTTACGGGAATATCACCTTGATGAGTTACCTCAACTATTTAATATTCTCCGTGGTGATATGAGTTTAGTCGGGCCAAGACCACTCTTAGTTTCCACCTTAGAAACTTATACCAATGAACAAAAACGACGTTTGTTAATGCCCTCTGGACTCACAGCCTGGGAAGCTGTAAATGGAGGTTTAGATAATACTTTAGATGAGCGAATTAAGCTAGATGTTTGGTATGTAGACCACTGGAATTTTTGGTTAGATATAGTAATTATTTTGCGAACAATTCCCGTTGTACTTCGCAAAGAGGGAGTATATCAAAAACATAGCAACTTGTTTGTAGCTACTCAAAAGTTAAATCAAGAAATCTAAATTGCACACCTAAAAAAGAGTTAGCACTGATGACAATTGCAGTAATTCACCAACCACAGTATTTACCCTACCTAGGTTTCTTTCACAAGTTACAACAAGGTGATATCTATGTGGTAATGGACAATGTACAGTTCCAGCGACGGGGTATTCAACACCGTAACAAAATCAAAACCTCCCAAGGCCCACAATGGCTGACTGTACCAGTGTTCCACCACTCCCGAGATGAAGAACGCATTAACCAGATGTGCATCAACTCAGAATTCCCTTGGGCGCGTAAACACTGGAATGCCTTAGTTACAAATTATTCTCGCGCTCCGTACTTCCACCAGTACGCACCGGAATTAGAAGCAATATTAACCAGGGAATGGACTCATTTGTGCGAACTGGATATGGCTTTGATTCAATGGGTGATGGATGTGTTGGGCATCCACAAGCCGATTGTTTACCTCTCTACATTGGCAGTAGAAGGTAGCAAATCTGACTTGCTAATCAATGCCTGTAAAGCAGTAGGAGCGAATACATATTTGTCAGGTTCTGGAGGCAAAAGGTATATGGATTTAGAAGCCTTTGCCACTGCTGGAATCGATATTCTCTGGCAAGAATTCAGTTACCCATCTTACGAGCAGGTTTTTCCCGAATTGGGCTTTATACCAAACCTCTCAATTATCGATACTATCTTCTGTTGTGGTTCCCACACCAGAAATTTCTTAGAGCGTGAGTTAGTCAAGCTATGAACAGGGTATTGATTATTGCACCACACGCAGATGACGAAGTATTGGGCTGTGGGGGCACCATAGCACGTTATGTAGATAATGGCGATGAAGTCCATGTCTTAGTCACCACCCAGGGGGATCCCCAGATGTATCCCCCTGAGGTACAAGAAAAATTACATCAAGAGTTAGGTGCAGCCCATGATGTTTTAGGGATATCTACTGTTCAGTTTCTCGAATTTTTTGCCCCCAAATTAGATACTATCCCCGGATATAAATTAGCTGGTGCCATTGACGGGGTAATTCGCTCACTCCAACCCAATATTATTTACTTGCCCCATCGAGGGGATTTACATAGCGATCATCAGGCTGTGTATCAGGCAACACTAGTTGCTTGCCGTCCCATTAACGGCTGTTCTGTACGTCAGATTTTCTGCTATGAGACTCTCTCAGAAACGGAGTGGGCTGCTCCCTTGGGGGATCAAACATTTATCCCCACAGTATTTGTCAATATCACAGACTATTTAGAGCGGAAACTGAAAGCAATGAGTTGCTATCAAAGTCAACTCAAAGGCGCACCACATCCCCGTTCTTTAGAAGCAATTACCGCTTTAGCTAAGTTGCGGGGTGCTACTGCCAGTTTATTAGCAGCAGAAGCTTTCATGCTAGTCCGGGAAATACGTTAAACCCCGTCCATGTTGAAACCTGGAGTTTCTGATTATTCGGATGTGTCATTGCGACGTAAGGAAGCAATCCCAAATTCATGGCTCGAAAACTACGGTTCTCAAGGTAGATGAGGTTTAGTTGCAAAAAATAAATTATTTCTGGAGTTAATTATGACTATACAACATACTTTGATCAAAAAATTCGGGTTTATGCTGCCTAAATTTTTGCGCGAAGACTATTCACCATACAAATGTAAGGTATCTGTCAACGGCATAAATTATGATTTCCGCACCCGCAGAATACATTGGCAAAATAAAATTAAGACCTGGATTAATACAGGTAAAAATCCGTTCATCAAGCCCGTAGAATGTAAAACTTGCTTATTCGATACCCGCATACCAAACATATACATTGGTGCTGACGGTATTTGTAATATGTGTATGACATATAAACAGAATTTCAAACAAGAAATTCTAGATAGCGAACTGGAAACATTTTTAAATACCCCCAGAGAAGAGGGTGCAACCATAGATGCTGTGGTGGGATTTTCTGGTGGTAAGGATAGTGCAGTTTCTCTAATTACAGCACGGCAAAAATTTGGTTTAAATCTGACTGCTGTTTTGGTTCAAAATGGCTTTATTCCCGAACCAGTAATTGAAAATGGTCGGAAGTTGTGTGACAAATTGGGTGTTGAATTGGTTGTATTAGATATTGACCTTGCACCCTATGTCAAAGAGATGATGGATAATAACTTTAAGACTGGATATCCCTGTTACAAGTGTGGGGATATGTTTTATAAGGAAATTCAAGATTACTGTGTTGAACACCGGATCAATCGAATCATCATGGGACGTAACTGGTGGCATTGGATTGAGCCAGAAGTACGTTCTACAAAATGGGTGACGGATGAAAAATCAGGGATGAAATTGCAAATATTTTCTTTACCATTTGTGTTGCAATTAACAGAACATGATATCTATCAAATACTGGATGAATTTGGTTGGTCAACGGTGAAAATTCATGGTAATAGTACCAACTGTGTTTTACCGGGATTAGTGGAATATGCAGTTAGCCAAAGGTTGGGTTATCATCCAGAATTACAGTTACTTTCCCGGGAAGTAATTACTGGCTTTTTAGATAAAGAAGAAGCTAAACATCAACTATCAGAAGTTAGGGATAATACAAAGACTCTAGAAAAGATGGTGAATGCAAAACTAGAAGAAATCAAAGATAGGAATAACGAAAACTAGGGACTGTTTTCAAACTCATTCGTAGGTTGGGTGGAAGGTTGTGTAGACCCGAAGGGGCTTCTCGCAGAGTAACCCAACCTACCATTCTTCTGAACTGAAACGCGGGCATTGAGATCCCCGACTTCTGAATCAATATCTGCACATTTTAGCCCTAGGATAGAAGTCGGGGATCTGTTCCCTAGCCCTCACTATTTATTGTATTTCTGTTGAAGCCCAATTAATTAACTAAATGAGATGAAAATTATATGCTAAATATTCAAATCATTGATTTAAGTAACCCTATGTGGTTAGAAATATTACAAAAATTACGCCATGATTTTTATCATTTGCCTGAGTATGTATATTTGGAGTCTCAACGAACTAATACTATTCCTCAAGGAATTCTCATTTCTCAAGCAGATAAGTTACTTTTTTTACCCTATCTCTTGCGTGAATGTAATGATATCTCTGGGAAAGAAGTAAACTCAAAAATGTTTGATGTGATCTCACCCTATGGCTATCCAGGAATTTTATTGAGTGAGGCAGCTTCTAATTCACCAGATTTTTTGGAATTAGCAATGCATGATTTAATATCTGCCTTTAACTCTCAAAATATATGTTCTGCTTTTTTAAGGTTACATCCCATATTAAATCAGAACTTAGAGAAAATTTATGGTGCTGACATCTGTAAAATAACGGGGGAAACTATTGGGATTGATTTAACACTTTCTCCTGAAGAAATATGGAAACAAACACGTTCTGACCATCGTAAAGATATTAATCGTCATAAACGTTTTGGACTTGAAGCCAGGATGGTTAATTTTCAGGAATATTTTCATGAATTTATTGATTGTTATCAGCAAACTATGGAAAGGGTTGGTGCTAATCAATTATATTTCTTTAGTCACGAGTATTTTAAGAATATTGCCCATCAATTAGGTGATTACTTGCATTTAGGGATTGTCGAGTTTGCCGGTGAGGTAATGTGTGCTTGTATATTTACTGAATGCTGTGGAATAGTTCAATCTTATTTAAGTGGTACCAAGAACAAATTTTTAAAACAATCTCCTGACAAACTACTTTTCGATTATGTCAGATTTTGGGCAAAAGAACGGGGTAATCAAGTGTTACATCTAGGGGGAGGATATGGAGGTAAGAAAGATGGTGTTTATCAATTTAAAGCAGGCTTTTCTCGCAAACGCTATACTTTTTTGACTTTACGCCTGATTACGAATCCAGAAAAATATGATTATTTAGTTGCATCAAAGGCAAAAGCCTTAAATATTAATCCTCATGAGATGATGCGATCGGATTTTTTCCCCGCATACCGTTCTTTATTAACAGGTAATGTACAACCATCAAAACTTACTATATCTGCAAAATAAAAAATTCTAGCATAGGTAGACAAAAACAATCGACATACTGATTGCCTAGGAGTGTATATACCAAATTCGATGAAGATACAAGTGCTGCATGTCTCAGATAGTATCTGGTTAGAAACACTGCAAAAATTCAGACATGATATCTATCAATTACCTGATTATTTTGCCTTAGAAGCCGCCAGAAATATGTCAAAAGCTGAAGCCATTTTGCTCAAAGATGAAGATAAAATCATGTTTGTACCTTACTTATTGCGTAGTTGTGAGGATATAGGCATAGATCATTCCATCTCTACAGATTTTTTGGATGTAGTTTCTCCTTATGGGTATCCAGGAATTTTATTAAATGAAGCAGCAACAAATACACCGGATTTCCTCGATATTGCCATTAGTCAGTTAAGAGAAGTTTTGCAAAAAAAGGGCGTGTGTTCGGCTTTTTTTCGATTACATCCAATTATTAATGATAATTTTGGGCACAAATTTCAACAGCAGAATATTTTGACATTAAATGGTAAAACAGTGTCGATTAATTTACAGCTTTCTGATGAAGATATATGGAAACAAACAAAACGCGATCGCCGAAAAAAAATTAATCATTGCCAACAAGTAGGTTTAACTGCCACCATGGTGCCACTTGAGGAATATATGGATGAGTTTGTGGCAATCTATGTTGAGACAATGGAAAGAGTTAAGGCTGATAAACTATATTACTCGTTTCACTATAAATACTTCTTAGAAATGCAAAATATTCTCAAACATCATCTAAATTTATGTATCGTGGAAATTAATAACCAACTTGCTTCTGCTGGCTTATATACTGAGTGCTGTGGGATAGTACAAGCAATTTTTCGCGGTACAAGAACCAAGTTCATAGAACTTTCTCCTAGCTCTTTAGAAATTGACTATGTGAGGTTTTGGGCGAAGAAAAGAGGTAATCAAATTTTTCACTTAGGAGGTGGATTAGGAGGTTCACAAAATAGCCTTTATAACTTCAAAGCCAGTTTTTCTAAACAGCGACATAATTTTATGACCATGCGCCTCATTATTGATGAAGAAAAGTATCTTTATCTAGTAAAAATGCGGGCTAAGGAGTTAAAATTAGAGTTAAGAAAGATACAGAACTCTCAGTTTTTTCCTGCATATCGTTATGCTTAGAATGGCTTGTGCAAAAATTTAAATACTGAAAATTGCTGCCATATTCAGGGTACATCTCTTGTTATCTACATCATAGAAATAGGGTCTGCTGAATAACTATAAAACATTGATTTTTCAATACTTTTAGGCTATTCTTTAGGTCATCAGTGCAAGGGAATTCGGATTTTAGGTTTAAAATTGTTGCGGCTGTAATTTTTGATGATATTTTGAATAGAAAAAAGAGTCTGTAACTATTGCCTATTGCCTATTCCCTACCCCCACTAAAAGACTTTTACAGCAAGCCCTAAATAGAAAATAGGAGTTTGCAGAAATGACTAGCATCAGTACAAGAATTTCTAGCCCCAAACAGATGTACCTGACCGTTGAGTTTGATTTGTGGGCATACAAACAAGAACTATTGCCAGAAGAGAAGTTCATGATTGGAACCTATTTAGATAAAAATCTGAAAACAGTTGATGCTGGAACAGGAGGAGGAAGGCTAGCCTCCTATATGCAAAAGCTAGGTTTTAAAAATCTTTATGGCTTCGATTATGTACCGGAATTTATTGAAGTAGCGCGAAAAAGAGATACTACAGGAAGTATATCTTTTACTGTGGAAGATGCCACAAATTTAACCTACAATGACTGCGAGTTTGACCAAGTAGTTTATCTGCAACAAATAATTTGTAGTATTGAAGATGAAGTAGGGAGATTAAATGCATTTAAAGAAGCATATCGCATTCTCAAAAAAGATGGTACGGCAATATTTTCATTTCTGAATTTTGATGCTCAAGATCGGAAACTATTTTGTCGTCCATATTTAGCCTATATCTCATTACTCAGAAAGCTGCGTAATCACAAACTGCCAATTCAATATATCCCCAGATTAAAGTTCGCAAATAAAATGAATTTTGGTTCTTTGTTAGATCGACCACCTTACTTATATTGGTATAGACTTGAAGAAGCATACCAAATTCTCAAACAGGCAAATTTTGAAATAGTTGCCCTTGGTTCTGATTTTCAGGCAATTGAAGGAAGGATGTGTAGATACCTGGAAAATTTACGGCAGGAACCAATTGAAGGGATGCTTTATTTCGTTTGTAAGAAATAAAGCATAGCTGCTTGGCTGAGAAGTGAACATCTATTGAACAGCAGTCACATAAAATCATGAATAAACCAATTCTCCTCTCAACTCCCCATATGGGCGATCGCGAACTGGAGTTCGTCAAAGAAGCATTTGATACCAACTGGATTGCTCCAGTGGGTCCCCATGTGGATGCATTTGAGCAAGAATTTTGTCAGGCGGTAGGGGCTAGTCATGGTGCTGCTGTCACCTCTGGTACCGCAGCAATCCATTTGGCTTTGCGATTAGTGGGCGTACAGCCAGGGGATGAAGTTTTTTGTTCCAGCCTGACATTTATCGCCAGTGCTAGCCCCATTACTTATCTGGGTGCGAAACCAGTCTTTATTGATAGCGATCGCATTTCCTGGAATATGAATCCCGACCTATTATGGGGAGCGCTACAACGGCGAGCCAGGACGGGTAAATTACCGAAAGCGGTGGTGGTGGTCAATTTGTACGGTCAAAGTGCAGATATGGACCCAATTGTGGAAGCTTGCAACCATTATGGCATTCCCTTAATTGAGGATGCGGCGGAATCCTTAGGAGCCACCTACAAAGGGCGTAGTTCTGGAACTTTCGGATATATGGGGATTTACTCATTCAATGGTAATAAAATTATCACTACTTCCGGTGGGGGGATGTTGGTTTCCTCAGATGAATCAGCGATCGCCAAAGCCCGGTTTTTAGCCACCCAAGCTCGAGACCCCGCACCTTATTACCAACATTCATCAATCGGCTATAATTACCGCCTGAGTAATGTTTTGGCTGGTATTGGTCGGGGTCAATTGCGGGTATTAAATGAGCGAGTTGCAGCTAGAAGACGCAACTTTCAAATTTATCAGCAGTCCTTAGGGAACTTACCGGGTATAGAATTTATGCCAGAACCGAGTTTTGGTAGAGCTACTCACTGGCTCACTTGTCTGACAATCGATCCTGACGCTTTTGGTGCGGATCGAGAACAAGTCCGTCTCAGCCTCGCCCAACAACAAATTGAATCCCGTCCGGTATGGAAACCTTTACATCTCCAACCAGTGTTTGCTGATTGTGAATGTATTGGCGGTGCTGTATCAGAAGATTTATTTACACGGGGTCTGTGTTTGCCTTCTGGTTCTAATCTGACAGATGAAGATTTGCAAAGAGTGATCGCAGCGATCATGGCAGTATACAATGAAAATAGGTGCAATAATTCTCTATTATTGTGTTAAGACAATTGGGTATTAACATCAATATTTTTCGCAACATTTCTTAGCAATTAATCGAGCTATTTGATTACACTTTATTTCATTTATAGAACCACCAGAATTAAACCATCATCATATCTATTATTTTAGAATCATGGTCGGGGGAGTATCAATCATGGAATCACAAGAATCCTTTGTTAGCTTTGAAACATATTGGCAGATTTTACAGAGACGTTGGCTATCAGCCTTAGCCATGTTTACTTTTGTTTATATATCCTCCTTGTTGGTGTTCTCTACTATCAGAAAAACTGATTATGAAGCGTCAGGGAAATTATTGTTTCAAAGGACAAATACAGTTTCTGCACTCACAGGGGTAGGAACAGAACTAGGTAAATTAGAACCAGTAGTGCAGGATAGAAGTAATCCTTTGAATACAGAATCAGAAGTAATTCGTTCTGTGCCTGTTGTACAAAATACTATAGAACGACTCGATCTTCAGGATAACAAAGGTGGAACCCTGAGATTTAAAGATTTTCTGAAACGACTAACTGTTAAAGAACTCAAAGGCAGCGACGTTTTACAAGTTTCCTATAAAGACAGAAATCCGCAAATAGCAGCAGAAGTGGTTAATACTCTGATGCAAATCTATTTAGAGCGGAATGTTAATTCTCACAGACTAGCAGCACAATCTGCACGTAAGTTTATCGAGGAACAATTACCAACAGCCGAGTCAGTTGTCCGTAACGCGGAAGTTAAACTCCGCCAATTTAAAGAAAAAAACCAAGTGATTGCTCTGCCAATCGAAGCCAATCAAGGAGTAGAAATGATCGCTAATTTGCAAAGGCAAATTGGCGAAGTGCAAGGGAGAATTGCCGATGTTCAGGCTCAGTCTCAAGTAATACGTAATCAATTGCGTATGAATGCCCAGCAGGGTGTAATGATGACTTCCCTGAGTCAGTCTCGAGGTGTGCAAGATGTACTCACCCAGGTTCAACAGTTAGAGACTCAACTAGTTACTAGACGTTCTGTGCTTCAGGACAATCATCCAGAAATCATTCGTTTACAAAACAATTTAACAGCATTAAGAGGGATACTACAAAGCCGTATCCAACAGGTTGCAGGAACCAGCCCAACCCAAGTCAATCAGAACCTACAAAATGGAGAACTGCAACAACAACTTACCTCCAGGCTAGTGGAATTAGAATCAACTTATCAGGGTTTAAGTAGTCAATTATCGACTTTATCAAACTTACAAGTTAATTACAGGCAAAAGCTCAACCGACTACCAAAATTAGAGCAACAACAACGGGAGTTAGAACGGCAACAACAAGCTGCCCAATCTACCTATTCACTATTGCTACAAAAATTGCAAGAGAGTCGAATTGCAGAGAATCAGAATTTGGGTAACGCGCGCCAAATTTCTCAGGCATTAGTTCCAGATGAACCCGCTTCTTCCCCAATGCTGTCTTATATGAGTGCTGGATTATTGGGTATTTTGGCAGCTTTGGCAACGAGTTACATTTTGGAAATCACCGATAAATCCGTTAGAAATATTGACGATATTAGGGAATTATTTGGATTTACCATCTTGGGGGTAATTCCTTGCTTTAGCAAAGAGCAAAAATTGATTTTTGGTAGAGAAGAATCTCAATTTGCTCACCAAAGATTGATTGTCAATTATGCACCTGGTTCCTTGATTAGCGAAGCTTATCGGATGTTAAGGGCAAATTTGACATTTGTCAGCACTGATAAAGAGTTAAAAACCATTGTTGTTACCAGTTCTGTGCCTCAAGAAGGTAAATCAACTGTATCCGCAAATTTAGCTCTAGTTATGGCGCGAATGGGGCGTAAAGTATTGTTAGTAGATGGAGATTTACGTCGTCCAGTTCAGCATCATATTTGGGAGTTGTCCAACAGTGAAGGTTTGAGTCATGTGATTGTCGGACAGAGTAACGTGAGAACTACAATTGCAAAAGTCAGTGATAATTTAGATGTTCTCACAGCTGGTGTGGTTCCTCCCTCTCCAGCCTCACTGCTAGACTCAAAACGGATGGCTACATTAATCCACGATTTTGCCATCGACTACGACTTTGTAATTATTGATGCTCCTGCCTTAACAGTTGCGGCTGATGCTGCAATTTTAGGTCAAGTGGCTGATGGTATGTTATTAGTAGTGCGGCCTGGGGTAGTTAATTCTGTTGATGCAACAATTGCTGGGGAAATTTTACAACAATCCGGTCAAAATGTTCTCGGACAGGTAGTTAATGGATTAATTACTCAAAATGAACCCCGCCATTACTACTATACAGAAGAAGAAAGTGCCCCAGAAACCTCACTTCAAAAAGAGATGGTAGGTAGTGGTTTTGGTGACTTTCCCAACAACAGTAAGGTAAGTAAGGTAAGTAGGGAGAGAAGAAGAATTTGATTTTTTCAACCAGCCACAAATTAAAATACAAGCCGTTTTTCACATTGGCGGCTTGTATTTATCACTAAACTTGGTTACGGGAGGTAAAGTGGGTCTTTTTACGTTTATAATTACTAGCGATCGCAGTTAATGCACCAGATATTAGTAAAGCGAGACTGGTAGATGGTTCTGGTGCTGCAACTCTAACTTGAGTTCTCCTGGTGGCAAATAGGGTGAGTTTGGATTGTTTGTCAAAAGTGCGTTCCAAGGAGCCTTGAAACAAGGCTGTGGTAAATTCGTTGAGATTATCTTCTTCAAAATCAACAACTTTGTCTTGAACATTTAAAAAGACGTTGTCACTCTTGTTGCTACTAATATTATCGTCATTACCCAATGTATTTAAGTTAGCACCGAGAGTAAAATATTCTAAGGCTCTATTGGCAAAATTAATATTGGTATCTGCAAATAAATTATCTGAAAAGTTCTCTAAATCTTGTTCGTTTAAACCTGTAGTATCAAATAACCAGAATCCAACTTCTGCACTGGCTTGAGCATTCTCTGTTGGTGGTGCGTCTATTCTCGTTTCTAAGTCTACAAATGCTTCAAAACTAAAAGTAAATAGTTCTCCTTGAGCGACATCGAAATTACCAACTATTTTGGCATTAGTATTTCCAGTTCCCAGATAATCTTTATTCTGACCAAAAGCTTCACTAATGGCAAAGGTTTCTATTTTTATGGGTTCTAAAAGATTGTTAGTAATATTTACCGCAGCAGGGCTATTTATTACTTCTACTGGTGCATTTTCATCCTTGGATATGGCATCAGTGTCTGCTTCATTTAAGCTATCAAGGAAAGAAGATTGAGCAGTCAACCCAGAAATTGTTAATTCTGCTTGAGAAAAAGACAAGGTAGCGGCTTTACTGGGTGATGCAGCTAATACAGAAGTGGCAACAACAGGAGCTAAGAGTAAAGATAATCTTTGAGCTTTTCTTGATTTTCTAAGATTATTTGTCATATAAACCTCTATTATTCATACTTAATACTGATTTTTTGGTTGTCTTTACTTGTGTGCCGATTGGAAGTTAAAAATAATGCCAAACTAAAAGCAGCATTGCTGATGGGGAAATTTAACAACAAGTCTACGGAATAATACCAATGTGATGATGGCTATTTCCGGAAAATAAAATTAAAAGATCGGATGGGCCACAGATCCCCGACTTCTTTAAGAAGTCGGGGATCTCTCACACCCGCGACGTAGCTTCATACTAAATTTATATTTAGCAAGGATACATATAAATCCTAGGACAATTAGACCTATTTACTTGTTAATTTTATGTAAAATTACGCTAAATTATATATTTATATTTTTTGGTAATATAAAGTTACTGTGAATACACGAAGAAAAAAGCATTTTTTGATTGCGTATTAGCGATGGATCTGGAATCCCAAATCAGACTTGAATCAAGCCAAGCAGCTTCTTTAAGCAAGGAAGCTAACCTTGCCTTTGCAGCCAGGAACTTTACCCAAGGTAGGGAATTAATGAGACAGGCAGTAGAAGCTGGGAAGAGATGCCGCGCCTTAATCCAACAACTCCTTTGTCACTAAAAAATCTTGTATTCTTTGCCAAGTTACATCTAATAAATCTGGGCTATCTGCATCAAACCACTCAATTTCTGGATAGGCTCGGAACCACGTCCGTTGACGCTTGGCAAATTGGCGCGTATGGGTAACAATTAACTCCTGGGCTTGAGGTAAAGATATATCTCCAGCTAAATATTGTTTGATTTCCTGGTATCCCAAGGTATTGAGTAAAGGCAAATCGACACCATATTTTTGACATAACTTTTCTACCTCAGCTACCAAACCATCTGCAATCATTTGTTGGGTTCGTTTACTAATGCGTTTGGTGATATTTACAGAATCACAATCTAAACCAATATGTAAGATTGGATAACTTGGCGGATTTTCTCCTTGCAGTGCAGAAATCGGGCAACCAGTAATGTAGAATACCTCTAATGCTCTTTGAGTTCTGATCTGGTCATGGGGATGAATTTTTTGGGCAGCAACTGGATCAACTTGTTGCAACATGGTGTAAAGTTGACCTTGACCAATTGATTCAAGTTGCGATCGCAGTTCAGAATGGGGAGCTACCCGAGGAATTTTCATCCCCCTAGCGATGGCACGGATATATAAGCCAGTACCACCAACTAAGAACAGGGGTGTATTGGTAGATATAGATAAAGGAGGAGATGCAATTAGAGCTTGTGCCCGTTCCTGGTAATCAGCCACTGTCATAGTGTTTGTGGGAGCACATATATCAATTAAATAATGTGGGACTAACTTTTGTTCGGGTAATGTTGGTTTTGCAGTACCAATATCAAACTCCCGATACACTTGACGGGAATCAGCGCTGAGAATGAGCGAATCCAATCGTCTGGCTAATTCTAAAGCTAATCCCGACTTCCCCGTTGCCGTTGCTCCACAAATTACAATCAACTTAATCATTTATTATCTCCTTCACTCCGGGCGGGGAAACCCCGCCCCTACTCCTCCCCACACTCCCCACACTCCCCACACTCCCCACACTCCCCCACTCCCTCACTCCTTCACTCCCCCACTCCTCCACTCCCCCACTCCTCCCCTCTTTACCACCGGGTGCATCCCCTTAATAAATTTCTCATATAATTGCTCCACAGTCGTCAACAAGGCTTTTGTGTTAAAATTTTGGAGTGTTTTGACTTTTGTTCGCTTTGAGGCGATTTCACCCCACAATTCAGGAGAAGTTTACATGACGAGTAGTTACAGTGCCGATCAGATTCAAGTTCTGGAAGGGCTGGAACCCGTCCGCAAAAGACCGGGGATGTATATTGGTTCCACTGGTCCGAGAGGACTCCATCACTTAGTTTATGAGGTGGTGGATAATTCCATTGATGAGGCTTTAGCCGGTTACTGTACCCATGTGGAGGTGGATCTCAACGCCGATGGTTCTGTTACTGTAACAGATGATGGTCGCGGTATTCCCACTGATGTTCATCCCCAAACTGGTAAATCAGCCCTGGAAACGGTATTAACTGTGTTGCACGCCGGAGGTAAATTTGGTGGCGGTGGCTATAAGGTTTCTGGTGGTTTACACGGGGTTGGGGTTTCTGTAGTTAATGCCCTCTCGGAAAGTATAGAGGTAACTGTTTGGCGAGATAAGAAGGTTCATGTCCAACGTTATGAAAGGGGCATTCCGATTAATGAGTTGCAAGTAAAGCCATTCAAGGAAAAGCGTACCGGGACTTCTGTTACCTTTAAGCCCGATGAGCAAATTTTTACCAATACCACTGAGTTTGATTACATTACCTTAGCAGGACGTTTGCGGGAATTGGCATATCTCAATGCCGGTGTCAAAATTACTTTTACTGATAATCGTCTCGAACTACTTAAAAGTGATACCCCCAAGGTAGAAACCTATGAATATAAGGGGGGTATTCAGGAATATATTAACTATATCAACCGGGACAAACAAGCATTACATGAAGATATTATTTACGTCCAAGGGGAGCGCAATCAAGTCCAGGTAGAGGTTGCATTGCAGTGGTGTACTGATGCTTACTCGGATAATCTTCTCGGTTTTGCCAACAATATTCGCACTGTAGACGGGGGAACCCACCTGGAAGGGTTGAAGGCTGTTCTCACCCGAACCATGAATGCGATCGCTCGTAAACGGAATAAACTAAAGGAGAGCGACTCTAACCTGAGTGGGGAACATGTCCGGGAAGGCTTGACGGGGATTATTTCTGTGAAAGTCCCTGAACCAGAATTTGAAGGACAAACCAAAACAAAACTGGGGAATACAGAAGTCCGGGGTATTGTAGATTCTTTGGTGGGTGAGGTACTAACGGAGTACTTAGAATTTCACCCAGGGATTGCCGATTCTATTTTAGATAAAGCCATTCAAGCTTTCAAAGCGGCGGAAGCTGCCCGTCATGCCAGGGAATTAGTCCGCCGCAAATCGGTGTTAGAATCCTCTCCATTACCAGGAAAATTAGCTGATTGTGCTTCCCGTGATCCGGCAGAATCGGAGATTTATCTGGTGGAAGGCGATTCTGCGGGCGGCTGTATTTTTTTATACACGAAAGTTTCTCTTGCTGATGGGCGGGAATTAACTGTCAAAGAACTGATGGAGGAAGAAAAACAGGGTAAACAGAATTTCTGTTATACCATTCGTTCTAGTGGGAATATAGGTATAGAGCGCATTATTAATGTCCGTAAAACCAAGGAAAATGCGGAGGTTGTGAAGCTAACCTTAGACAATGGGGAAACCATAATTTGTACTCCGGATCACCCATTTATGTTAAGGGATGGTAGTTACAAACCAGCAGCATCACTGACTCCACAAGACTCATTAATGCCACTGAATCGCCAATTTTCCGTCAAGAATGAACGAGGCACTGGGTTGAATGGCTATGAAATGGCGTGGAATCCCATGAGTGATAAGTGGATTTATACCCATTTATTAGCGGATTTTTATAATTTGGAGCATGGAGTTTATCAAGCCCAGGATGGAAATCATCGTCATCATGTGGACTTTAATAAACTCAATAACAACCCCACAAATATCCAACGTTTACCAGCACAAGCACATCTAGAATTACACCGCCAAAACATTGAAAAAACCCTGCATCGCCCAGATGTAATTGAAAAAAGTCGCCAAGTTCATATGAGTGCAGAATTTCGCGCTTTTATGAAAGAAAGAATGCGCCAGGAAGATACGCGACAGATTCTTTCTCAGCAGGCTAAGGCACAATGGGAAGATGAAGCTTATAAGGCTTATATGGGACAAAAATGGCGGGAATTTTATGAAAATAATCCAGCTTATCGCCAAGAAAACAATGAACAGCTAAATCGCATTCAACAAGAATATTGGAGTGATGAAGCCAATCGGTTAGCACAATCACAACGGGTTCGCAATTATTTTGCAAATAATCCCCAAGCCCGTCAACAGCTTGCGGAAATAGCAAAACAGCAATGGCAAAATGAAGATTTATTGGCTTGGCGTAGGGAAAAAACCAAGGAACAATGGACTGAGGAGTTTCGCCAAAAACGTCGTCAAGCCTTAGATAAAACCTATTACTCGAAAACCATTGCAGCTTTAAAGGAAGTAGAACTCCAATTAGGTTGGATTGACGAAGATGTATACGAAAGCTACCGTCGGCGATTAAAAGACAAATCTTTATTGCGCTGGCATACTTTCCGCACTCGCTATTTTGCTGGTAGTTATACAAAAGCGCGGGAAGCCGTCACCAACTACAATCACCGCGTTGTCTCCGTCGAACCTTTAGCAGAACGGATGGATGTTTATGACATTGAAGTACCCAACAGCCATAATTTTGCCTTAACTGCCGGTGTTTTTGTCCATAATAGTGCCAAACAAGGAAGGGATAGACGTACCCAAGCAATCCTGCCCCTGCGTGGTAAAATCCTCAACATTGAGAAAACCGACGACGCAAAAATCTATAAAAATAATGAAATTCAATCCCTAATTACCGCTTTGGGTTTGGGTGTGAAAGGGGAAGAATTTGATCCTTCCCAACTGCGATATCACCGGATTGTAATTATGAGCGTGGCAGGGGATGAACCAACCCTGGTCATGGATAA
Source organism: Calothrix sp. MO_192.B10 (assembly GCA_030065055.1). Lineage (GTDB taxonomy): Bacteria > Cyanobacteriota > Cyanobacteriia > Cyanobacteriales > Nostocaceae > Calothrix_A. Next base: position 47,030 of record JASJDS010000073.1, read on the forward strand.
TACGGGGAATACAGAATTTGTACAGATAGGTCGCTTGATCGATGATTGTGTGGAAGGGCGACGGGCAGTAGATCAATATCAAGTCATGTCTTTTGACCAAGTAACCCATGCTACCCGTTTCTGTCCCCTCAAAGCTGTGATTCGTCACGGACATGAGGAAGCAATGTACAAATTGACTACTCGCTACAACCGCTCGGTAAAAGTTACATCCTCCCACAGTGTCTTTGTTTGGGAGAATGGGCAGGTAATGCTGAAGAAAGGTAATGAGGTTAAGGTTGGTGATACATTAGTAGCAAGTCGGCGTTTACCCCGTCCCGAAACCAATACCACTCAAATAGACTTATTAGAGACATTTTACCGAGCAGAGTTAACTAGGGGACTCTATGTGCAAGGTGAAGACGTGCGCTCAGTGGCCGCAGCACGGGTATTAGCCAAATTAGAACGTCCAGACTTGTGGGATGAGCCACGGGTAATGCTGGATGTAAAAGCATGGGAAAAATTAGTCAAAGCCCGCGAAATAGCAGGAATTAGCCAGAAACAAGTAGCTGTGGCCTGCGGTGTTAAGCAGCCAATTACCATTAGTCACTGGGAACGTGCCATTAATCGACCGATATTGTCTCAATTTATGAGTTATGTGGATGCCATCGGTTGTAATGAAAATATTGTTTACCAGCAGTTGCCATCTAAAATTGAAACATTACTAGAACAAGATGACAGCAGTAAAAATGCCAAGTGGCGTAAGGTAAGTGACTATAAACCTTTAGATGAATTTACCAGTGGTGAACTTTCACAATTAGGCGCAGATGTGAAAATAGTTCCCCAAGCCCATAGTCACAAGGCATTTAGCCGTTACCTACCCATTACCAGGGAATTAATGTATTTCCTTGGTTGGTATGTTGCAGAAGGAACCTTGAGCCAACATCAGGTAAGCTTAAACTTGGGTGAAAAAGACCAGCAATTAATTCCAGAAATTACAGGTGCCATTCAATCCGTATTCGGTGAAACACCACGGCAATATCAGGAACCAGACAGCAAAGGAATTAAACTTTACTTCCATAGCGTTACTGCTGCTAGGCTGTTACAAGCCTGGGGTTTAGCCAAAGTAGCCCACCACAAACAGCTACCAAACATAATTTTTAGCGTATCTGAAGATATGCAGTTAGCTTTCTTGCAAGGCTATTTCCTTGGTGATGGCACTACAGTGGGTCGAAATCTATCTTTGACAACCAATTCCCCCCTACTCAAAGATGGACTGCTTTATCTTTTGGGACAGTTGGGAATCATTGCCACTCACAGTTATCATCCACCTGCAACCCTACCGTCAGCTGAAATTCAAACCCGTCATCCTTACTACACCATCACGATTTGTGGTAAAGAACAACTTGCCACCCTACGCCCAATTTGGCAACACCATAGTAATGCTGACAAAGTAGAGGCATATCTTTTAAGTCCTACCAGTAAATCTCCAGATTATCTCCCCATTAGTGATGATTTGATGGGATTACGGGTAATTAGTGCTGAAGAAATAGAACCAGTGGGTGAATATGTTTACGACTTTTCAGTGCAAGATGATGAAAACTTTATCTGCGGTACTGGTGGTTTGTGTGCCCATAATACCGATGCTGACGTAGATGGGGCACATATCCGTACCTTGTTACTTACCTTCTTCTATCGCTATCAACGGGCATTAATCGAACAGGGGTATATATATATTGCCTGCCCTCCTTTGTATAAATTAGAACGGGGACGTAGCCAACCTCAATATTGTTATAGCGACAGGGAATTACAAGAAAAAATTGCTAAATTCCCAGAAAATGCCAACTACAACATCCAACGCTTCAAAGGTTTGGGTGAAATGATGCCAGATCAATTGTGGGAAACTACGATGAATCCAGAGACACGCACCTTGAAACAAGTGGAAATTGAAGATGCTGCCGAAGCCGATCGCATTTTCACCATTTTAATGGGCGATCGCGTCGCACCCCGCCGTGAATTTATTGAGACCTATGGTTCTAAACTTGACCTCATGGATCTAGATATTTAATTCAGGTGATGAGGTGATGGTTGACAGTTGATAGTTGACAGTTGACAGTTGACGGTTTAGTTCTTTCCTCCATCACCCCATCTCCCCACACTCCCCATCTCCCCATCTCTCCGTTCCCTACCCTCCGCAATCATGACTTTTTCAGCCAGCCCTAGGGTCTGTTTTCAAACCCAAAATTAGCATCAATTGTAGGTTGGGTTGAGGAACGAAACCCAACATTTTCCTTACACCCAGTTGGGTTTCACTTCGTTCTACCCAACCTACACCATAGTTTGAAAACACGCCCTAGGTACTTAGTAATAAGTTAATACGCAGCTAAATTGTATAAAGTAAAAAATCAGGTGATTGTAGTGCGGGCATCCTGCCCGCTTTATGTATACAATTTAGACCCTTAACAGCTTATCGCTACTAGCACTGCCAAACTTTAATTTTTCCATCATTGCTAGCACTAATAATACTTTTTGAATCCGGACTAAATTTGACTGTATTGAGACTTGTTGAATGTTGGTAAACAGTATAAAGTTCTTCTCCAGTCATAGCATTCCATACTTTTAAAGTACCATCTAGACTTGTACTAGCAATAAACTGGGAATCTGGGCTAAAAGTCAGCGATAAAACATGAGTATGATGACCCAGTAAAGTTTTAATTATCTTTCCTGTATTAATTTCCCAAAGTATAATCATTTTATCTGAGCCTCCGCTAGCTAGAAACTGCCCGTCTGGACTTATAGAGATAGTCGTAACACAACCTAAATGTTTTGCTAAAACATTAATCAGTTTTCGATTTTTAATTTGCCATAATTTAATTGTTTTATCACTACTACAGCTAACTAAGATTTTATTATTTGGGCTAATTATTAATTTATAAACTGAATCATTGTGTGCTTTAATAACTTGTAACATTTCTCCCATATTAATATGAGAAATTTTGATAGTAGTGTCGCCACTACTACTCAGTATAGTTTGATTATCTGGGCTAATAATAACTGAGTAAACTGGAGCAGAATGTACTTGAATGTGATTGATTAATTTACCAGTTTCGACTTGCCAAATAAAAATGCTACCGTCGTCACTACCACTAGCAATTAATTGGCCATCCTGACTAAAAGCAACACATCTGACAATTTTTTTATTTTGAGTCAAGGTATTTAGTAACTTTTCTAATTTGAAATCCCAAATTTTAATAGTATTATCAATACCAGCAGAAGCAATAAACTTTCCATTGGGACTAATATCTAATGTATAAATGCCATTTTCGTGATTTATAGTCTTAACTATTTTCCAAGGAGATTCTATATTTGTTTGGTGAGAATAATGAACAAATCCTTCTAAATCATAATAATTATCCGTGAATCCTTGAGCTTTTCGCTCTTGCATTTTTCTTTTATGTTTTAATGCCTCAAGGTCTAATACTTTTCTTCTATCGGACTTAGCACGATTGGTATAACCTAATTTTTCACAAGCTAATGCCCTAAATTTATAAGCTTCAAGATAATTTTTATCTAACCGAATTGCCAGGGTAAAGTCTTCAATCGCTTCTTGATACTGCCTATTTTGAGCCTTTTTCATTCCTCTTTGGTACAATGTCTCTGGATTTGAGACTTTTGAGTAAATATTTTGCTTGTTTGATATTGAATTTGTATCTGCTGAATTCGTGTCATTAATTGCCTGATTATTTTTCAGAAATTCGTAAGCTTGGTTAATGATTTTAATTCTTTCTTCGGCATCAAGCTTTTGTGATGGCTCTAAAAAGCGGTCTGGATGGCATTCTTTAGCTAACTTTCGATAAGCTTTTTTTATTTCTTCTGGGGATACACCTGGTTCTAAATTGAGAGTTTTAAAAGCAAGATGGATATTGATGGACTCTGACATAACAAATAATCATAAGTATATATACCCTAATAATTTATTATTCCCAGATAGATTAATTGAATAACATACCCGTAATAATGATGGCGACTGCTACAAAGAGAAATATGAACCGCTTCCCTAGTCTCAACAACTTCCCCCACTAAATTTACTTCCTAGCTAGAATAATATAGATCGATCGCACAAACTAATAAATCAGCGCAGGCGATCGCTAATCAAAATGGTACAATTATTCCCATGCTAGGGGTGCCTGTGAATCCGGGCTGAGAACACACCCTTAACACCTGAGACTGGGTAATACCAGCGGAGGGAAGCTGTTTATAGAGGAAATCAAATATGCGGACACAATGGGTTGCTAAACGCCGTGGGCAAGGTAACGTTACTCAAATGCATTATGCCCGTCAAGGTGTCGTTACGGAAGAGATGCAGTATGTCGCCCAACGAGAAAATCTTCCCGTCGAATTAATTAAAGATGAAGTTGCCAGAGGAAGGCTAATTATCCCCGCGAATATCAATCACCCCAACTTGGAACCCATGGCCATTGGTATTGCCTCCAAGTGTAAGGTAAATGCGAATATCGGTGCTTCTCCCAACTCTTCCAATATTGATGAAGAAATTGCCAAACTCAACCTAGCAATTAAATACGGCGCAGATACCGTCATGGATTTGTCCACAGGTGGCGGTAATTTAGATGAAATTCGTACCGCCATCATTAAAGCTTCATCGGTTCCCATCGGTACTGTACCTATTTACCAAGCTGTAGAAAGCGTCCACGGTAACATCGAAAATCTCACCCCCGATGACTTTCTCCATATCATTGAAAAACACTGCCAACAGGGTGTGGATTACATGACAATTCATGCCGGACTTTTGATTGAGTATTTACCCCTCGTCAAAACCCGGATTACAGGTATTGTCTCCCGTGGTGGCGGTATTATTGCCAAGTGGATGCTGCATCACCACAAGCAAAATCCCCTGTATACCCACTTCCAAGACATCATCGAAATTTTCCAGAAATATGATGTTTCCTTCAGCTTGGGCGACTCCCTGCGTCCCGGCTGTACCCACGATGCATCAGACGAAGCTCAACTAGCCGAACTCAAAACCTTAGGAGAATTAACCCGCAGAGCTTGGGAGCATGATGTCCAGGTGATGGTAGAGGGTCCAGGACACGTCCCTATGGATCAAATTGAGTTTAACGTCAGAAAGCAAATGGAAGAGTGTTCCGAAGCACCTTTCTATGTCCTGGGACCATTGGTGACAGATATCGCCCCTGGTTATGACCATATTACCTCAGCCATTGGTGCTGCGATGGCTGGTTGGTATGGTACGGCGATGTTGTGCTATGTAACACCCAAAGAACACTTAGGTTTACCTAATCCTGAAGATGTGCGTAATGGCTTAATTGCTTATAAAATAGCAGCTCACGCGGCAGATATTGCCAGACATCGTCCTGGTGCCAGGGATAGAGATGATGAGCTTTCCCGCGCCCGTTATAACTTTGACTGGAACCGTCAGTTTGAATTAGCACTTGACCCTGACAGGGCTAAGGAATATCACGATGAAACCCTACCAGCGGATATTTACAAAACCGCTGAATTTTGTTCCATGTGTGGTCCTAAGTTCTGTCCCATGCAAACCAAAGTTGATGCAGATGCATTGACAGAATTGGAAAAATTCCTGGCCAAGGATAAGGAAGTGGTTGTGTAGTAGAGGGAAGGAGTGAGGGAGTGAGGGAGTGAAGGAGTGAAGGAGTAGGGGCGCAATGCTTGCGCCCTGGAGTGAAGGAGGGGGAGCATCCCAAATATTAAATATTGTAGTGCGGGCATCTTGCCCGCATCAGATACCAAGAAACTTGCTCGCACTCGCAATTTCTAGGTTCCCTCACCTCAACCCGGCCTCAGAAGCAACTTGCTCACACTAGATTTATTGATCATTTTCTAACAGGCTTTCGAGCATCGGTGTCAGAATTTTTACAATAGGATTATTTGTTAGCTCAAGCAGAGTTGCCGTACCGCCAGCTTTCAAAGCCTTTATGATTTTATTTTTTATTTTTGGCTTTTTCTCAATTTCCTCCATTGCCTTCGTTGCAACATTAGCTTTCTCCACAGTCGTGGTAGTTGGGTAAGTCTTAGATAGCTGATCTAGCAAGTCTTGAATCTCTTGTGCAGCTTCCGCTAAGGTTTGCTTTGTATGAGGACTAAGATCAATGTTATTGACGCTTTGATCATGAATACTATTATTGATACCTTCAGAAAGAATACTGATTTGGTTATTCTTAATTTGACCAATCTGTACTTGATTTTCTTCTGCCACAGCAATAGTCCTCTCAATAAGATATCTATTTTTCTCAACTTGTGCACCAAGTTTATCTATTGTGCCATTTAAATAATGTTGGTTTTCCATAAGACCATCAATTAAGCGTCGATCTCTATGCTCTATTTGATCGATTATTTCCTTTAGTTCAATAGCTAATGCTTCAATTTTGCCTTTAAGTAATCGTATTTCTGATTTGAGTTGATCTATTTCCTCTTTATTCCAAAAAGGCATTTGTCATTTATCTCCTCCATAGTATTGCTTGGTAAGCTGGCTAACTATTTATGAAATGGAAATTTCACGTCTATCACACCAGTCAATCCAGTCAAATAGTGCATTACAGAGAATTTAGTCATAATATCAATAACTTTAATATACACTTATTATACAATATATTTACGGATAAAGACTTATTTTGGTAAGATATCAAGAAGCTTCCTGGCTATCATTTTTTCGGTTAATAGACGGAATGATTACGCATATCTAGGCAATTTTATAGGTAAGGACGAGCTTTTTAATATATTTATCGTTGATATAGGACTTCTATTTGATTTTTGAAAAACTAAGATGGCTAGACGCTTGCCCTATAAAGTTTTACTTCTCAGGTGTAGGTTGGGTTGAGGGACGAAACCCAACAACCAAAAACCTCGGTATTGTTGGGTTACGCTACGCTCCACCCAACCTACATTTATTTTTCTTTTTCCAGAGTGACAGAAAAGGGTTAAATAAAATAATGTACCATTTGCGTAAGTCCTATTTATTATGGAGTACCGTTTTCCTCCAACCAAGTAATCAAATCATCCATTTCAGAAATATTTAACAAAGCCACACCTAAAGCTTCTAACTTCTCAACTGATAAAACTTCAACCTTTTCAGCAATGGATGATTCCAACTCACCAAAACGCTGGTTGAGCAAAAGCATACAAAATGAAAGTGCTTCTTTTTGCTTCCCCTTTTCTTCTCCTTTTTTTTCTCCCTTTTGCTCTATATCTTGGTAAATAACTGACTCTCGCATAATATCCTCGCTTAAAAACTTACGAATTAAATCCTTCTCAAATTTTAAACCTGCTAAAATCTCCGTATATGCTGTAAAATCTACCATTAACAGTTGTGAATAAATCAGTTTTGCCATCCCCATTAAGGCATTGCTGAATCAGGATATGAAACGTCAAAATCACCTTTATTTTTCTTTGTAACTTTGCGCCTTTGCACGCCAGTTGCTTCAAGTCGGCGGAGCCGCCCAACGCACTGGCTCGTCTTTGCGTGAGCTAAATTCATATTTTCAATCAGCAACGCCCCCATTAAAATCTCCAAAACGTAATGTGAGCGATCGCATATTTTGGCAGAATCAGCCCAAAGCTAGTCAGCATAAGGGAGAAGAAAGCTTTCATCACCTATTCCTCCGGAGCTTTCTGTAAGCCCAAGGTTCCTGGTAACTCCCACTCAACACCCCTAAACGCAGTTCTTTTGCAATCTGCTGTAGATGTAACAAACAAAAGGACGATTCTCTGGAAAAGAAAATCGCCCTCTTTATCATTTATTTACCCTTACCAGAATTAGCTAAGGGACAGTGCAAAGAGTGATACTGTTAAACCTTAGATGATTCTTTTACTAATTTATCCCAACCTAAACCTTTTAGGCTGTTATTCCGACGCAATGGACGGGTAACTAACTCTAGGATATCACGAGCATTAGTAAAGCCGTGAATTTGGGCAAAGGTAAATTCTACAGACCACTTGGTGGTAATTCCCCGTGCTTCTAGGGGATTGGCATGGGCCATACCTGTAATTACAAGGTCTGGGTTTAATTGTTTGATCCGTTGCAACTGATTATAGTTATCTGGTTTCTCCACAATCTTGGGCAGGGGAACACCCATTTCCTGACAAGTTTTTTCTAACAATGCCAATTCCGCAGCTTGATAACGCTTATCCATGTAGGGAATACCAATTTCGGGAACAGTCATCCCGCAACGAATTAAGAACCTTGCCAGGGAAATTTCCAACAGGTTGTCACCCATGAAAAATACGGACTTCCCGCGAATGAGTTGTACGTAATCCTCCAAGCTTTCCCAGATTTTCCCTTCCCTCTCATCCATTCCTTGGGGAGTAATGCCAAATACAGAGCAGATTTTCTCAATCCAAGCACGGGTACCATCAGGCCCAATGGGGAAGGGCGCACCAATTAGTTTACATTTACGGCGACGCATCAGGGTAGTAGCAGTGCGGCTGAGAAAGGGGTTGACACCAGCGACATAATACCCTTCTTCAATTACGGGTAGTTCTGTGAAGCGTTTAGCTGGTAGCCAACCAGAAACCTTAATTCCTTGTTTTTTCAGTTCCAAGGTTAATTGGGTAACTACAGGATCGGGGAGAGAACCGAAAAGAACTAGGGGGGGATGATTTACATACTCTGATTCTTCTTGAGCGACTTCTTCTTTCTGCTTACCGAAGTTAAGTAACTTTTGAATGGCATTGCGCTCATTTTTCTCTGTTTCCGCCACGGGAGCCTCGTTGGGGCAGCGTAGAGCCATAGATGCGAGAACCGTGTCTTCTCCTTGGGTAAAGGCGTAATCTAAACCATTAGCACGGGCAACAACGATGGGAATGCCGATTTCTGCCTCTAGTTTAGGTGCTAACCCCTCTAAATCCATTTTGATAATTTCCGTAGTGCAAGTGCCAATCCAGACAATTACACTGGGATTGCGATCGCGTTTTATTTGCAAACACAAACGCTTTAATTCCTCATAATCATTTAATTTAGCAGAAATATCGCCCTCTTCCAATTCAGCCATCGCATAACGGGGTTCGGCAAAAATCATTACCCCCATCGCATTTTGCAGAAAATAGCCACAAGTCTTGGTTCCAATCACCAAAAAGAAACTATCTTCTATTTTTTGGTACAACCAAGCCACACAGCTAATGGGACAAAAGGTATGATAATTGCCTGTTTCACAATCGAAATTTAAAGCTTCTGGTTTTGCAACGGTCATTTTAAGAGTTTCTCCCCTTGAGATTAAAAGCCCATGAGGCAAAGTAAATGATTTTGGTTGGAGACTGCTGCATTAGGTGACTGTCAACTACCACTAAATTGGCAACCCCACTAGTATTGCATTTCATTAGTTTTGATGGCTAGGCAACAGATCCCCGACTTCTGAATCAATATCCGCACATTGCAGCAATTCCTAGGATAGAAGTCGGGGATCGCTCGCACCCGCGACTCGTCAAAATTAATGAAAAAGACCACTAGCCATAGATCCGTAAATCATTGGATATTCCCCTGATTTAATAATTTATTCTGGGGAATATCTACCAAAATCATCAATTGCCATTGCCTCATTCAGGCTGTAATTAATTTTGGGAGAAGATTTCCGCCATTTCAGTGGTGTCAATAGCTTCAGTTGACATTTCTTCTCCGAATTGGTTGATGGCTTCTCCATTTTGGGAAGCACTTTCTTCACTCCAGACATCCTTCATAACGTCGCTAAATGCATCATCCGCAGAAGCACCGATATCGCCAAACATCTGTTCGTCCATGTTTCCTTCAGCTTCACCAGCAGCAGCATCGGCTGTGTGGGAATCTTTTAAATCATCGAAGGAAATATCACCAAAAGCATCATCATCAGCTCCAATCTGTGTTTCTTCAAAAGCTGCGGATGATAAATCTGCCATACCATTTTCTGGCTCTTCAAAAGCTGCTGCTGATAAATCTGCCATACCATTTTCTGGCTCTTCAGGGATTTGGAATGCCTCGGTATCATCGGTAGGCATTACATCTTGCATAGCTACCTCAGCATCCTGCATAGCTACCTCAGCATCCTGCATAGCTACCTCAGCATCCTGCATACCCACCTCAGCAACTGCGAAGCCTGCATCGGTATCCGCTACAGTATCGTTGATTGCTTCTTCTTCATGGCGTACTGCATCCATGACATATTCTGAGCTGTCATCATCAGCAGACTCTACCACATCGGAGTTGGGTTGCAGAGAATTCCCTAGAGCAATGTTGGGATCGAAGTGTAAGCCTAAAACCTCCACTAAGGTATCGGCATCAGCATTTAACTTGGAAAAGGGTAGCATCAACTGCGCTAGCTTGGGTTCTAGTGCATTGGCTACACCCAGGATGAGGTAAGAAGCAGGGCGTTTGCCGCCATCTGGAGTGAAAACCGATTCGACCTTCATGTGAAGCTCGATCCAGTCGCGATTAGTTTGAAAAAATTCTAGCCACTTATTCTTGAGTGAATCCGTAAAACTGTAAAAAAATGCCATAGGTGTCCCCCATCCTGAGAAACTAAATGATTTATACAATCATTAAGTCTAGTTCCTCTTCCGGATTAAGAACTGGGGGTTTACTCGGATTTAAGTAAAAATCTGATAATAGGGAAAATAGCTCGCGGTCCTGAGCGTCTTGTGGAACAACGCCTTCAGGTCTGGCAAGAATTTGATCGGCAATATTCAGATAGTAGTCACATACGTAATTTAACGAGGGTTCTTTATCCGCCATTTCAAATAAAGTCTTACCTTTGACTCTAGAAATACGGATATCTTCAATTAAAGGTAACACTTCTAGTACGGGCATAGGTACGGTATCTACGTACTTATCGATCAAATCGCGCTTAGAAGTGCGGTTACCAATTAACCCAGCTAAACGTAAGGGGTGAGTCCGTGCTTTTTCCCTGACAGAAGCGGCAATGCGGTTGGCGGCAAATAAGGCATCAAAACCGTTGTCTGTAACAATCATGCAGTAATCAGCATAGTTGAGCGGAGCTGCAAATCCACCACAAACAACATCACCAAGGACATCAAACAGTATTACATCATACTCATCGAAAGCGTTAAGTTCCTTCAGTAATTTTACTGTTTCTCCCACTACGTAACCTCCGCAGCCTGCACCAGCCGGAGGGCCACCTGCTTCTACGCAATCTACTCCGCCATAGCCTTTGTAAATTACATCTTCGGGCCAGACATCTTCGTAGTGGTAGTCTTTTTCTTGCAGAGTATCGATAATTGTGGGAATCAAGAACCCTGTGAGGGTAAATGTACTGTCATGTTTGGGATCGCAGCCAATTTGCAGCACTTTTTTACCCCGTTTGGCTAGGGCGACGGAAATATTACAACTAGTTGTGGATTTGCCGATTCCACCTTTTCCGTAAACTGCTAATTTCACTTTTTTGCCTCTTAAATAATTTCTGAGCAGAATATTGGCTCAAATAATTGCTTTCACCTAGCCGCCTATGGCGATGTGTGTGGTCTAGTGAGTTTCATTATTGTGGAAACTTCTCGGAAAATAAAGGGGTTAAATATCTGAAAAATGCTTATATATGAAGATATATAGACTAATAAACTATATAATCTTTATTTTATTTGCTTAAATCCAAAATAATCATAAATAATCCATTTAAATCATTTTTGTTTTAATTTTAAATAAAAATAGTTACAAAATAAAAAATTTAATTAATTTTAAGATTGTAGTTAATCAACTACAGTTTTGGTATATACGTATATACGGGTATATAGGCGATCGCAAGGTTAAAATATAGTTTTGCCAATATTCTACTGGTGGAAAACTAATAAATTTAAGTAGTTTTAGCTATTTTCCCAAAACTGTGCTCCATGATTTTGGCTGAATTCAAATATCAATGCAAAAAAATATTACATTTATTGTTTATCAGTTGCTTTTGGTAGGCTAAACCAAAATCGCGAACCATTTTCAGGTAATGGGGAATAACCAATCTCACCACCCCAACGTTCAACTGTAATGCGACAGAAATAAAGTCCCAATCCTACTTTGCCTGTTCTATCTGTTCCTTGAGCAAACTTCTTAAACAAGTTTTTAGCAATCTCCGGTGCTACCCCTTTACCTTGATCGTCGATGGTCACTAAGATAGTATTATCATCTTGCTGTAAGCCAATTGTAACTGTAGTATTTGGTGGGCTATGATGCAAAGCGTTTTCCGTTAAATTTGTAATTACTCTTTCCAGACGAGATTTATCGCCCACCACTTTCCAATCAGCATTCATGTTAACGTCAGCAGCAAGTTTTAGCTCTACATGATTCAGAGAAAAACTGGGAGTTAAAACCTGGATTATCTGCTGAGTTATAAGTAGTGCATCTGGAGCTATTTCTGGATTGACTGTAAAAGCTTCTAGGGATTGCATTTCCACAGAGAATGCATCTAGTATTTCTCTAATTAGCATCTCTTGCTTAATGGTTTGCTGTTTGCCAATGTTCAGGGTTTCCTTGCCTTTAGGGGTTAAATTTTCCAAATCTAAGAGTGCAAAGCAGCAATTAATGCCACTTAATTGCCCTGCCATATCATGGATGATGCAATGTATTAATATATCCTTTTTCTGGCTTTCTTTAACAGAATATTGAAAATCTAATTGATTTTCTCTAGCTTTTTGAATAATATTTTGTTGCTGCTGGTATTCTTCCGCTAAATGTTTAATCAGGATAATTTTTTGATTATTTACTTTAATGGCAGTGGCTTCAAAAAAATACTCATTATCAGAGTCATCAACATGATTCCAAATTCCAGAATTAATTGTTTGGGGTTGTTGAGATTCATCTTGTTCCCAAAATTCTTCAGCATCAATTAAAAAGTTTTCTAAAAATGATAATTCTGCTTTTTTGAGCAAAATTTTATGACCTGATTCTACTGGATAAGGACATAAAGTTTTTGCCCAATCTGGTACTGTACCAATAAGTTGATAACAATCTCCCTTAAGCTTTTCTAAGACCAAAATATTTAAAGCTGCAAATATATCGGCTGTGATAGATTCACTCATACTTAATAAAATACTATTAAATTATTGATTGAATATTTTAGTTACTTTATCCTGCATAAGGATAGATTCATTGATTGACTGTTGAATCATACAGAGCTGCATTTCTTCTAAAGTAGCATCTAAAAACAACACCCAATCTCCATCTTTGGAGGGAAATATGTGAATGTCTGCACAAATTCCATATTCAGTTTTCATGCGGGGAATAAAAATAGGATCGTCGTTTAATGGCAGCATTCCTTCTAGAAAAAAAACCTGCTTTTCTACTTTTTCCCCTTCCTGGAGTTGTTCAATCCCATATGCTGCAAGCTTTCCACCCCATTGGGATAAACAACCATCTTTATTCACCAATAAATAAGCAAGGGAGTGTTTTTCAATCATCAAATTGAGTAGATAATTAATAATGGGAGTGGGGACATCCAGCATTTATCCCTCCAGTATCTTATTTGCAAGAGTTTGAAAGACTTCTTCTACACCCAAGCCTGTTTTGGCACTAGTTTTAATCACAGTCCAATGGTTTTGTCCGAGTTGTTTAATTTCTTGGTCATTAATTTCCCACTCATCCATAATATCTGATTTATTCAGTACGAGAATGAAGGGAACTTTGCCAATAGCTTCTTCGACCCTAGTTTGTAGGTCTAATGCTTTATTTAGGGTATTTTTTCTGGTACCATCAACTACTAATAAATAGCCTGATGAACCTCTTAAATAAGACATTCTTACTTTTTGAAATTCATCTTCTCCATGAAGATCCCAAAGGATTAAATTTATCTCTCTATCTTGAATATTAATTGTTTTTTTATCTATTTTTACACCTACAGTAGTTTGATATTTTTCTGAAAAAATACTGCGGACAAACTGTGCTACTAAACTTGTTTTACCTGTGGCGAATGCACCGACCATACATATTTTTTTCTGTAACATATGTGGATATTCCTTTATTTCAATTTATCCTTGAGGAATACCCGAAAAGATACCCTGCGGTTAGATATGCGATTTTCTTTTTTACTACGGGTAAGTAGCCTCTGACTAGAACCTACTCCCACAGCTGTAAAAATACTCTTTTTGAATCCTTGTTTCTGAAAATAAGATAGTATTTTCTGAGCGCGAGCTTGACTGAGGATTTTATTACTTTTTTCTGTGCCAATGGTGTTTGTGTGTCCTACTATTTGAATAGTTATATTCTGATTCAAATCTTGAGAGACTTGTACAATTTTTTTGATTACTAAGGCTAAATCCATTAACTTTTTCGATTCACCTGGTGCAAATTTAGTTTTCCCTGCTAAAAAGAACAGATTATTACCTTCAATTTGTTGCTTGTAGGTGTTTAACTGAGTTAGTTCTGAAGGGGTAAGATTTCGATCCTGATATTTATTGATCCCAGGGATAAAACGCCATAATTTTCGCGATCGCACTATCCATTTTTGAGGAGCTACACCACTAGCTTTGAGGGTTCCATTGTCGTCAATTTCTAAGGATGTGGTTTTTGGAGGTATCAGGTATTCTGTGGCTCTTTTTGGGGTTAATTGTGGGTCTAAAGAAATATAAGATTGCCATTGACCGATTACTTTTTCTGGTGGAAGAGATGCTTGTTTAATCAACTCCTGGGGATTTTTGGCTAATGGATCGCGCATTCCGACAACCAAGTATTTGCCATTACTTTTCCGCTCTGCTTTAATCACCACAATTCCCGGCTCAGAGTTAAGTTGTGCTAAATATTTATGCCACTTTCTTTGTTCCTGGATGGCAAAAACAGCCCAAATTCCGAGTGCGATCGCTACTATACCAAATAAACTCCATGCATAGGTATATTTTTTGGAGGCAGATTTTTGATATTGAACTCCTAAACAATCTTCTAGATAAGGTTGAGCGGCTGCAAATGGTGCTGTTTCCCCTTGAAAATCATCCAGTTGTTGAGCTAAATTAAGTTGAATTTTTGCGATCGCATTTTGAAAGGCAAGTCTTAATTCTTGAGGTGGGATACCTCGAATTACCCCTGCTAATAGGGCACTGGGACTTTCTTCAACCCAAATTGTCAGTTCTCCAAATTGTAAACTTTGCAGTCCATCCCCTTTACCTACAGCGAAGGAGTCTTTGACAAAGTCTTCAATAGCCGTCAACATCGCCGAAACTATATCCCCATCTTGGGCAGATACCTGGGGTGCTACTAGGTGTTGCAACAACAAACCGGTTTGCTTGTGAATCAAAAACAGTTGCTCTACCCGATAGACTAATGTACGCAGCATGACAACTTCAGCAAAGGTTTTTCCCGTTCGCTTGGCTTCTAATCTCCATCTCCAGCTTTGCGGTGACAAGCTATGCTCTAAAGTTTGATTCAAACTCTGAATCATCTGCTCTAAAGCTGCGTTAATTGCCTTGCGAGTAGCTGGAGCTAAAATCGGAAAAATTACTTCTGATAAAGTCTTCTCATCTTTTTGAATGGAAAATTTAATTGCTTCTTCTACAGTTGTTGTAATTGCTTCCACTAACTGCCTATCTTTCTGAGTTTGTAATTGCACAGCTTCTGGAAGCAAATTGCCGATATCTTCAGCATGAATTTGAGGATTATTTAATCGCTCATATAATTGATTGAGTTGTCTTGGCTCTATACCTAAAAGTAAGCTGCGTAATTCATCTAGTTCTTGGTTCGCCGTTGTATTTTCTGTTTGGCTAATAGGAAGATTGAGGGATTTCTGTGTTAACTGATTTCTAGAATTATCACCCATAATTACCACCATTCCCCCAATTTACATCAATTATATATCTGTATTTACCGAGCTGGTTACAATCACCAATAATCCATAATTTATCATTTTATTGCTGATTAGTGAGACGAAAAGCTAACTCTGTAAACATAGATGCGAGATGAGAATTATCAATTTTTTCGTTGCGGAGGTCTTGGGATTCCTTTTGCAGCAAATTTAGAATTTCTTCATATTTTTGCTGGATCTCATCCTGTAAATTTTTAGATTGATTTAATACCTGTTCTCTCAGTTCCCTTTGACTGTTATTAGTTTGTTCGTCAAACTGGGAAAACTTACTTTCCAAAGAAGATATGATTTTCCTTTGTTCTGCGGCTAAATTATTGATGCTTGTATCCCGTTCTACTTTCTCATTTTTCAGGCGATCGCTTAATGTTTCTATTTCTTTTTTCAGGTAGTTTTCCAGTAAGTCTAAACGTTTTTTAGTTTCCTCTCGCAAGCTAGCACATTCTTGAGATATCAGTGCTTCTAAGTTGGCAAATTTTTTTTCTTGCTCTCTTATCTGTTGCCCAAAAAGGATCTCTCTAACTTTCTCTAAGTTTTTACTTTCACCAAAACTAGTATCAGTAAATGCAGGTTGTTTTTTATCTGAAATAGAATTATTTACGCCGTCTATATTATTATTTTTTTTGTCTGTTGGTGAATTCATCGTATCAAAATATCCATTAATTAAGTGGTTTTGATTGTATTTTAAAAAATTAACATTTTGGCATCTTTATGAAATATCTTGTTTCTTGATTTTTCCTAAAGCATCTTTCGCCGCAGCTTTTTCAGCTTCCTTTTTATTACTTCCCCTACCTTCTCCAAATAGTTTGCCATTTACCAGTACTTTGGCTAAAAAAACTGGGCTATGAGATACACCACCTACCTGCAATGTGACGTATTTTGGCGGGGTAGGGGAAATATGACGTTGTGCCCATTCTTGGAATTGGTTTTTGATATCCAAATTAGAGCGAGATGTAATATGTTCGGATACAGATTCAAATAATGGTTGGATAATAGCTCTCACTGCTGCAATATCTGAATTATTGTCAAGATAATAAGCTCCAATTAAAGCTTCAAAAGTACTGCTCAGTAAATTGGGATTTTCATAGCCTCCTTCCAAGATGGCACCTTTTCCCAAAAGCATTTTTTCATGCACACCTACCTCAATGGCAAACTGTGCTAATTGAACTTCATCTACTAGTGCTGAACGCCTTCTTGTGAGTTCATCTTCTTCCTTTTCTGGATAACAATTGTAAAGATATTCTCCACTCAAAAAATTTAATAGGGCATCGCCAAGAAATTCCAGGCGTTCATTATGTTCTTTTGCCTGAGGGTTTTCGTTGGCATAGGAACGGTGTGTGAGCGCGTGGCGCAGCAGTTCTTGGTTACGGAATCTTAGAAGTTGGTGCATTCTCCAGACCCACTAACTTGCCGTATATAACTTTACCGCAAAATGGGTTGATGTGTTCCATTAACTGTCAAAATTAAATGGATTGGATTTAATCTATATAGAGTTAGTTAGTAATAGGAAGAAATCCAAATGACAACAAATATTCCACAAATTCTTGCCTTGGATTTTGATGGTGTAATTTGTGATGGGTTAATTGAATATTTTGCTGTAGCTTGGCGTACTTATTGTCAAGTTTGGCAACCCCATAATCAAACTCCTCCAGAGGGATTAGCAGAGCAATTTTACCCCCTGAGGGCAGTAATTGAAACTGGCTGGGAAATGCCTGTATTAATTAAAGCTTTGGTTGAAGGGATTGCTGCTGATGATATTTATCAAAATTGGGGAACTATTGTTCAACAATTGGTACAAGCTGATAACCTCAATGCTCAAGAAATTGGTATCAAGTTAGACAGGCTTAGGGATGAATGGATCGGCACAGATTTAGATGGTTGGTTAGATTTACATCAATTTTATCCCGGTGTGGTGGACAAAATTCAAACCGCGATCGCTAATCATATCAAAGTATATATAATTACAACGAAAGAGGGACGTTTTGCCCAAAGATTATTGCAAACAGCTGGTTTAAATTTAGACAAGTCAGTCATTTTTGGCAAGGAAGTGAAACGCCCTAAATATGAAATTTTAAGAGAATTAATTACAACCCATAAAATTGCTCCAGAAGCAGTATATTTTGTGGAGGATAGGCTAAAAACATTACAGCTAGTAGATAAACAGCCAGACTTACAAGCAGTCCAACTCTACCTGGCAGACTGGGGATACAATACCCCTAGGGAAAGGGGAACTGCTGAAAATCATCCCCGGATTAAATTAATTTCTTTATCCGAATTTTCCGATGATTTATGGAAGTAATAAGTAACCTGAGTTCGGTGTTAGGAGTTCGGTGTTAGGAGTTAAAATTAACTTAATTTTCTGAAATCATTCATCAAGTTATCAGCCAGAGTGCGTTACTGTTGCCTAAGAGCGATCGCTATTTTCTGAAAATCTCCCATTCCCATCATGCTCGACCTTACCAAACTAACGCGACAAATGCAGGGTTTGAGTCAACACCTGACAGAAGAAGCTGCTGCTAGTCGCCAACGTCTTGAATTAGCCCAAAAATATTTCCTTCATGCTTGCCAGGAACAGGATAAACTGGTAGAACAACAAAAAAGATGGCGCGATCGCATTTTATTCGCCAATGCTACTCCTGTAGAACCCCTCACCACCTGTATCACTATTCCCACACCCGACAAGGTTCATACCGTCATTGCTACGGATGGCTCCCAAATCGCCCCCAGTCACCACGAAATTGCTTACTGTTATCTCCTAAATATTGGTCGGATAGTTTTACATTACGGTCAAAATAAGCACCCCATACTCGATAGTTTACCGGAGATATTCTACCGCCCAGAAGATTTATATATGTCTCGGAGGTGGGGGATTAAAACTGAGGAATGGATGAGTTACCGTCGTACTGTATCGGAAGCGACGATTTTGGCAGAATTAGCTGTCAGCGTCAAGGGGAAAATACCTATCTTGGCAATGACGGATGGTTCGTTAATTTACTGGTTTTTAGAGCAATTACCTAGCGATGCCAGGGAGCATATTTTGCCCCCCATTTTAGCAGCTTGGCAACAGATGCAAGACGCTCAAATTCCGTTGATGGGTTATTTGAGTGCTTCTCGCAGCATTGAAGGGATGAATTTTCTACGTTTAGCAGCTTGTCCCCACCCTGTACCTGATTGTATGAGCTTTTGCCCCAACCAACAGGAAAAAGTCCCTTGTAAAGCCTTTGAATCCTTGCGGGATACAACCCTATGGATAACCCAGCTTCAGCCAGGACAGAGGGGTCCTCTATGGCGCAGTAATGCCAGGATTTTGGATTTATATGCAAGTCAACAAATTTATTTTTGCTACGTCCATGTGGGTGTGGAAATTGCCCGCATCGAATTACCGGAATGGGTGGTGCAAGACCAAAAGTTATTGGATCAGTCCTTGGGATTGATGTTAGCTCAGGTACAAAAAGGGTATGGTTATCCAGTTGCGATCGCAGAAGCCCACAATCAAGCGGTGGTAAGGGGTGGGGATAAAACCCGTTTTTTTGCCCTCCTAGAAAGGCAAATGATTAAAGCTGGTTTGAAAAATGTCGGTACTTCTTACAAGGAAGCACGGAAACGAGGAAGTATTGCTTAATACCATTTTAGATTTTAGATTTTGGATTTTCGCCATGATGACACCTACTGTCCACTAAAAGCCCCCGCATTCATGGGTGGGGAATGCGTTACCTGAAACAGCAAGAAGGCTCACACCTACCCGATAGGGAGGTGTGCCAGATGAATTGCGAGTGAGTCGAGTTGCGTGGTTTGATTGTATTTGAGCGTAGCGAAAACAAAGAAAACTACAGCGACGAGACGAGCAAAATATTTTATTTTGGATAACACAACCATTAAAATACTTGTTACTATGAAAAAGTAAACACGGTAAGGTCGATACCATGTATAGAGCAATTAAAGTTAGAATTTATCCTACTGATGAGCAAGAATTGTATCTAGCGCAATGTTTTGGCAATACTCGATGGTTGTGGAACTATATGCTTAATGCCACTACTACCGCGTATAAAGAAACAGGGAAAGGTCTTTCTAAAGCATCAATGGATAAGTTGCTTCCGGGATTGAAAAAAGAATATGAATGGTTGGGACTTGCTTATAGTCAAGTATTGCAAAGAGTCACATTCAATCTTTCAAGTGCGTTTGTCAATTTCTTTGAAGGACGTGCTAAATTTCCTAACTTTAAATCTAAACATGGTAAGCAATCGATTCAGTATCCCCAAAACGTAAAACTGCAACCACAGGATTCTGTAATTAAGTTTCCTGGTAATTTGGGATTAATGAAAACCGTGTTTCATAAAGAACTACCAGACGCGAAATTCACGACTGTGACAATATCGAGAAATGCTGATGGTAGATATTATGCATCTATTCTGTTTAATCACGCCACTTCCTACAACGGGGGGAACCCCCGCAACGGAGTGGCTCAGGAAGACACCCCAGTAGTTGCAATTAGAGATGCAATTGGGGTTGACTTGGGATTAAAAAACTTTGCTATAACTTCCGAGGGGTCAAAATACGACCTTCCTAAAAAGCAACTGGCAAAGTTAGAAAAGAATAGAAAGCGCAAACAGAAAAAACTAGCTAAAAAGACAGATAAAGCATCTAACAAACGTCGTAAAGCAAAACGACTGGTTGCAAAAGTATCTAGTAAAATAGCTAGAGTTAGAGAGGATTTTCTACACAAGCTATCTCGCAAAATAGCATACGAAAACCAAGTGATTTGTGTAGAAGATTTGGCAGTTAAGAACATGGTTAAAAACCCTAACTTGGCTAAATCAATATCAGACCAAGGATGGGGGATGTTTCAAACTATGCTCAAATACAAAGCTGAAAAATTTGGTCATACCTATATTGAAATAGGGCGTTTCTTCCCATCATCACAGCTTTGTAGTGAGACTCTACTATCAATCCCAATGCTACAAGAAGGATATGACTCATTGGGTGTTAGATTTGTAGATTGCCCGCACTGTCAAAAACAGCATGATAGAGATGTTAATGCTGCAATAAATATTAGAAATGAAGGTTTGCGATTATGGGAGTTAGGAACTAGCTCTTCTGCCCACCGAGGGGATGTAAGACCAAAGTCTTCTGGACGTAAAAAATCTATGAAGACCGAGGCAATCCCCGATGAATTGGGAAGCCTACACTGTACCGTTAGGTCAGTGTAGGTAGTTCACGAGTTTATCATTTGTGTGTGTAGGCTAGCAGCTAAAATAAACAAATGTCCTATAGCGACTTTACATTACGACGTGTAAAACAAGATTTTAATTTAACAATCGTTGAAGAAACCACTTTTATAACATCTATAGAACCGCAACAACCAAGTCCTTTTTTGGCAAATTTTCTGGACAAATATTTACCCTTAGCTTTGGCGTTGAATACAGAAAAAGCTAGATCAGAAATGCTAATATGTCCTATTTTATTGGAGGTCAAAGATATTTTTCAACAGCAAATTAGTTTATTTTCTGGTAATGATTTTACTGTAGATCAATCATTAGGACTAAACGGTGTTTGCGATTTTTTAATCAGTCTTTCTCCCGAACAGTTATTTATTGATGCACCTGCGGTGGTTGTGGTTGAAGCAAAAAAAGAAGATTTAAATGCAGGGTTAGGTCAATGTATTTCTGAAATGATTGCTGCACAACGTTTTAATGAACAAAATAATCAATCAGTTCCTACTATTTTTGGTGCAGTTACCACGGGAGATAGATGGAAGTTTCTCAAGCTGGAATCAAATACCGTAACTATTGGACTTTTAGAATATAATCTTCCTCCAGTTGAGCAAGTTCTTGGTATTTTGGTCGGTTTTGTTGCATATTATATTAAGTGAGCGATCGCTTTACTTTTGATTCCCTTATAATTATCCCATTGTATCAACAAATGAATATCCGCAAAGCACAGTTAGAAGATATTGAAACACTGTTTGAAATTAGAACAAACGTGCTCGAAAATCATCAATCCCGCGCAGAGATTGCAGAACTAGGTATCACTCCGGAAACAGTTGCTCAAATGCTACAAACTGATTGTTGTGCATGGATTGCAGAAATTGATGCCAAACCAATTGCTTTTTCTATTGCTAATGCAACCGAGAAAACCATTTTTGGTATCTTTGTTCTTCCTGCTTTTGAAGGTCGTGGAGCAGGTCGTGCTTTAATGGAAAAAGCTGAGGAGTGGTTCTGGTCCCAGGATATTGAAGAAATATGGTTACTTACGGGTAATAATCCCAATTTAAGAGCTTACGGTTTCTATCTTCATTTAGAATGGGTTCCGGTGGGTGTTGAGACGGATGGAGATATGAAAGGAGAGATGAAATTTATCAAAAAAATCAGCTATTAGGGTGTGTTAATAGGGTCAGTATAACGCACCTTCTCGGATAAGATGGTGAGAGAAAAACACCCCTGTGGCAAGGGCGCGATCGCAAAATTAATTTGGTATCTCAGTAATTCAATTATTTAATCCACTATAGGCACTATACCCATAAGCTAAAGTTTGTTTCATACCCTCAGCAGGCTTGAGACTTTTATTAATTGCTCTTGCAAAAGGTACAGAAACTCCTTTAATAATTTCCGGTAAAATGGCATACTCTTGGGTTGGTTCCACAGTAGATTGAGAACATTTTTTCGTAATTCCAGAAGTCGTTAAAATCTCTTCTATTTCAGTTGCATCATACTGCTTGAGATAAATTGGATTTTTACTAAAAATATTCAGATTTCTGATAAAATTGTGAATTAAATGGGAAGGACAATTTTTATTATGAAAAGAATGATTAAATACAAACATTCCACCGGGTTTTAGAACCCGGGCTATTTCACTCATCAGCCTTCTCATTTGTGCATCTGGTATATGCATAAATACACAATTGGAAATTACTAAATCTATGGAATTATCCTCTAAAGGTAAGATTTCGGCAGAATTACAAATTATATGAAATTCCGCACCTGGAAAAAAATCATATTCTTGTTTAAATTTGAGCAGTCGTCTCAGTAAAGGTTCAGATATATCTATTCCGTAAAATTTTTGGCATTGCAAATTTTTTGCTTTTGAGAGATGTAAAGGAATACGACCATAGCCACAACCAAGTTCTAAAATAGAATCAACAGACTTGTTTTCAGGAAATTGATTCCAAGTACCTCCAGGTTTTCCGGTGATCAGAGTATAATCTTGTTTTATTGGTGATGACTTTTGAATCGTCTCAATCTTTTGGGAACCATAGTATGTCTTACCAATTTTGTCCCATTTTTGTTTGTGTTGATTCTGATTCAACTGTTCGTAATCTTGAGGAAAATAAATGCCATCCCGTAGTTGGAAATCATTCAAACTGGGTTTTCTATTTACTAATTGACTCATATTCTTAGGCTGCAATACATATTAATACCAATTTGAAAAACAATGCGACACATAATTGATTGGTAGGGGCGGGGTTACCCCGCCCCTACGAGTGGATATGTTGCAAACATTTTTTGATTTGGTATAAGATGTCTCTTGTTATACTCTACATTCAGGATGAACTGCAACAGCAAACATATATAGTGTCTTATTTTGTAAGCTTTTCAAGCTGTTTTTACCGAAAAAAGTGCAAGATAATAGGGATATATAGCATTACGTAATTAGGGCGCGGACATTTTCACAAATAAGCTGCTGTGCAGCTAAATTGTATAAGGTGAAAACGTCAAATTATTGTAGTGCCGGCAGCGTTCGACGGCTCGACTGAGCTTCGCCGAACGTCTGAGCTCACGCCGTAGACGTAGTCGCCCCGGAGGGGCTAGGCTTGCCCGCGTCCGAGATACAAATTAAATACGCTACAGCTTACGGGTGAGGTGGGCACGGCATCAGTCAGCTTATAACCTATGGAAGAATATTGTAGGTGCCGTGCCCCTACAGGATAATTAATTTTTTGGTATTCCCCCTGAACGGAAAACTTCAGTTCTCAAGATGGATGAGATTTATAGCACTACGCCTGACGGGGCGCGGACATTTCTAAATCCAGCAAACCCTTTGACAGCATACTGTTCCCTGTTAAGAGTTCCCTGTTAAGAGTTCCCTAGCGCGTAGCGCTATAAAATGTGTCCTAACCTAAAACCGTAGGGCTATAAGGCTTAAAAACCTTGCATCGCCAATTTTTTGGACTCCAAAAAATGTTCCCTGTTAAGAGTTCCCTACCCCCACCAA
This sequence comes from Calothrix sp. MO_192.B10, assembly GCA_030065055.1. Taxonomy (GTDB): domain Bacteria; phylum Cyanobacteriota; class Cyanobacteriia; order Cyanobacteriales; family Nostocaceae; genus Calothrix_A. The sequence goes on from JASJDS010000073.1 coordinate 71,017, forward strand.
AATACTTTTACAGCAAGCCTTAATTACTACCAAATACTGCCGAAGAAGATTCCAAAGTAGGGATTAACTGTATCCCGAATTCTGCTTCAAATATACTTTTGGTGAAATTTAAACTCCACAATTCCAATGCACAGTCATCATTAATATTGTCAGGAAAAACTCGCAGCAATAATTCCTGTACGTCTCGATGATATTCACATTTTATCCTGGAAACTGCACCGATTTGTCGCCGATCTAATGCCGCTGCCAATCTCAAAATAGCACTTAATTGACTCACCAGAATTTGGCTTCTTCTATTCAGCAAATTACGATAATTTTCATGCTTTTTCTTCGGAGCTGATTTGCGATGATAGCGAGCTAAATTGGCAATAATTTCGATTTCTGTTTCTGTATATCCTAATAAGTCACCATTGCGAATTAAATAATAAGAATGCTTGTGGTGAGAATCATGACTTATGTAATGACCACAATTATGTAATATCGCCGCCGCCCATAGCAATTCCCTATCTTCTCCTCCCCAACTATGCAGCAAATATTGGGTTTGGTCGAATAGACTCAGGGCAAATTGGGCGATCCGATCGCTATATTCTAAATTTACCCGAAATTTCTTAGCTACATTTAACACACTACGCTGACGTACTGAACCTTGATACCGCAGTCGGTTTTCTATTAACCCATGAGCCAACATCCAGTCTACAATTACCCCTTCCCGGAGCGATCGCTCGCACACAGTAATTGCGTTTGCCCCTAATAAGGTCATTGCTTCCTGTAATATTACTGCCCCTGCAAGTATTACTTCTGACCGCTTATCAGGCATTCCCGGAATTGTTGACCGTTCGGCATAAGTCATTTTCCGTAAGCGATTGACCCACTCCCGTAAGTCTTTGAGGGTAAATTGATAACCATTGAGGGTGGATGGTTCGTATCCTAACTTATCCTGGGCATGGATCACGGCTAGGGTTTCAATGGTTCCGGAAGTACCTACTAACCGGGAAGATTCACCCAATTCCAAGTTACCCAATACCTCGTCTACGGAACGTTCCAGCATTCCCCTCACATATGCTTGCAGATATTGAAATTCACTATTACTAATGGGGTCAGAATGAATTAACTCACCAGTCAGACGAACTGCACCCACCTTGGTACTGGTAAGTACTCTTTCCTGATGACTATCCCCTAAAATAATTTCTGTGGAACCACCACCAATATCTACAATCATATGGGGTTGATTGTTAAATTCCATCCCAGAAAGTACGCCCAGATATATACGTCGTGCTTCCTCCGGACCAGAAATTAAATCTACACTTAAACCGACTTGCTCCTTTACCCTGTGCAAAAAATCCTTACCGTTGGGAGCTTCCCTTACCGCACTAGTTGCCACCGCCACAATAGTCTCAGCATGGAGGGATTTGGCAATTTCTTGGAACCTGTGCAAAGCTGCGATCGCTTTTTTCATAATCCCTTGTTTGAGACAACCAGTGGCAATTTCGCGATCGCCTAATCTGACAGTTTCTTTCTCCCTACCTATAATACTAAATGCTGGTAAGGTTGGTTCAATCCGCACAATCACCATGTGTAGGGAATTCGTCCCCATGTCAATTGCGGCAATAATTCGGTGTTGCTCAACAGTGGGAGCAGGAATATTCTCAGTGCTTATAGAAACCATCGAAATTATCTCTCTAAGGGATGGTACAACGGCAGCACCACAAGCGTACTACCACCATAGGGAAAAAATTGGGAGCCAATTACTCAACAAAAATTGCTGGATTAGTTACCACTCAATTGCCATCCTAGGTGTATCTAAAATGGCAAATATGAGATTGTACTTTTATAAATATCAAATAACGATATTCTATATATGTGAAGATGTATGAATTAATATTTCTTGAAATAATATTTGTCAGTTATGTTGACTACCCCAGAAAGCAATACAGAACCCTTATGGCTAACAATTATCCGGCTTTTAAGGTGGGATAAACCGGAAGGGAGACTCATTTTAATGATTCCTGCCCTGTGGGCTGTATTTTTAGCGGCGCAAGGCAAACCACCCTTACCCTTAGTAGGAACCATTATCCTGGGAACCTTCGCCACCAGTGCTGCTGGATGCGTTGTGAACGACTTGTGGGATAGAAATATCGATCCAGAAGTAGAAAGAACCCGCAATCGTCCCCTGGCTTCCCGCGCACTTTCTGTGAAAGTGGGGATTGTGGTTGCTGTGGTAGCAATGGCTTGTGCTGCGGTGCTTGCCTTTTATCTTAACCCATTTACTTTCTGGTTATGTGTTGCCGCCGTACCAGTAATTTTGCTTTATCCCGGTGCCAAACGGGTGTTTCCCGTACCCCAATTGGTGCTTTCCATTGCTTGGGGTTTTGCGGTGTTGATTAGTTGGAGTGCGGTGACTCAAACCCTATCTTTACCCACTTGGCTGCTGTGGGGGGCTACAGTACTCTGGACATTGGGATTTGATACCATCTATGCTATGAGCGATCGCCAGGACGATCAACGCATTGGTGTCAACTCCAGTGCCCTATTTTTTGGTAACTATGTTGTCAGCGCCATTGGTATTTTCTTTACTGGAACTATGGGGCTACTTGCTGGATTAGGAATCGTCACCAATCTTAACTTTGCATTTTGGATTAGTTTGGCGATCGCTGTAATAGGATGGACATGGCAAATTGTTAGATTAACTCAGCCTGAATTGCCCAGCCCTATTTATGGTCAAATGTTCCGGCAGAATGTTTGGATTGGCTTTGTATTACTTGCTGGGATGATTGCTGGCAGTTTTTAAGAAACACGGGGAAAAGGGTAAAGGGTAAAGGGTAAAGGGTAAAGGGATTGGATATCTCGTGTTTCTTCCATTCATAGCGAGGGGGTTTAATTCTTTATTACTTATTACTTATTACCTATTACTTCATCACCCCATCACCCCATCACCTCATCCTTCCCCCTTTTGGGGATGATTTCACAAATTTACGTGTTTATTCTATAGACAAATAAAAATTATATCGTATTTTCATACTAGTTGTAAATCTATCCCTAGCTAGTTACGCACATCTACTGATTTAGTTTATTAATTGGGTGTATGAATCAGAAACTTCAATACACCCAATCCGAATGAAACAATATATCAGCACAAGAAGTTTGGCAGATAGGCTTCTTGTTCAAATCTTCACAATATCTTTATTGTTTCTTGGTACTGCGGGTATAATTGCAGGTGGTTTTTTAGTTAGAGAGTCGTTCAGTAAAAATAGTGAGACTCAGGCTATAACTAACACCAAAAGATATAGAGAGATTCGATATCAAACTTGGTTGAATCCAGAAATCATCAAGCATTTTCCTCAGAGTATACCCACTGATGCCCAAGAAGCAAAAATGATTTATTCTCCTGGTTTAATCAAGGGAAGTAAGGTTTTACAACTGAGGTATAAACTGCCGTCAAACAAGATCGAAAAATTACTTTTAGATTATCAAAAAGCAGCTAAATATAAATATGTAGGTGGTAACACTAACGATCATGCCAATCAACCCCAAGGTGTACCTACCACTTTTTTCTATACCAATGAATCACAAGAACAGACATTTCCGCTTACTTATCAAATCTTAGTATTAAATGCACGCGATCGCGGCACTCCTGACTTTAAATGGCAACATGGTGATAGTTATGGAGTAGCCATTGATAAATTTAACTCTGAGATTGTTTATTGGGCAGAACAATGGTAAGAGAATTTTGGATTTTAGATTTTAGATTTTGGATTGTGAATTTTTGTGAAGGATAGATTAAGACCTCACTTCCATCCCCTCTCCTTAATCATCCCCTCTCCTTAATAAGGAGAGGGGTGCCGTCAGGCGGGGTGAGGTTTTTAATAACTCTCCTTAATAAGGATACCAATGGCGAATTTCTCGTGACTTGCCTCTGGCAAGGAATGCAGCGATTGAGGCTCCTGCCTCAAATCCTGGCTGGAGGCGGGAGCCTCTAAAGAGTGCATTTCCAGGCTGGAGCCTGGAAACGAGAGAGAACTGATAACTGATAACTGAAATCACCCACTTAAATTAACTAATAACCAGTGATGAAAATAATTATTGGGGTAATGGGACCAGGAGATAAGGCAACAGCAACAGATTTAGATAATGCCTTTGAATTAGGAAAGCTCATTGCCCAACAAGGGTGGGTTTTACTTACGGGTGGTAGAAATGTAGGGGTAATGGATGCTGCTTCTCAGGGCGCGAAATCTGCTGATGGCTTAACTATTGGTATTCTTCCTGGCAATCATCCACAAGGAATCTCTGAGGCAGTTGATATAGCCATTTTCACTGACATGGGCAACGCTCGCAATAATATTAATGTGCTTTCTAGCCATGTGGTAATTGCCTGTGGCATGGGTGCGGGTACAGCCTCGGAAATTGCTTTAGCTTTAAAGAGTGGGAAGCCAGTGATTTTGTTAACTAATGATGAAAGCAGCAAAACTTTTTTTCAACAGCTAGCACCAGAAAATGTATATTTAGTGGATAGGGTGGAAAATGCGATCGCAACTATCCAAACTATTTTAAATTCATAGGAATGACGCAACTGGTAAATTCTACATTTGCCTCACCATATGAGTTTTTCGCCTAAGAGGTTGTTGAAAAAGTAATATTACATACCGAAGATATCTGAGATCCTCCTCAATTTACCTACCCTGCACCGAAGACACTACGCATTTAGGGAAAGGGTTGTTTAGTGCAAAAACTGATCATCAAAATTATCTTATATCTACTATAAGAACTTATTAATGATCGTCATACTAACCTTAATGTTTAATATTTAATGAGAGTAAAAACATTATCTAAGGTAATGCTATTAAGTTTTGGGAGCATCTCATAATGTTAACGCCAGGGATTAATCTATCTCAACAGGATCTAAGCGGGCAAGATTTTACAGGTCAAGATGGAACTGGTGCGAATCTCTTTAAAGTAAAGGCGCAAAACACTATTTTCGACAATACCCTTCTCATCGATGCAAATCTTGAGGAAGCCGATCTGTTTGGTGCTTCATTCGTTGGTGCTGACCTGACTAGAGCCAATTTATTCAAAGCCACACTGAAAAATGCCGACTTCACGAATGCCACTTTGACGAATGCCATATTGACAGAGTCTTCTGTTGAAGGTGTTATCTTCAACAATACAAATGCGACTGGTGCGAACTTTACACTAACTAACTTCACGGATGCCACTATCACCAACTCTACCCTTGATGGTGCTAACCTGAGCGGCGTATCAATAACTGATACCACCTTTAGCGGTACTACCTTTATCGGTACTGATTTGAGCAATGCTAATGCTGAAGACCTCATCCTGACAAGTACTAATTTTACGCAAGCTATCTTAACCAATGCTAAATTGGCCGATACTAACCTGAGTGGCAGTAACCTAACTAATGTCAGTGGGGAAGGCGTATTTTTGGAAGGTGCCAATCTGACCAATGTTAATTTCGCCGGAGCCGATCTCAGTGGTGCTAACCTGAACAGGGCGATTTTGACTGGAGCTGACTTAACTGGAGGTGTTGAACTAGACAATGCATTTCTTGAAGGAGTCGATTTCAGTGGAGTTGACTTAACTGGTGCTGATTTGAGTGGAGCAAAACTCAAAGGAGCAAACCTGAGCGGTGCCGATCTGAGCAACGTCGATCTCACAGGTGCTGACCTGAGTGGAGCTAACCTGAGTGGAGCAGAATTAGATGGAGCTATTTTGAATAATGTCTTGGCTGGAAAGATAGACATTACAGGTACTGACTTTTCAGGTGCTATCCTATCCGGTGCTAGCCTAAAAGAAGCTCAAGCAGATAACTTGACCAATTTCACCAATGCAAATCTGACTGGAGCCAACCTAGAAAAGGCAGATCTGACAGGCGCGAACTTGACTGGTGTTGATGCAACCCAGATTACATTTATCGATGGTCTTGCCATTGGAGCGAATGTAACCAATGCTGACTTTACTGACTCTACTTTGATTAAGTCTAACTTCACTGACGCTATTGGGATAGGTACAGCTATCTTTACTGGTGCTGATACGACAGGTGCGATTGGAATTCCTGTATAGTTCTGAGGATTTTTCTTTTTTATCGCCAATAGCGCGATCGCCCTTTCATGGATGATAGTTACCTCGTTTCAAGTATCTAACTGAGGACTGAGTAGAGGAATTGGGCGATCGCGATTCTTACGATAAATCTGAAAATCACTATCCAGGGTAAAAACGCAACTATTGGGATAAAGTTCAGCCATTCGTACTAATTCTGCATCTGCCAAAGAGACTGGTACAGATTGATAGCGAGTTAGCAGTGCAACAACTGTTGCTAACTCCACATCCAAATCAAACTGAATCACTATCTGTCGCCGATGCAAAAGTTGAAGCAGCGTTTCCTGACCATTTTTCACCCGTTGCAACAGAAACCAAGTTTCTGAAATCACAGCCTCACAAGTTAACAAAGGTGGTGCAATCTGGGACAATTGCTGGGCCACCCAAGTATGGTAGCGAGCGATCGCGCCGATCAATTAAAGCCACCAAAACACCCGTGTCAACAATCACTTGATGGAGCATTACTGACCGTAGCCTTGCATATAGTCTGGATTTGTTGAAAGATCGCCTGGACCTTCTCCTGCTCCAATTGCAGCATGGGCAACCTCAAAAAATGATTGGGGAGAAATTTCAGGCTCAGTCGTCTGTAGCTTCTGACGTTTTGTCCATAGGAATTCTACAAAGTCTAAAACCTGCTGCTGATCTTCTGCCGATAATGATTCTACAGTTCGTAAAATTTGCTCACACAAATGAGACATTGCCATCAAAGTTTAAAACAATATTTTTATTATGACAAATCTCGCGTATTTCCTAGGTTGCTGCGATATCTTCTGATGAATTAAAAGTTAGGGTAACTATCATGTTAATTGAAGTTGCTTATTCTACATTGCCCATTGAGAAGGGAGAGAAAGCACCTATCTCAATACTACTCGGTTAAGCATTATAAAATATATGAATCAATCTGCAATTAATAACTAATCTATTTTCGGTGGATGCTCATTCAATTTTACCCACATTTTTCGTACACGAGTTAATTGCGGACGATTCATTTTCAAAGCGGAAATCGTTGCTTTTCCAATAGATGTTAATCCTATAATTTCCGTACCGTCTTCACTCCAGACGAAATGTTCCGCCCATAATTGCTGTTGGGGATGAAATAAAGGAACTTCCTGTTTAGTATTTGGATCAATTGCTGTTTGTCGAGATGCTTTATAACGATTACAAGATGGACAAGACAAGCAAAGATTATCAAATATAGCACTTACGCAATCAGGTTAGGACATTTTTGAACGCACCAAACCTATGAACAGTAAACTTATTACTTATTACTTATTCTTGCGCGTAGCGCTATATCGTTTCTCCACCAACTGCAAGAGGGGTGCATCCCACTTTTTATTTTTCAAAAAAATAATAACTGTCATTGCGAGGAGGAACGACGAAGCAATCTCATGGTTTTGTTCTTAGTGAGAGATTTTGCGTTCGCGAAGCGTGTCCGAAGGACTTATGCTTCACTCCACTTCGTTACGTGAGCGCTTCGCGCACGCTACGCGAACGCAATGACGTGCAAAAAAGTGGGATGCTCTCCTGCAAGAGGAATTATATGCTCAAATTCAAAGATAGTAACAGTTAAATCTTCAGCAGTACGACAGTAAGCACAACGATTGGCGAATTTATTCCTAATTTCTCGTTTTAATTCAACAGGAATATAAACCATTAATTATTTTTATTCAAGATATCTTAAAGTGTACCTAGCTCTTGTTTTAAGAATATTTAATTGGTCAACTTGTGCTAATAAATTATCTAAAATCTCATTCTCTTCACTAGATAGCTGATTTTCAGAGTTTTTCGCCAGCAAATCGTCTAATTTAACTTGAGCTTTAGGAGATAACATACTTTCTGCTAAAGCTTGCAATTCATCAGCACTTAAGCCTTTTAAAAGCTCTCTATCTTCAGAAGAAGTTATTAATTGATGGTAGGTTTCTAAATCTAACAAGACACCGATTTTTTCTCCTGTTTCATTAGTAACATACTGCACTGATTTTGACATAGTATAAACCTAACTTATCTTACATTTATCATAATCTATTAAATTTATATCCCCGACTTTTCAAAAAAGTCGGGGTTCTGTTACCCATCAAAACTAAATCGTCACCCCTTCCAACTCCTCATCTGTCAAATCATACAAATCCCGCAACTGCTGCAACTTCTCCTCACTAGCTTGCCAAAAACCCCGCCCATGAGCTTCCAACATCCTGCCCACAATATTCCGAAACGCCTCCGGATTCGCTTGACGCAATTTCTCGGCCATCTCTGCATCTAAAGCGTAAGTATCCGCCGCTTGGTCATATACCCAATCATCAGTAAAATCCGCAGTACCGCCCCAACCAATCATCGCCGTCATCCGTTGGGAAATCTCATAAGCACCTCCCGAACCTTGATTAGCCATAGCATCCGCCCATTTCGGGTTTAACAACTTGGTGCGGTACTCCATCCGCAGCAAATCATCCAAATTCCGGGGAGTGGTATCCTTCGAGAAACTTTCCACAAAACTAGTAGTTACCTTCCTTCCCCCTTGTTTCTCTGCCGCCTTCTTCAATCCCCCCGTATTGGCATAATATTCTTGGATATCCGTCAAACCATACTCCACCGAATCAATTTCTTGGACAATGCGATCGCTCGTTTGCAATAATTGCTTCAATACTTCCGGGCGTGCCTGACCCTTATCTTGCTGACCATAACTAAACACATTGCGACTTTCCCAAGTCTTCGCCAACTCATCCCCAGATTCCCAATTCCCATCCACAACTTGGTCATTTACCAACGAACCAAAATCACCCGCAGGATTAGAAAACAACCTCGCTGCCACATTCTCCACACCCTGCCCTTTTAACGCCAAAGCGTGTTTCCTAATAAAATTCTCCTCCTGTGACTCCTCAACCTCCGCCGCCCGTTGAAACAAATCATCCAACAACTCAATAATATTCACAAACGTATCCCGGAAAATCCCCGACAAATTCCCCAACACATCAATCCGGGGATGTCCCACCTCACTCAAAGGCTTCAACTGATAACGGACAATTCTCCCCGTCCCCTCCTTCACAGGTTCAGCCCCCACCAACTCCAACAGAATCCCCAAAGACTCACCCTTAGTCTTAATCGCATCCAAGCCCCATAACAACACCGCCACAGTTTCCGGATACTTCCCCTGTTCCTCCAGATGCTGCTGAATAATCTTCCTCCCAATCTCCCGTCCCCGCTCATAAGCCGCCGGAGAAGGCATTCTATAAGGATCTAAAGCATGAATATTCCTTCCCGTAGGTAAAACCCCCGCACCATCCCGTAACAAATCACCTCCCGGCGCAGGCGGAATATACTCCCCATTCAAACCCCGCAACAAATTCGTCAACTCATCCACACTCCGCATCAACAAATCCCTAATTATCCCCTCCTCCCTCTCTCTCTCTTCTTCCTCCTCTCCGCGCTCTCTGCGCCTCTGCGGTTCAATTTCCTCCTCTTCCCCAAAATAAGCCCGTAAATACCCCCTCATCTCCTCCTCATTTGGCGCTTCCCCCAAAACATGCAACCCCGAAGAAAACAGGCGATTCTCCAACACCTGCAAATACTCATACAACCCCACCAAATAATCATCAAAAGCATGATTACTAAACATCCGGACATTCTCCGGACTAAAAGCAATCCCTAACCCTCTCGCCTCCTCAAACGGACAATCAGCATCCAAACCAGTATCCACAATCTTCTTGCAAATCCCCTCCTTCAACACATAATTCTTCTCCCGATCCTCCCGATACTCAGCAATCAAATCCCGCAGAGCCACCAACTCCTTATACAACCCCGCACGTCCATAGGGAGGTACATTGTGAGAAATCAACACCCCATAACCGCGACGCTTCGCCAAAATTGACTCCGAAGGATTATTTGCTGCATATATATACAGATTCGGCAAATTTCCCAGTAAAATATCCGACCAAGAATAACCAGTATTACCCAAAGGCGAACCCGGCAACCATTCCACCGTCCCATGCATCCCAAAATGCACCACAGCATCAGCCTCAAACTCATGCTGCAACCACTTATAAAAAGCAGCATACTGGGGATGGGGAGTCATATCCCGTTCAAACATCAACCGCATCGGGTCACCTTGTATACCCAAAGGAGGTTGTACCCCAATCCAAACATTCCCTAATTCAATTCCCCCAATTTGCAACTCATCCCCAAAAGTCTTAATCCCACTACCTGTGAGGGATTTCCATTGCTTCTCAATCCGGGAAGTACCCAAATATCCCAACCATTTTTCTAACTGACGCACATTCACAGTATTTAAAGAATTTTCCTCACGCAAAGACGCAAAGGCGCAAAGAGTTTCCTCTCTCTGCGTCTCTGCGTCTCCCTTCGGGTGAATCCTTCGGATACGCTTCGCGAGCGCCACTTTGCTTATGCCGGGGAACCCGTCCACCGCAAGTGGCTCACTGCGTGAGACATCCTCATCCGCCTCCTTCACCCAGCGAACCAACTCCTCCCCATCCTCTGGTAACTCCCCAACGTTATAACCCTGCTCCTGCAACGCCCTCAAAAACTTGATCAAACTGCGAGGAACATTTAACAACGCCGCCGTCCCTACCGCACCATATCCGGGGGGAAACCCATATAAAATCACCGCAATCTTTCTTTGGGATGCAGGTTTACGCCGTAAATTAATCCAGCTTTGCACCCTGCCAATTAACCTTTGTACCCTTTCCGGAACTAAATAAATATCTTCCCCTACCAAACCACCAAGGGGAACCGTATCAATCGCCCCATCCAACTCTGGTAAGGCGTATAAAACCACACTCTGTAAACCCCCAATCCCCTGGCGCGTCCAGGAATGAATATCTTGAATTAACAACGGTGCAGCGACGATATAAGGCACATTCTTAGCCGTCAAGATGCGTTTGGCTACTTCCACCTGTCTCCCCGCTTCCATTGAACCCGCAGGACCACCTACCAGGGGGAAACCAATGGTAGAAACGATCGCATCTACTTGTACCGCATCTGGGGACAAGGAAGCAATTTCCACATTCCCACCTTGACGTTGCTGGGTTTCATATTCAGTAGTCATCCAATCCCGCACGGCAACGTGTCCTTCTACACCGTTGATAAATATGGGTAGGGGAATTAAACCTGCTTGCTCAAAGTGACGAATCAATTGATTGATGTATGGCTGTTTGGTAATTACGTGTTTGCGATACAGCAAAATACCCACAACTGACCTCACCCCAGCCCCTCTCCTTATTAAGGAGAGGGGTGCCGTAGGCGGGGTGAGGTGATTTTGATACCATTCCAGGTACTCCCGTGGCGATGCAAAATACCCTTGATAATCGGGATGGAGTAATCCCATATTCGGGGTTTCTACCACTGGGGGAATGTCAGCAACTTTTAACCCCAAATATTTTTCGGCTAAGAACCAAAATAGGGCAGCGACATTATCAGCACCCCCAGCATTCCAATAGCCATAAATAATTAACCAATTACGTAAGTCCTGAACCTTACCAATGGGTATAAATTTTAATAACTTTGGTCCAACCTTTAAAAAGCTAATATACCCAGCAAGCTTATCTTCCTCCCTTCCATTACTGAATTTATCCAGTATAAATTTCACCGGTTTGGGCATTCCCTTGGGTTTTTCACCGATACTAAAAGCGCCCAACTTAGTCAAACTCATCAATTCCAAAGCCGACTCAAACACTAGACGGATGGGGATTTGAGAAATGCGTTCGCACAACCATACTACCTGGTCATAATCAAACAATAAGCTAGCAAAAAACACATCAGCACCATCTAGTGCGGCTGCCACTTCAGTAGGTTTACTGGTAATATCGCGATCGCTAAATACCCGCACGTCTAAATTTTGACAGCGGGAGGTTGCCAAGAAAGCAGCTTTCCTGTATAAATCAGCGTTGAAGGATTCAAACCCAGCAATTAAGACGATGCGTTTCATGCGCTTATGCTAAAAAATATTTCTTTCCTCTTATTTTATAAAGGATGTCACCAGTTGGTTATATTGCAGCTATTTATGGCGATAGGTACATTTGCTCGTCTAAACTCCAAATTACTGTGTTTTCTAGGTTTTACCTTTTCTAAATTAACAAAGTGATAAATTCAGATATTAGCCAAAATTATCCTACTAGACGTAGTTATTATCTTGTACATTAAACAGCATCAATTGAGGAGCAAACATGAAATTTGGCATTGATATTGGACATAATTCTTTCCCAGATATTGGAGCCCAAGGGATACAATTGGAAGACAATTTAACATTAGATGTAGGTAATAGGGTTATAGCCAAGCTCAAGGCTTTAAATCACCAAGTTATAGACTGTAAACCACAAAGGTCTCGGTCAATTACTGACTCCCTTGCTACTAGATGTAATATTGCTAATGCCAATAGAGTTGATTTATTTGTCTCTATTCATTTTAATGCTTTTAATGGTTTAGCAAATGGTACAGAAGTCTTTGCCATCAGTGATAACGGCAGAAAATCTGGTCAGCCAGTTCTGGATGAAATCACCAAGTTAGGTTTTTTTCGGCGCGGTTTGAAAAATGGTTCTCATCTGTATGTTCTCAAAAATACAAATATGCCTGCCATCCTGGTAGAATGTTGCTTTTGTGATGCTCGTAAAGATATGAAGCTTTACGAGCCAGAAGCGATGGCAAATGCAATTGTGAAAGGATTAGTTGGTGAACTACCTGGTGAAGATGAACCTGTGATTCATATCCCTGATGAAGAAGATAATCCTAATACTGCTGTACTGCGATTACAAAAGGCTTTAAATAGGCTGAAAATTCCTGGTCAAAATGGGCGATCGCTAGTAGAAGATGGATTTATTGGCCTACAAACAAAAACAGCAGTAGAAAACTTCCAAAGAATCACTGCAATTCAACAAACTGGCATTGCTGGAAATACTACTTGGAAAGCAATTAATCAAGTTTTATCGAAAAGAATTCTCAGAATAAATCATGCTGGAGGAGTAGCAGTTAGATATGTTCAACATCGTTTGGGTGCTGACAATGATGGTATGTATGGTCCACAAACAGAAGGCTTAGTCAAAAAATTTCAACAACAAAATAGTTTAGTTGCTGATGGTATTGTTGGCACTATGACTTGGACAAAATTAATTGGTTAGTGCGAATAAAAGCTAATTTTTCGCGAACAAAATAAGTGTGGGGAATGCATCATGGCTTTCAATGTTAGTGCTTTAAGATTACCATTAATCAGAAGAGGATCTAATAATCCTTTTGTATTAGCTTGGCAAAGATTTTTACGGGATCAAAAGTTCCCTGTGGGGATTCCTGATGGGGACTTTGGTCCGAATACCGATCGCGCCACCCGCGCCTATCAAGAGAAAAATAATCTTGGTGCGGATGGTGTAGTTGGTAATAATACCTATGGTGTAGCCTTGAAACAAGGGTTACTATTTTTACTTCCTAATCTTAATGGTAAGAATTTACTCAGTTATCTCAGATTTGGTGAAACAGAAATTAAAGATATCCAACGCAGTTTAAATCAGGTGGCACAATTACCCCCTCCCCTCACCGTAGATGGGGACTTTGGCCCGAGAAGTAGCAAAGGCTTGGCAGAGGCTTATAAAAAGCGAGATGTGCGTCTGCGTGAAGAACTAGAAAATGCTTTGAGCAGTGCTACTAAGAATAAATTAGGGTCAGATTTTGCTCCTGCGTTGGATATCTTTAACGACTATGCTAAAAAACTGAGATTTCGCCTCAGTGGAGAACATTGGTATAAACGGTTTCCTACTAGTGACTCTATTTCTTCCTTAACTCCTTCATTCCGGTGGCGGGTACAGGCTTTTGAAAAGGCACTACTGGATGCGGGTTGTAAAATTATTGTGACTGCTACTCTCCGTCCCCGGCAACGAGCTTACTTAATGCATTATGCAGCCAGAATAGACCGCAGACAAATTGCTCCTTGGCGCGTACCGCGTTTGGGGGGAGTAGATATTGACTGGGTGCATTATACCAATGCAGGTTCCCTGCGAGCCGCTCAAGATATGGTAGATGCTTATGAGTTGGGCGGTAATCCTGTATCTTTACGTTCTAATCATATTTTAGGGAGAGCAGTTGATTGGATTATTACCTGGGAAGGGACAATTCAAGTCAAAGATGCTAGGGGTAGAATGATTACCATTGGTGGTCCTGAAGTGGGAGCATTTAATCGGCAATTATGGAATGTAGGTAGATCCTATGGAGTCCGCAAGTTAGCTACCGATCCTCCCCATTGGTCATCTAATGGTTATTAGTTATCACAGAAGACAGTTCCAATCAAAAAATTTCACAACGAGGGAATAAAAATTATTCCTTCCCTCCTTCCCTCCTTCCCTCCTTCACTCCTTCCCTCCTACTCTACTCTTCGAGAAGCCACTTCGTGTCTACGAGAAGCCGCTTCGCGTCTACACTCCTTCCCTCCTACTCTACTCTTCGAGAAGCCACTTCGTGTCTACGAGAAGCCGCTTCGCGTCTACACTCCTTCCCTCCTTCACTCCTTCCCTTTAGACCGAATTCCCAAATAGTGAGGTAGGGCGGGGACTCGCTCACCCTCGGCAATTCTGGGTAAAATCAAGTCTCCAGTCTTGATACTTGATAGATAGGTAGATATTCCACCATCGATCGTCATAATGTCACCTTTGACCCCGCGCTGACGCAAAACTTCTGCTGCCTGCGCTAATGTTGATCGATTTGAGGTGGCAATTAGCAATCGATTCACCTTGCCATCGAGTACCCCAATGACGTGGTAATGATTTACGGGATCTTTGGATAGGACATAAGCAGGGTGATCTTGATAGGCGTAGGAAACCAACCCATTTTTCACCTTGGATTGGTTGAGGGGATAGCCTGTCTTGGGGTTATAAGTAGAAATCTTGGCTTTGTTATCGTCCCAAGTTAGTGCTTTGAGTTTAATCGATCGATAGTAAGGGTGCTTGGGTGTGGGAATCGGCCCGTATGGACTGCTACCTGCTGTCATCAACAATCCATTAACTTTGATGGGAAAAGATAACTGCGTACTGTCTCGATACTGTTCAAAAAATGACGCATTAATGATCGAAAAAACGACCGTCGGATGCTGCTTTAAATAAGCCTTTCGTATTGCTGCAACCGTCAACCTTTTGAAAAACGGGCTGGAATCTCTATTGTTGCTGGGATAATATAAACCTTTGTTACCACTAACCTGACGATCAACCTTACCCATCAGTTGGTCGATTTGCATCTTGTGAAGATCGATAGTTTGAAGATAAACCACATTACGCTGATCTAGAAAAATTTTATCGAGGGTGGCACCATCGACTGTCACCAAACGTTCTGGAACTGAGGGACTTGGCTTGGGGGTGGGTTGTTGCGTCATCCCAATTATGCCGAATGATGCCGCTCCAATTACGAGTGCCCCCCCAACTGCAAGGTATTTTGATTTAAATCGCTGCGATCGATTGGTCTCAGTCATGACATAAATTTGGATATGGAATTTCAAAGGAGTCTATATTCAATAAATTTAATAAATATACAACTTTTTCCTTTTTCCTTTTTACTTTTTACTTTTTACTTTTTACTTTTTACTTTTTCCTTGCTGCAAAAAACTTACCCATCCTTGCCACAGCAGTTTCTAATACCGAGGACATAACCTTCTCCTGATTTCCCAAAACCAGCTCCCTCCAGTTATTCTTTCATTCCTACCCTACCCTTCACCGAAGCCATTACCTGTCTACACTCCCTATTTTCCAGACAGGTGGGGTGGTAACATTTTGCTAACCTCAATCTGCAAATCGGGAAATTGCAATGGTGAAATTGTGTCATCTTCACCTAAAGTTGTTTCACTACCATAACCATCATTACTACAATCCCGAAATACATATAATTTACGCTCAACCACATCTAAAACCCAATAATCACCAATTCCCGCTTGCGCGTAAGCCTTACCTTTTGTTTCACAGTCAAACTTCACACTGCTGTCGGCAACTTCAATAATTAAATAAACTTCCCTTGGTGTGGGATGATGGTCCGCATAATCCAAGGGATCTATTTTTACTACGGCAATATCTGGTTCTGGTTCAGAACGTTGGTTTAAAGTTATGGGATCTTGGCAAATTATCCAGGCATAACCATCTAAGGACTTTTGTAATAATTTGTAAGTTCTTGCTACCGCCGAACTATGTGCTGTTCCCTTGGCACTCATCCAGATAATTCTTCCTTCCAAGAGTTCCACAGGCTCATCCTCGTTTAGAATACCAGTCTCAGCCATGCGGTGGTATTCTTCTACTGTCCACAGACGATGGTTAAATACTGTTTCTGTGCTTTGCATCATGATTTATAGCACTACGCAATTAGTTGAGGAGATTTTGAGTAATTAAAATCAAGCAATTGCAACAACTCTTTAACCCAAACTCAGGTTAAATACATATTTGTTTTGTTCACTCTAGCGATCGCTTTTTATAAAGATACTGGTATTTGTGGTGGTAAAATCTGATGCAATACTGCTCGGTTAAGGATTTTCGTAGGTTGGGTTGAACGATAGTGAAACCCAACAAATGCTTGTAAATGTTGGGTTACTCTACCCTTCGGGAAAGCTTCGCTTACGAGAAGCCCTTCGGGTTGCGCCACTTGACGGCAGTTGCTTTATGCCGGGGAACCCCTTCGGGTTGCGCCACTTGACGGCAGTTGCTTTATGCCGGGGAACCCGTCCACCGCACTGCCTCCTTTATGCCGGGAAACCCCTTCGGGTTGCGCCACTTGCTTTATGCCGGGGAACCCCTTCGGGTTGCGCCACTTGCTTTATGCCGGGGAACCCGTCCACCGCAGTGGCTTACCGCTGTCGCGTCTACGTTCCTCAACCCAACCTACATAATTTTCTTTTTTTGAGCTTAACCGACAAGTATTGAAATCTGATCAATTTCAATCCTGGACTTTTGATTTTTTGATCACGCAACTGAATCAAGTAAACCTGACATATTTAAGACTTTTTGTGAGTATGCTTCTGCAACTCTTGCTACCTCTTCTCTATGAGGTTCTTCTAGCAAAATATTATCTAAATTTAGCTGCCAACGTGCGAGTTGAACCTGTATGTTGACTAGTTCTTCTGCTTGTTCCGGTTCAATTTCTGCTGCCGTCCACTCAATAAACCACTCTGTTTCGTCAATTACAACTTCGATACCTTTTTTGAAGACACTATCAAAAAAAGAACGCACCCGTGCTAAATTAGAAGCAATATGTCCCAAACGATGGGGAATATCTTCGTTTTGAAAACGTGCTTTTTTTTCATCTAAATTCGATTTGGTATCCACCGATTAAATCCTCTGTAATTTGCTTGATTATTTCTCTTGTTTCCGGGTCTTGAATAATCATCGAGCGGTTATTTTGACTGGGACGAATATTGATAATCGATTCGTAATCGATAATTGGTTAAAGGGAGTCCAATTAGCACCCCAAATATTACTCTGCCTGCTACCATCTTCTAACAATACAGCTTCGCACCAAGCATGTTTTTCTCCACCTCCAGCTAATATGCGACGTTCGATATCAACTACAACTTTGATATAAACTCGCAATGTTTCCAATATCCTTTCGACCTGCTCTAAAGTCGCACGTTCCCTAATTATAATTATTGATTCTCGATCCAACATCTAGAGGGAGAGTTTTCCTTTTTACCGCAAAAACTCGCCAATTCTCTCCACAGCAGTTTCTAAAATAGGTGGTTCATGAACTAAAGCAAAACGGACATAACCTTCTCCCGATTTACCAAAACCAGCTCCAGGGGAAGCCGCCACTCCGGTTTTTTCCACTAACTGGGTACAAAAATCAATAGATTTATCAGCCCAAGGTTCTGGTAACTTTGCCCATACATACATTGTTGCCTGGGGTGTGGGTACGTGCCAACCAATGCGGTGCAAGGCATTAATAAACGCATCCCGGCGTTGACGAAATCTTTCCACCCCCGTTTTGACAACAGTTTGATCCCCCGTCAGGGCTGCGATCGCACCATTTAAAATTCCCTTATACTGGTTAAAATCAATTACCGCTTTAATTTGACGTAAAGCCAGAATTAACTCAGCATTACCAATGGCATAACCAATGCGAAAGCCTCCCATATTATAGGATTTGGAAAAGGTAAAAAATTCGATGGAAACGCTTTTTTCTGGATCTGCTTGCAACACAGAAGGTACTGGTGTATCCCCAAAAACTAAATCTACATAGGGGAAATCATGCACCAAAACCAAATTATGTTGCTGGCAAAAAGCAACTGCTGATTGGAAAAAAGATAATGGTGCGATCGCACTGGTAGGATTATGGGGATAACTCAACACCATCATCCGCGATGCTGCCAATACTTGGTCTGGAATGTCGGCAAATACTGGCAAAAAATCATTTTCTGATTTCAGGGGCATGGTATAAATTTGACCACTAGCTAAGTAAACTCCCCCAGCATGGGAAGGATAACCAGGATCTAACAATAGGGCAAAATCCCCAGGATTTAATACTGCTAGGGGTAAATGAGCCGTACCTTCCTGGGAACCAATTAGGGGTAATACCTCAGTTTCTGGGTCAATACTAATACCAAACTTTTGTTCGTACCAACTAGCCGCAGCTTGACGAAATTCTTGGGTTCCGTGAAACAGTAAGTAACCGTGGGTACTATGATCATGTAAAGATTGAGCGATCGCTTCAATGACATGATTCTCAGGCGGTAAATCGGCAGAGCCCAAGGATAAATCGATCAATTGCCTTCCTGCAGCTAAAGCCTTTGCCTTAGCCACATCCATATCGGCAAATACGTTGGATTTTAAGGGTTGTAAACGTTTGGCAAATTGCATTTTGTTCATTGTTTATGAGTTATCAGCAAAAACTAATAACCCATATAAGATTAACTAATTATTGTTTAAGTGAGTATCTATAAAACTGAGTAACTTTTCTTTACCAATTGCCCCCTCAGTAGAACCGAGAAGATTTTCACCTTGAACTAGTCTAAAAGCTGGCACACCTTCCACTGCATATTTTTTAACTGACTCTGGATTGGGGTCAACTTCCATTTTGACAATTTTTAGGCGATCGCCATAATTATTGGCAGCTATGTTAATCAGTGGTGACATCAATTTGCAAGGTCCACACCAGTTAGCCCAAAAATAGACTAATACTGGCTGCTCGGATTTTAAAACTTCTGTTTCAAACTCATCATCACTGATGTTTATCACACCCTTAGTCATTCCAGTCTCCATCAGGCAGTATTAATTATCAGGCAGTATTAATTTTGACACTCTCCTTACTAGAAGTAAGGAGATTCACAACGTATCCCTTGCGGGATGTCGTTATCTTGAAAGATGCAAGTTCCCAGGCTCAATACCTTTACCCAATTGGGAGTACTGATATTTCCTTAAAACCCTGCCGATTCAGGTGTTGGGCGTTTACTTTCCGAGAGTCCCCCGGTAGGTTTTAATGTCTTGTACTGACGTGCCTTAATTTTACCATTC
>JASJDS010000261.1 GCA_030065055.1 Calothrix sp. MO_192.B10
CTCCAAGTGCCCTTGAGACCCCGATGACGCTCTTGCACTTGGGGTATTCCTTTAATTAAGGGAATTTTCCAGACTCTACCTGATTTTTTTGCTCCTTTAATCCTTTGTTGCTGGAGCAAAACTTTGACTCTAGAGATAGAAATATTTAATAAAAATGCAGCTTCTGTCGTCCCGACAATTTTACTCATGATACGTACAATGAAATATATCGCTATATTTCATCTTTTCATCAAATGAGCCAATTAGTCCAGATTTCACGGGAATGAATTCCCTTTTCTTAAATACCAAGTCTGATAAATCAGACTGGGGAAGGCTTGCAGCACGTTACCCTACGGGAACACCAACGGTTGTACAACGTGCTTGGTTTATTAGTCTTGAAATTTATGATACTGTGGGCAAATCGATCTCGGTGGTTTTGGTTCGCTCGATTTCTTGATAAAATTGGTACAATACCCTGCAATTTACCAAAATATAAGGCTATAGCTACTAGCTAATATGGAGCCAAGAGTCGAGATTCGTCGCTTATTTGATATCATGCCAGCTTCTGGGCGGATGACTACCAAAATAGTCAGTAAACCAGAACAAACAAAGGTGATATACGCGGCTTTCCCTTTGCCCTGGAATCGAGAACGCCCAATATATATTAATTTTGACTTGTGGAGTCGCCTTACCAAACCACAACGAGACTTGTTATTACTGCGGATGGTGAGTTGGTTAGGGGGGGTTAAGTGGTTTAAACCTGATATCTATCAAGGGGTAAGTTTAGCGGGAATTTTGGCTGCCTTGGTGGAGTTTTCCCAATCTGATGCGGTGGGTGTAGTGGTGGCGGGAGGATTAACTGCGATCGCAATTAATAGAATTTGGCGTACAAACCGCTCCCAAGAATCTGAGTTAACTGCTGATAAAGGGGCAATTCGGGTAGCATTGCGTCGTGGTTATTCAGAGGTAGAAGCCGCAGAATATCTATTAGCAGCCATTGAAGCCGTAGCTAAAATTGAAGGGCGTTCTGGTTTAAATTTTACCGAACTAATTCGCTGTCAAAACCTACGAGCGATCGCTGGCTTGTCAGCAGTGAGTGGAGGAGGGAAGGAGTGATGGAGTGAGGAAGTGAGGGAGTGATGGAGTAATTAATTACAGAGGATATCAAGGTAAAATAACTGTAACTAATGCGGAGGAAAAGGCTGTGGCAGAACAACCTACTTATGATCTGCGTAATGTTAACATTGGTCGTGACTTTATAGGAAGAGATCGCATAGAAAATGTCACTCATCACCATGTTCCTAAGCGACAACAAATTAGTCAAGTAGCCAAAGACCTTGAAGCTTTACTGGACTATTTTGAGCAACATAATCCTAGCAAGAACGAAGCTAAAGAAAAGATTGAAGTAGCTATTCAACATAACCCAGATTTGATAGATGCAGAGATCATGAAAGAAGCTGTAACAGAAGTACCTACCTTTAAACAGCGTTTAAGAAAAGCTTGTGAAGCAGCTTATATTGAAACAATAAAAGTACTGCTGCCTCCTATCGCTCCTATTATTGAAGGAATCAAAGCTTTTAAGAGTCTTTAATAATTACAAATCTAGATTGCAAATAAACTTGAAAGAGAACTGCGAACGCCCCTTTTGTGAGAAATGTGGGTAAGGCGATCACTAAATATTTAGAACTCAGAAGAGTAAAATGCTGATATAGCAAAAATTGTTAGTGAATAGACCAATCAACTTGGAGAAAAAGACAATGGGAAAACAACCTACTTATAATCTGCGTAATGCTAACATTGGTCGTGACTTTATAGGAAGAGATCGCATAGAAAATATAGTAGAACAATACAATTCTTATCCCTCTGATAGTCAAGCGAAAGCTGAAATTAGTAGGGAAATATCTTATGTTAAGACTAAGATTGATCGACTTGAAGCTGAACTTGAAAATTTGGACGAGGAAGTCGTTACGATATCAAATCAATCGCTAGGTATCTGGTCAGAAATAGTTCAAAAACTCCTTTTCTACAAACAGAATCAAAATCCAATAAATCTTCAAAACATCAATAGTGTTCCAACTTCCTCCAAAGGAATCGAAAATCATTGGCTAATGCTTGAACTAACAATGGAACTAGTTATGGAAGGAGATAGCGAAGCAGTAAAAAAAATTAAGCTACTAGTAGATACATACAAACGCAAAAGTGATGAGCTAAAAAATTTAAACATTCACTTGTCAACTTTACAGAGTATGCTTGAAAAATTGAACAACAAGGAATTAATTAGTGATATTGAATCTACTGTAAATAATCTTGGCTCAATGTTTACTTACTTGAAAGGAATACTTTAAAAGTACTGCTATTAGCATCAGGGCTAATCCCAGTGACCCAGGTTCTGGCATTTTCTGTACCCTTCCCACTCTCTCTAGTCGGCTAATCCTCAGTTCAGAAGTACCGGATTTATCCACCGTATCCAATCCGAGGAACCCCAAAGTGTCCCCAGTTAAGGTGATTTTGGTTGTAGTCCAAGGATTGTCCCAACGAGTTGCACTGCGTTGGTTGTTTGGGTAGACGCACTTCCCGGCTTGTCGGTAGTAGGGTGGGTACTGCCCACCCTAATCTTATTGAGAAGGTGCAAGATATGTGGATCGCTATTTTCAACTGGCGTGAAGAGTTTGTTCGTTTTCTGATTCTAAATATTGTTCAATCGCAGCCCTAATTACACCTGCGCTGTTACTGGTACGGTAATGCATGGGTTTTGTGCTATTTTCCCCCTTTGAATGCAACTTAGCATTACATAAACCGTCAACTGTCAACCATCAACCGTTAACATTACTTATTATTTATTACTTAATCAAGACAATGATAAAGCTGATACTCATAACCATCGATCGCTGGTAATGATTTGGTTTCCAGGGTACATTGTTTGAGAGATGCTGGAGTTGGAGCGCGAAAGTTGACTAACCATAAATCTACAGGGCGAGGCAATACTTTTAAAGTCTTTTCTAGGGAAGTAGTGGATGTCTGGGGATTTTGCTGTTGATGGGCGAAGAGAAATAGGGGATTGAGACTAGAGTTTGTCAATTTAAACTCCCTAGCCACTCCCATCATTTCCCCGATGTGAACGTGGGTTTTCTGGGTAGTAGCGATGAGTACGGGTTGTTCGGAAGTATTTTCGATTAACTGCACAAATAAATCAGGACGGTAATATTTTTGATACCCCAAATTA
The DNA here is from genome assembly GCA_030065055.1 of Calothrix sp. MO_192.B10. Lineage (GTDB taxonomy): Bacteria > Cyanobacteriota > Cyanobacteriia > Cyanobacteriales > Nostocaceae > Calothrix_A. The sequence goes on from JASJDS010000261.1 coordinate 3,203, forward strand.
CTAACCACAGTAATTACACTAAATAAACCCATCAACCAAATTAATACCACCGCTTGTTTACCACCTATTCCCCATCTGTGCATTTCTCCCTTGGGCACTTGCCAATATATTCCCAGGCTTGCAGCTAGTAACACCATGACAGCCGGGAAATAAACAAAGTTATAGCGAGCACCCCTAGTCAAGTCAATACCGAGAAAATAGGTAAAAATAAAAAATAAAGCGATCGCAACACTAATTAGACCAATTAGCACCAGTGTGATTAAATTGGTTTGCGGTTCCTGTAACCGTAATTTGATACCTCGCCACAACAATGGTATTGCCCAAAGGAAAAAAACAATCATTACCAAACCAGAAGCAATAATTACCCATAGATGTGGTGATTCTACGGGTAGTAGGGAAATCATGGTAATCCATGCAGCTAAAGCTTGAAAAATTGGACTTAACCAAGCTAATCCAGATTTAGAACCCTGAATCCATTCGGTTAATTGATTGCCATAGGAATTTTGCAAAAAAATTGGTAGCCAGACTAAACCAGATACAAGGGTACCCCCAGCAACAAGATAAATTTGTTTCCAAGGGGATTTGAGGAATGGAAGAGTATTTCTTTGTCTCCCCTCCCTATCTATTTCCCCATACCGTCGCCAAGCGAGGAATATTAACACCCCTGCTTCGCTACACAGGGTAAGTACAAAAAAGTAATGGGAAGCAATACCCAAAGCATTGGTTAATATCCAACCGAAAATTAGCCAAATGGGTAACTTGGTTTGGTTTTGAATGTGGCGTGTTGCAGTCAATAAACAAGCAAAAGAGGCAATTACCCACAGGATTACAAAGGTATAATGGCGAGCTTCTTGGGCGAGGAAAATACTGAAGGGAGAAACAGCCATCATTGCCCCAGCGATATGACTCACCACAGGGGAACGAAAAGCAATCCAACTTAAACCATAGATAGCGGGTATAGATAATGCACCCAAAACAGCAGCAAGCGATCGCGCCCCCCATAAAGATACTATGCCTTGCTGTGTCGGAAATAACTCCATCCACCAATGGGCTAAGACAAAATAAAGTGGTGGGTGATTGCTTTGTGTAAGCAAATGAGACAATACATCTTGAATACCCGCACTTAATTGTGGTCGTAGCGGTTGTAACAGGGTATTGACTGCGATCGCTTGGTCTAGGGGTACGGTTAAAAAACTATTACCCAAACTAAATACTAGGGTAGAAAACTCATCGGTCCACGGAGGTTTGCCTGTTAAATTAATTAAACGCAACCCCAACCCAATCACAAACCAGACTATTAACACCAAAGTAATTCCGAACTTAGACTTATCTCTCACTCCGGGCGATGAAACTCCATCGGGCGGGGAAACCCCACCGGGCGGGGAAACCCCGCCCCTACTACTTCCCTCCTTCACTCCCTCACTCCTTCCCTCCTTCACTTCTTCACTCCTTTCACCCCCTCATTCCGGGCGGGGAAACCCCGCCCCTACTCCTTCACTCCTTCACTCCCTCACTCCCCTCACTCCTCTACTTCACCTGGGTAACTCGCCAACTGAGTTTGAGATTGACCCAGAAATTCCAAATAGTTGCAAATGCGATCGCAATTAAATTAGCGATGTAGCGGTTAGGTAAAATAAAATTAAACACTAAATTTAACACCAACACATTCAAAACCAATCCAGCCAAACAAATCAGATTGAATTTGACAAATCGCTTTAAACGTTGTCGCCATTCCCGCTGCTGCATTGCCACATCTGCAAATGTCCAAGCATCATTCCATAGGAAATTATTGAAAATGGCTATTTCCCCAGCAATAATTTTACTCCGAGTGAGGGGCAATGCCAGGGTAGTCGGGTCACTGAGTAAATAAAGTACCCCCATATCTACAAAGACCCCACTCAATCCTACCAACCCAAACCGGAGAAATCTACCAATGGGAAAACCTACAAGCTGGCTAAATCTTCCTAGTCTTCCCGTAGACAACCGCAAACGTACTAAATGATGGATGTAATCCACATATTGTTTCCAAGTAACCTTACTTTCTCCCTGTTTGCGTTCACAAAACACATAGCCAACTTCAGTTATTTTCCCTACATTCCCCCGCCCAATTACTTCTAATAAAATTTTATACCCTACCGGATTCAGGGTTGTACTTACCACACAGGAGCGACGCACCATAAAATATCCACTCATGGGATCGGAAACCCTACCCAATACCTCTGGTAGAATAATTAACCCCAACAATTGAGCACCACGGGATAAAAAACGCCTGACAAAATTCCAACTACTTACCCCGCCACCGTCCATATGACGGCTAGCCACTGCCAAATCAGCACCTTTTCCTATGGCATCTAACATTTGCAAAATTGTGTGGGGTGGGTGTTGCAAATCACCATCAATTACCCCTAAAATCTCACCTCTGGCCACTTGCCATCCACGAATCACCGCTGAAGATAGTCCCCGCTCCCCCTGGCGACGCATTACTTGCAACTGGGGATACTCTGACATTAGTGACTGTGCTATTTCCCAGGTACCATCTGGACTATCATCATCTACAACAATTAGCTCGTATTCTCCGGGGATAGATTCATCTAAGAGGTAAGTTAATATTTTGACAATGTTTTCAATATTTTCACGTTCTTGGTAAGTAGGAATTACGAGAGACAAGAGGTAATCCCTATGGGGTAATGGAAGAATTTGCAAGGAGTCAGTAGGCACTGATAATAGTTTATTTGCTGGAATATGACTCATAAAGAAAGGAAATAAAAGTTTTTCCAGAGAATGTTAAGAAACAAAAGTTCAATTACGAAAAGAGTGTGAGTAAAGATTGATGTTAAACTTGTCAATAGACATGGTACCTGACAAATGCAGAGTTTTATTCAGTTGCCACTGAGAGGATAAAATCTGTTGAATTTGCTGTTTTGTATTTTGTATTTCTGTCTCTGTTTTCAAACGAGACCATACCGGATCGGCACTGTCCAGCCAGATAACACGAGCATATTTTTGAGCTTTATCATCTAGCACCTGTTGCAAAGTATTTGCTAGATTGGCGGGGTGTTCTGCCAAAAGCATGACAGGAGCGCGAGGGGGAATATAATAAGCCAAACGCATAACATGACCCCAAGCTTTAGAATTCATGGCAATTAAAGTTGACTGGGTTGGTTCCTGTAAGATTAAGTCTGCAACTGAATGGAACATTGAACGCTGACGCAGACTAAAATCAGCCACACCAATACTTAAATATAACAACAATAGTCCAGCTGCAATAGATGTACGCCATTGCCTAGGAGTTCCCCTTTCTATGCCCAATACTAGTAATAGTAAACACCCAGGAAGAATCATAATCATTGATCTCCCCCAGCCAAAACCAAGAGTAAACTTTTGAGTAATTACATCTACTGCTAACGCTAGCATAAGGGGTAAAATTCCCAAGATTAGAGCAATTCCCAAATTTTCCTTTTCTCCACTTTTCCACAGCCTGGTAGCACAGATACCTAGCACAAACACCGCCATGCACCCAACCAATAAAATACTCACAGGTGGTAAACTTGTGACCCAATCTCCAACGACTAGGTGAATTCCCAAAATATGGATCGTGTCTTTTAGGTGGAGTAACCAGGAAATAGCACCTTCTTTCACTGAGCCGAAGCGGTTCAAATCTGCATTGCTCAGTTGTATCAGCGTACCCCGTAGCACCCAGGGAATGGTGAGTAAAACTCCTGCACCTAACCGCAAGGCGTGCTGCCACCAATGTCTTCTATCCAGGTACAGTACCAAAGTTGCCAAGGCAATAACCCAATAAGCGTACAAATAAAAAGTCAGTAACCCAGCTGCAACTGATGCTATCAACAGAAAGTTCCACAAAAAATGAGGATGACGACTCTTGGTAGTAGGATTATCCTGACGATAAATCAGACTTAGTAGTGACCACGCGCTCAGTGTTCCCCAGAAAACCAAGGGAGCATACATACGAACATTCAGGGAGTGGAATAAATAAAATGGATTCACTGCTAGTAAAGCTGCTAGCAGTAGTCCTCCCCTATGTCCCAGTAGTAGTTTCCCTAAACCATAAGTACTGCCAATTGCAGCAATGCTAATTAAAGTATTTAAACCTCGTATTGCCGCCTCACCATTACCAAAAAAACGTAACCAAAAGTGTTGGCTTAAGAAAAATAATGGTGGGTGAGGTTCACCTCCCAATAAACTTGTAAGTAGCTGTTTCACCGTTGTGATAAAACTAAGCAAACTTACCTCAACAGGTAGGCTTAACAAAGAACTATATTCTGCTAAGACAACTGGTGTATCTCCAGGAGTATGGTAGGCATTTTTTTGTCCAGTAGAAAGCAATAGCGATAAAACTTCGTCATACCAAAATTCTCGACTATCCAAATTGAGAATTCGCATTAGAACTGCCAAGGCGATGATAATTATTGCTAATATTTCCAGTGATAAATGTTTTTTAAAGTTATTAATGACCAACCATAAACTCATTAATAGTTTCATTTTTATGCTTAGAATATTACAGCATTCATCATAGTTTTTTCTTTTTGTTTATATAGGATATGATTTGGAGTAACAATGTTAAATACACTTAATTTTTTGTGATACTTATCTGTGTCATCATTTATCTCAAGGAGAAAAATTATCATATAGGATGACTATTTGATTTTTGTTGGCGTAGCTAACAACTTGCACCAATGTCGTTTAGCCCACATTCCCACCTTGAAATTTATTTCAAGGCTAATAAACCAAGCACGTTTCAACGTGCTCTCCTGTCTTACGAGCGTCTGATTTATCAGACTTAGTCTTTAAGAAAAGGAAATTTATTCCCGTGACATTTGGGCTAGCCCTTGAATGGTGCAAGTTATGAGGTAGCCTGTGATCGCGCTTAAAACACGTAGGGTGTCCTGCCGCGCAGCGTAACGCACCCTAGAAGTACCTAATTTTATTCAACTTTGTAAATGATGGATAGACGTGTTTGTCCCTTGGAAGGTTCATTAACAATTTAAAAACAATATAGGATTACTATTTGATTTTTGAACAGAACTCAGTACACTTTCTGTTCCCTGTTAAGAGTTCCCTCCCCCTACAAGTCAATTCACAAATCAAACCGGATTCCTATACTATCAAAGCAAGACGGGACGCGAGAACCCCTGTGTTTGTAACCAGGGGATGAAGCGGACGGGCAAGGTTTTAACCTTGTGTATTCCTGAATAAGCGTTCAGCCATTTCACTGGCGCTAACTCCTTCGGAGTTTGCCTTTTCTTTGA
>JASJDS010000072.1 GCA_030065055.1 Calothrix sp. MO_192.B10
AACATTTGTTTCGATACAGGTAGTGCAAGAAACAATACGTCCGTAATCTTATCCCCTCAATTTATTTATTTATGGGGATTATCTTTTTACTTTTTACTTTTATCTTTTTACTTTTTAACATGACTTGCGACAAAAAATTATTGATGCCTACCGTAATAGAGAGAATTATTATCAAATTTTAGTGCCAAATTTCTAGGAAGGAGCCTGTATAGTAATGAATAATTTTAGTTATAATAAAGTAGTGTAAATTAAGGGAGCCATTGAATATGTTGATGCTCACCTAATTTATTTATCACCCTATTCACTATAGTTTTCTCCAATCTAAAATTTCTGTTCAAAAGTTAAATGATTTTTACAGACGACAACTTATTCTGATTTAGATAAAGCCATTACTGAAGCTTGAGAAACTATTAATTGAAGTGACATTGTTGGTTGGTTCAAGCATTATGGTTATTGTATTGCACCCAACTGAAACCTGCTAAGTAGGTAGGCGAAATAAAATGTAAGACTTAACCTCACCCCGCCTGACGGCACCCCTCTCCTTAATAAGGAGAGGGGCTGGGGGTGAGTTTAATAAGGAGAGGGGCTGGGGGTGAGGTTGTATATTTAATTTGACCCAGTTACTTGTATCTTAAGAAAGAATACAAATGTTAAATGTATTTTCATAAATAGAAATTCCCCAGAAATCAATGGCAGAAATAATTGGGGTGTTCCCCTATTTATCAATGGAAATACCGATAACTGAACTCACCTCACCTGACGTGCTGCTACCATATAGCGAAAGATATATTCCACCAATTCAATGTAGTTCAGTGCGGTTTCCGGGGAAGATGCCCACACGGTAACGCCATGATTGCGGATTAATAAGGCTGGTATTTGTGGTGGATGGGTGCGGAAACGAGATTCTATCTCTGTGGCAATTTGCGATACCTGTAAATGGTTAGTAAATACAGCCATCTGACAACGGGGATTTTCTGACCATACTCCCAACCCTTTGAGCATTTCTAGGGGTGGTAGATTCAGAGCATCTTCTTGGGCAAACATAGAAGCCAAATTTGCTTCTACAGAATGGACATGATAACAAGCTGTAGCTTTGGGAAAGAGGTTGTAAATGCTTTGGTGAATGCTAGTTTCAGCAGAAGGTTTTAAGCCGGGGTCAGGTGTTTCTACTGTGCCATCTGCATACACCCGTACAAAATCCCTGGTGGTTAACTCTCCCTTGGCTTTACCGCTAGCTGTAATCCAAAAACTACCATCGGGTAGACGCACGGAGAGATTACCCGCAGTCCCCACCATCCAACCCTTTTGGTAGAAAAGGCGAGCGGCAGCAATTAATTCAATGCGGGCATCTATAAGAACTTGACTGTTCATCATTTTGGATTTTGGATTGTAAAAGAGCTAATGGAAAAGCTTTTCAGAGTTTCGTCTGTTGCAATTATCTTTCAAAATGGTATTATTATTTCCATAAATCTATTAAGCGATCGCGCACTTGAAAAAAATCATCCCAGGGAATGTAGGGTTTTTGATATTCTTGCAGATATTTGGTCAGGGGTTCCCTGGCAAATACCACGGGCGTGTGTAGTGCCATATTTAAATCGGTGATTGAATCCCCAATGGCAATGTTTTCATCAGCAACATACTTTGCCATTACCTGCACTTTGGCAACTAGTTCTGTACCTCCCTCAAATTCAGAAGATACCTGCAAGTATTCGCCACTGGTATCCACATCCACTGCATGAATTGCCTGCACTCGCTCGATCAAATCACCTAACACAGTTTCTACGATTCCCCGCAATCCCCCAGAAACTACGACTAAGGGTACATCCCGCGTAGCTAAGAAATCCAGTAGTTCTACAAAACCAGGACGAATTGCCTTGGTGCGAGTAAATTCTAAAATTTCCCCATAACGGGATGATGGGATGGACTCTAGAATTTGCCTCACTCCTTCCCTTAGCGTCAATTTTCTGGCATACATTTGCGGCATCAATTGGGCAGAAATTTCTGGAGCAAACTCTTTTAAAACAGCAACAAAGGTTTCCTCTGCGGTGATGGTGCCGTCAAAATCGCAAAAAACAATCCGCTTCACCCCTTTACCCCTTGTAGATTGCGGTGATGAGGAAATTTAATTGCAGTACCAGTATATTCAGGAACCCAGCCCTCAGTACCAGTAAAGTAACGTACCGCCTTTACCCGTTTTGCCGGTGTTAAATAAAACCAATGTTCCGTACCCGCTGGTACGTTGATATATTCTTCTGCTTGTACTGTTAATTCCACCTGACTGCCATCAGGACGTACAAACCCAAAAACTCCTTCCCCATCCACTATGTAGCGCACTTCGTCATCTGCATGGGTATGGATTTTATCAAACTTTGCCAATAACTCATCTAGATTGGGGATACCAGGATGAAGCACAATTAGATCCCGAGATTGATAGCCTGCTGTTTGTTGCAACTCTTGAAAATACCCATCTAGACTTTGGAGCACAGTTTCCTTCTCATCATCCTGGAGGCTTGGCTGTACCAATAAATTACGTATATCGGGGTTATCTCCCACCGTCCAATGATTTATCTTAACGTTGACAGGAGCTAATTCTTGAGTAATTGTTTGCAAGTCAGTGTAAAGGGTGCCATCTTCTGTTTGCAGAATTGCCATAGTTTGCCTCCTAGAGAGTTCAGCAAGTTCAACAATGAAAATTATACCCTTGTAAGGGGGTTGAGGGATCTTACACTTAGTAAATCAGCGTGATAGACTCCCTAACCCTCCTTAAAAAGAAGGGGAATAAAAATAAAGTTGCACATCGGGTGTTAATCGTTTCTCACTCCACGTCCCCTCTCACCATAAAACCCCGTTGGGGCGGGGTGTAGGGTGTGGGGTGTAGGTTGGGTAGAACTGAGAGTAACCCAACAAATCGAATGAGGGATGTTGGGTTACTCTTCGAGAAGCCGCTCCGCGTCTACGTTCCTCAAACGCCACTGACTATAACGGAGGGAACCTCGGCAACGGAGTGGCTCCCCAACCTACAATTGATGCTAATTTTGGGTTTGACAACACGCCCTAGCTTTAGCGCGTTTGATTAATCAAAATACCAGTAACGGCTCCGCTAACAGCATCTTGCACCGGACGTTTGCGTTTTCTAGTAATGACACCAGATACAGTGCTAGCCGCAGCTCCTACAGCTGCATCTCGAACTAAGCTGGGTTTTTTACCACGGTTAGCAGCATTTACTGCTGCACCGGCGACTGCTCCGTTAATTGCATTGTCCACAGTGGAACCCTTTTTGGTAACGACTCCCGATACAGCCCCAACTCCTGCTCCTGTTACTACGTCTTTCAATAATCTATCCGCAGAGGCGGGTTTGGCAGGGATGAAGGTTGCACCAATTAATCCTGTGGCAATCAGGCTAGGTAAAAGTCGTTTTTTGAGGATTTTATTCATTGCTGAATCTCCTATTTGTGTGTGCTTCTTTACAATTCCTAGTCTAGTCCGCATTTTCCAGACTGGCTGGTACGAAAATTGTGTAAATTTATGTAAAGAAAGATGGCGATCGCCAACAAATTCCTTAACAATGTGTCGATTACTTGCCTATTTAGGCGCGTCTATATTCTTAATGAGTGTGGGAGTGGACTGGCTCATGGTTTGATGCCTAGGATGGTTTTGAGTATGATCCTTGTAAAGGGATACTCCAAAGCTGACTTTGACAACCAACACCGTGTTTTGAAAGGTGGTAGTTGGGCAAATCGTCCTTGGGCATTAAGCTCTAGCTTTCGTAACTGGTACCATTCACAATTCCGGCAAATTTTGGCTGGTTTTCGCCGCACTACAAGTTAAGCTTGTTGATACCTCGATTTAACCATGAGGAGATGATTAATACTCATCTCCGAGAAAATCTATCCCCAATTATCAGCTCGCGCCACTGAGTATGTTAAAACTCGTTATTACTGCATTTACCGTTATCCTGGGTTCAGCAATTTGTGCGATGGCAGAAACCGCCTTATTTTCCGTTCCCCGGATTAAAGTCCAGCAATTAGCACAATCGAAAAAACCAGGGGCAGAAGCACTGTTAGCGATTCGCAAAAACATGAATCGCCCGATCGCTACTATTGTTATTCTCAATAATATATTTAATATAGTTGGTGCTGCTGTAATTGGTATACTTGCCGATCAAGCTTTAGGACAGACATGGCTGGGTATTGTCACGGGGATTATGACTTTCCTAATTATAGTTTTTGGGGAAATAATTCCCAAAACTATCGGCGAACGCTATTCCCAACCCATTGCTTTAACAGTGGCTTTACCAGTCCGTTTTTTAACCTTGGTATTTAGTCCTTTGGTGTGGTTGGTGGAAAAAATCACCCTTCCCTTTACTCAAGGGAAAAAAATTCCCACAACCAATGAAGCAGAAATTCGTTTCCTCGCCACCATTGGTTATCAAGAGGGGGTAATTGAAGATGATGAAGCGGAGATGATTCACCGGGTATTTCAACTCAATGACTTAACTGCTGCTGATGTCATGTCCCCAAGAATCACCATTACTTATTTACATGGGGATTGTACCCTGGGTGAAGTGGAACAAAATATTATTTCATCCCAACACAGCCGCATTTTGGTGATTAAAGATTCCTTAGAACAAGTGATAGGTTTAGCACTAAAACATGAGTTACTAACTGCTCTCATCCAAGGAAAATATAATCAACAAGTCGCCACTTTAGCTCGTCCCGTACACTTTGTGCCAGAAATGGTGCGGTTAGATAAGTTACTGAAGAATTTTCAAGATAGTCGCGAACATTTAGTAGTAGTACTCGATGAATATGGTAGTGTATCCGGTGTCGTCACCCTGGAAGATGTGTTGGAAGTGCTTACCGGCGAAATTGTAGATGAAACCGATAAGATTATTGACTTACAAGAAATTGCCCGCAAGCGCCGGGAGAATATGCTTAAGTCTAGAGGATTGGAGATTTAGGAGTGAGGGAGTGAGGAAGTGAGGGAAGGAGGGAGTGAGGGAGTGAGGGAAAGTAATAAGTAATAAGTAATAAGTAATAAGTATAGGACTTAGGTTTCCTGATTGGTATGTTCGCGCCCAGGACAAAAATGAAGATGGTAAGCGTTGGCGACACTTTGTAAATGATTGCGTCTACATCGCTTAAAATTTTGTATAATCAGGGTTTTATTGTGAATAAATACTATCTTAATCCTACAACTTTACCAGATTGGAGTAATTATTTCTCCCAAGTAGCTGTGGTTGAAAAAAATGGTATTAAAACTATTTACGTGGCTGGGCAAGTTGGAGTCGATCGCCAAAAGAATTTAGTTGGTAATGGTGAATTACGAGATCAACTAAAACAAACATTCAGTAATGTTCAAGCTGCGTTAGAAAGTGTTAATGCGACAATGGCAAATATTGTCAAAATGAATATCTATGTAGTGAATTATCATGCTGAATATGCAGAAGCGATCGGAGAAGTTATACGTGAATACTTTAGCATGGGTCAAATTCCAGCAATGTGTTTGATTGGTGTACAAGCCCTAGCTGAGGAAAGATTTCTTGTAGAAGTCGATGCTGAAGCTGTAGTAGATAGGGATGAATAAATTTAAGAAGCCTGAAAATGTCTGGGTTTGGAGTAACAGGCTAACAAAAACGTGGCATCGGCATAAACGTCAATCAGGTATTAATATGGACGAAGTACTTACAAGCGATCGCGGGGATTTACAGAGAACAACTAAGGCATTCTGTGTGGGACAGGCAAAGTCGGGAACAGCATCTCTCTATTCCCTGTTAGCACGCTGCTATCGTGCTGCTCACGAACCTGAGCGTGCCCAAACCCTAGAAATGATTCTGCGACAGTCGCGGGGTGAAGTTGATGCACAGTCATTTAGAGCCTATCTTATGGAACGCGATCGCAGACTGAACCTAGAATACGATATTGCATGGGCAAATCAATTCATCATCGACCACTTGCTAACGGTTTTCGGTGAAGCTAAGTTTATCGTTCTCATTCGAGACCCCTACACCTGGATGCAATCAATGGTTGGGCATCTAATCAGTCGTCAAATTCCACCCGATGTAAGTTCATTTTTAAACTGGTGGTTTAAGCCCGAACAGTACCCTCATACCCGTCATGATCGCATACTCGAAGCCCAGGGCATTTATTCGATTACTGCTTTGGTAAACGCATGGAATCAACACATTAAAACCTGCACGCAGCTGATTCCTCCAGAACGATGTCTAGTTCTGAAAACTCACGAACTGAACCGTTCGCATCAGCAAATCGCTGATTTTTTGCAGATACCACTGAAATCACTTGATACCGACAGAGGACACATCAATCAGGGTACGTGGACTGATCGGCTCGACTCCCTGGTCAATACCAACTACTTAAGCGAGGTGGTGAACTCAATGTGTGCCGATAGCATGACCCGTTACTTTCCTAATGTCTCTAATGCTGAGGATGCCTACAAACTGTGGAACCGCAATTGTATCTTGTAAGTTTGTTCAACATTATAAATAGTTATACCAATTCACGAGAATATTGATATATATGTAGGGGCGCTGCGGCTTGCGCCCAAGTTCATGATTTGTATCATGAATAAAGTGAAACGGGATTAGACAATCTAAGTAAGAAAGCGCGAAAAAACCTAAGTATGTAACGAAAAGTAAAGTTGCTCAAAAACCTTTTCCCTTCTGCCTTCTGCCTCCTGCCTTGTCATAACGAGAATTTTTAACGCCAACTTACTTATATAGGAGATTATTATGAGTAATCCAATTGAAGCACAGATTATCGAAGCGGAAGAACAGCTGAGACTGGCAATGTTTGATTCCGATGTAAAAGTTCTCGAAAAATTGTTGGCTCCCGAACTCATTTTTACCAATCATCTCGGTCAAGTGTTAGGTAAACAAGACGATCTTGCTGCTCATCAATCTGGAAAGTTTAAGATAGAGGCTTTGACACCTTCAGATCGCCATATTCAAGTGCTAGAAAATGTTGCAATTGTTACTGTTAAAGTCCATTTAATCGGTAGCTACGATGGTTCTGGTTTCGATAATTATTTGCGCTTTACTCGTATTTGGACTCTCTCTTCTAGTAATACTTGGCAGATAGTTGCTGCCCATTCTAGTGTTGTGATGTAGTTGACAAAATTTGCAGGAATTGTTTTTACTGGGCGATTTTATTATCTAACTAGATTTTTGCGGAAAAAATTATCATCAGCCTAATTATGATTAGCAAAACAGTGAACGATCTTGTGACAACTATTCAAGAGGGGCGTTCGCAAGTTTTACCAGATAAAAGCCTACTGGTTGCCATCAGTGGGATTGATGGTTCGGGGAAAGGTTATGTTACCGAAAAAATTGCCAAAGAAACCAATAGGCAAGGCTTGAGGACTATCTCTATTAATATCGATCCTTGGCTTAATCCACCAGAACAACGCTTCAGTGCCAAAAATTCAGGAGAACACTTCTATCACCATGCTTTTTCCTTTGAGGATCTGTTTGAGCAACTTATTTATCCTTTGCAGAATCAACGAGCTATTTACTTAAAAAAGACTTTAACTGGGCAATTTGGCACTCCCTTTGAGCAAATTTATGATTTTCAAGACGTAGATGTAATCCTCTTGGAAGGGATTTTTCTCTTGAGGCGATCGCTCAGATATAATTACGATTTAGCATTTTGGATTGAGTGTTCCTTTGAAACTGCTTTAGAAAGAGCACTGCAACGCAACCAAGAAAACTTACCGACCCAAGCGATTATCGATGACTATAACACGATATATTTTCCCGCCCAAAGATTTCACTTTAGGGTTGACCAGCCAAAATCATCCGTCGATTTGATTTATATCAACGATTGGCGAGCTTAATCTTATTTTATGAAGAAGAAGAATGAAAGAACATTCATATCATATTTCTCTGCAATGGACGGGAAATAATGGTCAAGGGACTTCAAATTATAAAGCTTACGATCGCTCTTATGAAATTGAAGTACCAGGAAAACCAATAATTTTCGGTTCATCCGATCCCGCTTTTTGCGGTGATAAAACGAAATATAATCCTGAAGAACTATTGCTCGCTTCTGTTTCTAGTTGCCATATGCTGTGGTATTTGCATTTATGTGCCGAGGCTGGGATTATAAGTAATAAGTAATAAGTAATAAGTAATAAGTAATAAGTATCCTTCCCTCCTTCCCTCCTACCCTACTCTTCGAGAAGCCACTGCGTGTCTACGGGAAGCCACTTCGTGTCTACACTCCTTCCCTCCTCCCCTCCTTGTGAGGTGAATCATACCAATTGGTACATTAACGTGGTTTACTCATCTATGAGATAAAAATTACAGTCTTGGGGCTGTAAACTAATCCCACGGAGGAGTAATGTCATTATCTAAAGCTGTCAGTGGTCATCTTAATTTCCCAGATAGTACTACCCAAAGGTTACAAATCAAACATCTACTAGAACCTACTAAAATGGTGTCTACAACTGCTGGGAGCGATGTAATTCAAGGTTTGAAAAAAACGCCCAAAACTTTGCCATTCAAGTATTTATACGATGATCGCGGTTCGGAATTATTTGAGCAAATCTGTGATTTACCAGAATATTATCCTACTCGCACTGAAACAAAAATATTACAAAATTACTCCATAGAAATAGCGAAAATAACAGGCACTTGCGAACTGGTAGAGTTAGGTAGCGGTAGTTCTACTAAAACCCGTATTCTTCTGGATGCATACCAGGACTTGAATTATCCCCTACATTATTTACCCATAGATGTGAGTACGGGGATATTGGAACTTAGTGCCAAACAATTACTAAAAGACTATCCCACCCTGCAAGTATACGCCTTAGCAGGAACCTACGAACAAGCACTAAGCAACCTCCAACCGACAAAATTACCCACTCGCATAATTGCTTTTATTGGCAGCAGTTTGGGTAATATGAATACCCAAGAATGCGATCGCTTTTTTAACCAGATTACAGATGCTTTGCACCCAGGTGAATATTTCCTTTTGGGAATTGATTTACAAAAGCCCAAAGATATTTTAGAGGCTGCTTATGATGATAGCCAAGGGGTAACAGCAGAGTTTAACTTAAATATGTTAAAGCATTTAAACCGCAAGTTTGAAGGGAATTTTGATACTACTCAATTTAGCCACTGGGCATTCTACAATGAAGTTGAACAACAAATTGAAATGCATTTAAAAAGTGCGATCGCTCAAACGGTAGAATTACGCAGTCTCAATCTCAAGGCTAATTTTACCGCCGGGGAAACCATTCGCACGGAAATTTCCCGCAAGTTTGATTTAGATACCATCCAGCAAGACTTACAAGCTCATGGATTAATTCCCCAACAGGTATGGACGGATGAAAACCAGTGGTTTGGTTTGATTTTGTCTCGCCTGTCTTAAATCATCTATAATCTCCCTCTGAAGTTTTAAGAAACAAGATCCCCGACTTCTGAATCAATATCTGCAAATCCTAGGGATTCCTAGGATAGAAGTCGGGGATCTAAGCATATTAATTTTCACAAAATCAAAGAGGAATGTTGTAGTCATTCCAGTCAGCTACGGGTAGATAACCAATTTTACGGTAAATTTTGTTAGAAGTAGGATTGGCTAAATCAGTAAATAAACAGCAGAATTTACTACCTGCCTGAAGTAGTTTCTCAGTTAATTCTGCAACACAGGTAGTAGCATATCCCTGTTTGCGGTATTCTGGGGGAGTATATACAGGACCAATTCGTTTGCTGTTAGCTGTTGCACCTGCACAAAAAATCATGGTTACGGGAACTTCATTCTCCCAAATGTAAGCAGTATTTTGCTGGAGATGATGGTCAATGGCACGTTCTATGCTTTCCTGGGTTCCACCCATAGCACCCATCGCTTCGGTGTCAAATTCTTTGTACCACTTAAGTAAAAGCGAACGGTATTCATCAGTAGCATTACGTAAATGTCCTTGACTTCTGGGGATATCCTGCACGGTTTGTAGCTGATGAATCCGCATTTGCATTCCCAGTTGACAAGCTTGATCAGTAATATTTTGCCAAGTTTGAGCAAATGCCAATGTTTCCTCAATCAACCCAGAAAATCCTGGTAATTCGGTTTGCTGGGAGTATAGGTCTTTTGCTATCAGTTCAACTGCACCCAAATCTTCTATTCTCGACAGCACGAGTTTATAAGGAGGGGTTCTGATAGCTGTGGCTACAACTTCTCCTGCTGACTCTACTACGGCTAAATATGGTTGACAATTATACCTTTGGGGGTGTTTAACCAAGGTTTCCGCGATCGCTAATGGTAAGCAATGATGGGCTTCGTATTGAAGTAAATAATCTTTTGCTGTATCGTAAAATTGCTTGGAATCATTGAATCTCAGGAGTCTCATATACTACCTCCTTCCTACCTGGGATTAATTTCTATATCAATTTTGATGCCCATTACATACTTACATTTTGCGATCGCCCTTCTACGTAAAAGTTGCTGATAATTCCTGTGAAGGATGGCGCGACATGGGAAAGATAGTTGGGGATTCTCCAGCTTGAATTTCGCCAATTACCTTAAACCCATGTCCTTCGTAGAATGGGATATTGTTGGGATTAGAAGATTCTAGATAGGCAATTGTGTTAGTTTTATCGCACTCTTGGAGTTTATGTCTCATCAATGCCGAACCATACCCTTTATGCTGTTGATTGGCTTCTACCCCAAGGATTGCTAAGTACCAATAAGGCTCATGGGGATGGTAGCTTTCTATCTGTTCCAACACAGCAAATACTTCTTCTTGCCGTTGCTGAGATATGGTTTGCTGAAGAAACGCACCCATTGCATCCATGTCAAGCTTGCTCTGAGGAGGAAACCAAACAGCAGCACCGGCATAACCGCCAATGTAGTAGACAGTTTTATACTCGAATGCCTTAGCACCAAATACCCTGACAAGCTGGGGATAATTTTTCAGGTATTCCTGGGGTGAGGGATACATCCAACGTACTGCTGGATCTGTACTAAACGCAAGTACAAGTGAACTGACTATTGGCTCTATATCGGATTCTGTTGCTGTCTTAATCAATGGTGTCACCATTTTTGCTCCTAGCCATGACCTACAACAGTATTTTGACACTCTCACCGCTCTCGCGCAGCCTGCGCGTCAGGGTGTAACCCTAGGGCGTGTTTTCAAACTCATTCGTAGGTTGGGTAGAACGGAGTGAAACCCAACAAATCGAACGAAAAATGTTGGGTTTCGTCCCTCAACCCAACCTACAATTTATGCTTTTTGCATCTAAGATAGATTTAAATTGGGAAGAACTAGAGAAGAAACCTCAAATAGAATAATACAATGGAAACGATTTAGCATCCTTAGGCTTGACATATACTCGTTGTTGTGGTTCCAAATCTAACTTATCAAACCGTTCCCGACTCAAATGGGCTGTCACCACTTGCCCATCATCCAAGCTTAACTCTACCTGGATTTCCCAACCCAAATGAATTAAACGATTGATCCTAGCCGGTACTGTTGTACCATTGGGGACTGTGTCCACAATCACATCCTGGGGACGCAAAAACATTTCTGGGTGAACCGAATCAAATCCATGTTCCTGAAATATGCGGGAGTTACTGGGTAGCACATTCACCGGACCAATAAAACTCATCACAAATGCAGTGGCGGGATGATCGTAAATTTCCGCTGGAGTGCCGATTTGTTCCACCTTCCCTTTATTCATCACCACGATTTCATCAGACACTTCCATCGCTTCCTCTTGGTCGTGGGTGACAAAAACCGTGGTCACGTGAACTTCATCATGGAGACGGCGCAACCAAGCACGTAAATCCTTCCGAACTTTTGCATCCAACGCGCCAAAGGGTTCATCTAACAGCAATACCTTGGGTTCTACCGCTAATGCCCTAGCTAATGCTACCCTCTGCCTTTGTCCACCGGATAATTGGGATGGAAAGCGATCGCCCAATCCACTCAATTGGACTAAATCAAGTAACTCCTCAACCCGCGACTTAATTTTCCCTTTTGCTGCTTTGCGAATTTCTAAACCAAAAGCAATATTCTGCCTCACTGTCATGTGTTTGAACAAGGCATAGTGTTGAAATACAAACCCTATATTCCTTTGTTGCACGCTTTGATTGGTTGCATCTTTGCCCGTGAGCCAAATTTTACCTCCATCTGGCATTTCCAATCCCGCAATTAGTCGCAGCAGGGTAGATTTCCCCGAACCAGAGGGACCCAACAATGCTACTAAAGAGCCACTTTTAATTTCCAAATCTACTTGGTTTACAGCCTGGAAACTACCAAACTGTTTGGATACGTTTTCAACTACAATGCCCACTGCTTATAACCTCTGCAACTAATCTACGGTTTTCTGATGGGATTAGTGTATTTTAAATCAGATATACCACAGGTCAATTCAAAATTCAAAATGCCTCTTGCAGAGGAGTTATGCTAACACAAGGGTGCGTTACTACAAGATCCGCGATCACAGGACATAACGCGAACGGCAAGCAAGCTACGTTACCTCAACCCAACCTAACAAGAGCGATGATCGCACTTCTTTCACTACAGGCGATCGCACTAAAAAAGCTAGATTTGCTTTAAGATATCATCGTATTTGCTGTGGGAACCGATCCAGAACCATAGAATTCCCTCTGGTTCATCAGAACCTAAAGCTCTATAATTTTTACCTACTCTTACCGACCACAAACTTCTGATCTTTTTGAAGTGCAAAGATGGATGTTTGGGATCTTGCTTGAGCAACTCATAGTTTTTATCTGCCAATTCTTGAATTTCGGGTGGCAACTGACGGTAGTATTCCCAGAAGGTTGGAGTGGTGAAATGCTTTAAATTTCCTGGCACTTTCCTTCTCTGAATTCTTGCCTTGCTTGTTTAATTAGATGATCTAGCTTGCCAGATTCAAAGTCTTCTTCAATTTGCTTATCCCATAGAGATTCAGAGAATTCATCAAGCCATTTAATCAGATCTGTTAACTCTTCTGTAGAGAGTTTCATTACCGCTTCTTTGATTTCTGAAACACTCATAAAATGCCCTTGCTTTTATCTACTTCATCTATAATTATAGTTTAACAGTTATCAGTTAGCCTCCTCCGGAGGAGCTACGCTAACAGTTAGCCTCCTGCTCCCTCCGGGAGAGCTGCGCTAACAGTTATCAGTCAAGAGTGATGTGTTTATCCGCATCGTTTAAGTCCCCCACCAATTGGTGGTCGGCGTTGGTGGCGGGTTTAAATCCCTGATTTAATTTCGTAGGGAGTGTTAGCGATAGCGTAACCCAGCGAAAAATTATGGCATAGACGGTACGTTACATTACATTAACGCAGTACAAAATGGCGATCGCTACATATGATATAATCATGAAATATAATGATGTCTAACAGCAATATAAATATTGACACAGTTTTCGACTAGATACTCATTCCTTTATCTGGTTAAAATAAAAGCTATGAATACTGAGCTAGCTTTATGGAAAGTCGTTATTAGTCTGCCTGAATCTCTGAAGACAGAACTATTGCATTATGCAGAATATTTACGAGAAAAATATCCAAATAATAAGCAATCTCAGTCAAAGATGGAAACCGATCAGGGTTATGGTAGTTGGGCAGGTCAAATCATTATGTCAGATGATTTTGATGAACCATTAGAAGATTTGGCGGAATATATGTAAAGGGTATGAAATATCTTTTAGATACCCATGCTTTTCTTTGGTATTTACTAGGTGATGCCAATCTATCGATTAAAGTCAAGAATATTATTGACACCCAAGAAAACTTGTATTTTAGTATCGTTAGTCTTTGGGAAATTGCTATTAAAATCAATATAGGCAAGTTGCAAATTCATCGACCTATTGAAGATTTATATAAAGAATTGCAATCTATAAATATTCAAATCTTACCCATTATCGATAAAGATATTGAGTTCTACTCAGCACTTACTTTTCCATCAAATCATCGCGATCCCTTTGATAGAATGTTAATCGTTCAAGCTATCAATCACTCTCTTATTTTTATTAGCAGAGATGTCAAATTTGATGCTTATCCCATTCAAAGGTTATGGGATTGAAATCTATAAAAATCATGTTGGGTTACCCTTACGGGAATCAAGCTATGTTTCCTCCTCAGGGAATTTATCCACCAAATTGGGGAAAGGATGGAAGTCTAGAAATGCCCCAAGGAATTTGGAATGGATAAAATTTCGTAGGCTAGGTTAGCGGTAGGGTAACCCAGCGAAACATTATGGCATAGACGGTGCGTTACATTACATTAACGCAGTACAAAATGGCGATCGCTTTTCCATCAAATCATCGCGATCCCTTTGATAGAATGTTAAAAAAAGGAAATCGGAGGGCGCAAGCCCCTAAATTCTATATTATGGGGATAAGCCGGTCAAAATTATTAGTCAGTAACTATGCCTGTCCGCCCCATCTACCTTGATTGTCATGCTACCACCCCTGTAGATAAACAGGTGTTGGCAGCGATGTTACCCTATTTCACAGAACATTTTGGCAATCCCTCCAGTATCAATCACGTTTATGGTTGGGAAGGGGAAGCCGCAGTCAAACAAGCCAGGGAAGTCCTAGCAGCAGCCATCAACGCTACCCCTGAAGAAATTGTCTTTACCAGTGGAGCCACGGAAGCAAATAATTTAGCCATTAAAGGGGTTGCAGAGGCTTATTTCCAAAAAGGACAGCATATTATTACCCTCGCTACAGAACATAATGCTGTGCTTGACCCTTGCAAATATTTACAATCCTTAGGGTTTGAAATTACCATTCTCCCGGTGCAAGGAGATGGGATTATCGATCTCAATCAGTTAGAACAGGCTTTCCGTGACGATACTGTGCTGGTATCGGTCATGGCGGTGAATAATGAAATTGGCGTATTGCAACCATTGGCTGAAATTGGTGCGATGTGCCAGGAGAAGAATGTACTTTTTCATACGGATGCCGCCCAAGGAATTGGCAAAATACCCTTAGATGTGCAAGGGATGCAAATCGATTTAATGTCCCTCACTGCCCACAAAGTATATGGGCCTAAGGGGATTGGTGCATTATATGTGCGTCGGCGTAACCCCAGAGTAAGGTTAGCTCCCCAGCAGCACGGAGGTGGACATGAACGGGGGATGCGTTCGGGTACTTTAGCAACACCCCAAATCGTGGGATTTGCAAAAGCTGTGGAAATTGCGATCGCCCAACAAGATACGGAGAACCAACGGCTATCTCAACTGCGAGACAAATTATGGATGGAAATTTCCCAGTTAGAAGGGATTCATCTCAACGGACACCCTAGCCTCAGGGTGGCGGGGAATTTGAATATTAGTGTTGAAGGTGTGGACGGTGCGGCGTTACTGTTGGGATTACAACCCGTGATGGCTGTATCTTCCGGTTCTGCCTGTTCTTCTGCCAATACTGCACCCTCCCATGTTCTCACGGCTTTGGGGCAATCCCGTGATTTCGCCTATGCATCAGTACGTTTTGGTATAGGAAGGTTCAATACTGATGAGGAAATTGACCAGGTAGCAGCACATTTTATATCTACTGTTCGCAGTTTACGCAAGCAAAGCAGTTTGGTGTAAGAAGTATATTTTTTTGCATCTTACATCCATTACACACAGTTATAGGAATTACTCAGTATTTTTAACTAGAGAGAAGCTGAATTGACATAAAAATAAAAAGCTTTCATATATTCTTGTGTATGAAATATATTTTTTATGTAAAAAATCAGTAGCAACACTAGTATTATTTTTCTCTTATGATATCTTAATAATTAAGCGGTAAAGAACCGAGAGTTCATATCTTTTCAATTAAGCTTTTGTTAATCAAAGTTTTTTGATAAAGATGAGTGTTGCATCAGCCAAATTACCCCCATAACACACCAATCAGATATGAGATTCAAATGAAATAATAATGGCTTTGGCTTATTTATTTATCTGAAAAGCTAGATTTTCTCTGTCGCTTATTTACACATATTTTCCACCTTCTCAATCAGGGTAAGGTGGGTAATGACCACCCTATGAATAAGGTTTCAGGCTCTGATTTTCCAGGGTAATCTTGTGATGCAAAATTTGAATTTATGTATGATAAACAACTTTGTTTTCACTCCTAAAATTTATTTAGGGCTTGCTGTTCGCGTAGCGTAGCGTTAGCTATAAAAGTCTTTTGGTGGAGGATAGGGAACTCAAGGGCGGGGAACTCTTAACAGTTTTACTCCTATTTAGATGCAAGGTTTTTAAGCCTTATATCCCTATTCTCTTGCACTGTTTTCGACAAAAATAGCCTGAGGTGCTTGCAAGATAAGAGTTTTAAAGCTATTCAGCAGACCTTATTTATCTGTCATTTAAATAAATTTCTAATTATTTACAACAAAAATTTTCATTGGTTGGCTAACAAAAACTATGATAGTCATCATAGTTTTGATGTAACAAAAATGATGAGTACTTGTATCGACATTTAAAATCATGAGCAGCAAAGTAAGAATTCTAAATATAAATATTGATAATATATCCCAGTCAGAGTTACTACATAAGTTGGACAAAGGAGTAGTTTTTACTCCTAACGTAGATCACTTAATGAAGCTTCAGAAAGATAATGAATTTTTAGAAGCATACAGCATCAGTGATTATAATATTTGTGATAGCCAAATATTAATATATGCGTCGAAATTTCTGGGAACACCAATTAAAGAGAAAATAGCTGGCTCCGATTTTTTTCCTGCTTTTTGTAAATTCCATCGTCACAATCAAAATATTAAAATTTTTCTTTTGGGAGCAGCACCAGGTATTGCCCACAAAGCTCAAAATATAATTAATAAAAAAATAGGTAGAAATATTATTGTTGATGTATATTCTCCACCTTTTGGTTTTGAGAAAGATGAACAAGAATGTCAAAAAATCATCAATATTATTAATAATTCGTCAGCAACTGTCCTAGCAGTGGGAGTTGGCGCTCCCAAGCAAGAAAAATGGATTTATCAATATAGAGAACAATTGCCATCAATTAAGATTTTCATGGGACTAGGTGCAACTATTGATTTTGAATCTGGAAAAATTAAGCGATCGCCAAAATGGATGAGTCAAGTCGGGTTAGAGTGGCTTTTTAGATTATTGTCCGAACCTCAAAGATTATGGAAGAGATATTTAATAGATGATATTCCTTTTTTGAGGTTAATTTTGCTGCAAAAACTGAGTTTGTTGTTCAATAAGAGCCGATCAAACTCTTTGCAGGAGGCAGCAGATGAGAATTGGGAAGAGGATTCCAAGCTCTCCCCAATTATTTTCGCCAAGACGGGGCTTGTACCAAATTTGGGAGAAGAGATAGAGGAAAACCCTCCAGCAAAGTTGCCCTCTGCCCCCTACCTAACAAAGGAGAAGCCTAAGTCATTAATTTAACTTCATCAACCAAGCAGATAGTTGATTGCGTGAAGTACCCCATCTTGCCTTCGACTGAAGATGGGGCTTCCTCTCTTCGGCTATTAAATCAGTGTTAGCGTAGCTGACAACTGACAACTAACAACTAACAACTAACAACTAACAACTGTTAAATGGCGTTAACCAAAGCGTTGAATGATTGCCTCAGCAAATTCAGAACACTTCAACGGTTCTACAGGTGGTTCCATCAGCCTTGCTAAATCATAGGTAACCTGACGATTAGCGATCGCATCTGCTAAACCTTTCTTAATTAAGTCGGCGGCTTCTTGCCAACCCATATATTCCAGCATCATCACCCCAGATAAAATCACCGAACCAGGATTAATCCTGTCTAATCCGGCGTGTTTGGGGGCAGTTCCGTGGGTTGCTTCAAATATTGCCGCCGAATCACCAATATTTGCCCCTGGACCCATTCCTAATCCTCCTACAATGGCAGCCGCAGCATCAGATAAATAGTCCCCGTTCAAGTTCATGGTGGCAAGAATAGAATATTCATCTGGACGGGTTTGGATTTGTTGGAAAATACTATCGGCAATGCGATCGTTCACCATTATCTTATCTTTCCACTTGCCATTACCGTGGGATGACCAAATAGAGTTAAGAACTGTTTCCACTTCCTTGACAATTTCGGCTTTCTTCTCATCAGTCAAGGCATCAAAACCAGGATCTATCTTCCGGGCATTTTCCTCTAGGGTAATATCAGGTTTGTTTTCCTTATTACTGAGAATCCAGGACTCTCTTTCAGTCACACACTCTTGGCGAAACTCAGTAGTTGCTAGTTCATAACCCCAGTCACGAAAGGCTCCTTCGGTGTATTTCATAATGTTACCTTTATGCACCAAAGTCACCATTTGCTTGTTTTTGGGTAGTAACAAGGCGTGTTTCATGGCACGTCTGACTAGGCGTTGGGAACCAGTTTTACTTATGGGTTTGATCCCAATGCCAGCATCTAGGGGAATTTGTTTTTTCCCGTGTTCTGGGGTAGCGGGAATCAGTTCCTGATTGAGAATATTAATCAAGCGATCGGCAATTTTGTCCCCTTGCTTCCACTCAATCCCCAAATAAATATCTTCTGTATTTTCCCGATAAACAATTACATCAAGCTTTTCTGGGCTTTTGTGGGGTGAAGGGGTACCTGCATAGTAACGGCAAGGGCGCACACAGGCATACAAATCAAATATTTGCCGCAAAGCAACATTTAAAGAACGAATACCACCACCCACAGGGGTAGTGAGTGGCCCTTTAATTGCCACGCCATATTCTTTAATGGCAGTCAGGGTATCCTGGGGTAAATACTGATAAGTACCGTATAAATCACAGGCTTCATCGCCTGCGTATACTTTAAACCAGTTAATTTTTCGCTTGCCTTTATAAGCTTTTTCTACAGCGGCATCTAGTACTTTTTGGGTAGCAGGCCAAATGTCTATACCCGTACCATCGCCGCGAATAAAGGGGATAATTGGATTATCTGGAACAATCGGCTCACCATTTTTGAAGGTAATTTTCGATCCGGTTGTTGGGGAAGAAAGTTTATCGTACATCAAACACTCCTGATGGTTCGCCGCGACTCAAATCGAGAAAATCTTGAATTTGGAAGGTTAGCAGATTTTACCCCGTTTGGTTTTCACAAAGTTATGAGGCGCAAAGTTCCTCCTATACTTTGGATTGGTTTGTCTTGGTTCAGACTAAATTTATTTCCTGGTAACGGGGCGATACTTACCCCTAGGATTTTGATACGCACTGGTTTGTCTACTATTTTGAATATATAGCAAAATATGGTCACTTTCAATGATGCAAGGACTATGTTGAATCAATCTAATTTGGTTACTCCTAGTTTATAAGTTACCAAGGCAAAACCCGTCAAATACTACTATAGCTCGGCAATATTTGACGGAATATATTTAATTAAAAGCCTGTTTGCTGTTTATGTGTTACCTTATCATCAGTAAAAATTACAGTGATTTTAGAACCATCATAATTTTGACAAACAACAACTCTAGATTCAGTTGAGTGTTTAATTTCATTACCAGCATCTAAGATACTTTGTACGGCTGTTAGGGACATTCCCAATTTAATTTTTTGGTAATGCACAAGAGTAAATCGACGGGCTTGTTTAACTGAGGATAACAAGGCATAACCAAGTCCAATTCCCAATGCAAGTATTATTGAGAGAAACAAACCAAAAAAGGATTTTGGTAAAATAGCCAATAGAGAACTAACGTCTATATCACAGACGTTATTACTTTGGTTTTTCATTTTTAATCCTGAGTTAAGTAATTTTTCTTTGTGACTGAATGCCAATCAGCCTTGAGAGATTTAATACCAATTTACTAAATTAAAACTACAGATAATGCATCAAGAATAAAATCATATTCTGCATCAATTTTTGCAAGTGTAGCCTAGCTAAATTAAATTGGTATAAGTTTTTTAAATTTGGTAGTCTATTGACATTTTTGAATTCAAATAATTTCCGTCAAGGATGACATCTTTGTTACATAAATTGTAGAAGGTTTTTATTACATCACATAATGATGCAAACAGAAAGGAGTGGAATTACATTTTTAAGTTGATTATCAAAAATTACTGATTTTGCCAAACAGATCCTTATTGTGCCGAAAAAGACTCCAATTTTCGACACGCAAACATATGTCTTTACAAAATCTTTATTAATAGTGATCTATATTACGGGAAATGAGTATAAAAATATCAGCAATGATTGCGTGCAAAGTTATGATGAAAACTCAAGCGATCGCAGCTAATACCATTTTTGAACTTAGATGGGTAGATGGGTAGGGGCACGGCACCGATAAAATCACTGGTTTGCCAAAAAGATTACACACGCCGTGCCCTGAACATGAATATTTACACTTCTTATTTTCCAATAGCTAGTGGGAATTTTTGCCGATTTCCTGTAAACTACTTCTGGCTGATAGTTCACTGTTTCTCCACTGAACGAATTTTACGAATAATGGCATGACAGACCCAATGACCGCATCAAGTGCTACTAGTGATGACATTAACTCCCTCCGTAACCAGTTAATAGCTGGGTCTGAAAAAGTCCAACAAAAGTTGATCCCACAGTTAGCTAATCTGGGTCATGGAGGGTTGGATGTATTAATGGAATTTTTGCTGCAACGTCGTGAAAATGCAGCAACTTGGGTTGATGGCAAAGTCTACCAAATTCTTTATAATTCTGACTTACCCAGCATTCAAGAATTTCTGCAAACCAATTTTCCCCATGGGGTTGTATCTCTAAAATCAGACCGTGGTATTGATTACAGCCCCTTGGAAAAATTACTGGTGGTGCAAGACTTTCAAGCAGCAGATCGCATGACTATACAAAAGATGTGCGAGCTGGCTGGGGAGGATGCTATAAAACGTAAATGGTTGTATTTTACAGAAGTGGATAATTTTCCCATCACCGATTTACAAACCATTGATAATCTATGGGTAGTTCATTCTGAAGGTAAATTTGGCTTTTCCGTACAGCGGCAAATTTGGTTGGGTTTAGGTAAAACTTGGGAAGGTCTCTGGCCGAAAATTGGCTGGAAAAATGGCAATACCTGGACTCGCTATCCCCAAGAGTTTACCTGGGAAATTAGCGCGCCTAGAGGACATTTACCCCTGTCTAATCAGTTGCGGGGAGTCCGAGTATTTGCTTCTTTGATGTCTCACCCAGCTTGGCATTGAAGCAGGGGAGCAGGGGAAAAATCCAAAATCTAAAATCCACAATCTAAAATCCAAAATTAAATAATGGCAAGGGTTCTATTAGAAAACATCAAGCGCGTATTTAATAATGTGACGGCGATTGAGGATATTTCTCTGGAAATTCCTGATGGTGAGTTTTGGGTGTTTGTAGGGCCTTCTGGGTGTGGCAAATCTACCATTTTACGAACCATTGCGGGTTTAGAAACTGCTAGTTCTGGCAAACTCTACATTGGGGACAAGCTAATGAATGATGTCCCAGCTAGACAGAGGGATGTGGCAATGGTGTTTCAAAATTATGCTTTGTATCCCCACATGACGGTGAGACAAAATATTGCTTTTGGCTTACAAATGCGTCAGGTTGAGCGTCATATTATTCAAGAACGGGTGATGACAGTAGCCCAATCCCTCGGACTAGAAAACTTGTTAGATCGCAAACCAAAACAACTTTCTGGGGGACAACAGCAACGAGTAGCATTAGGAAGAGCCATCGCTCGCCAACCCCAAGTATTTTTATTAGATGAACCTTTGTCTAATTTGGATGCCCAATTAAGAGATGATACCAGGGCAGAGTTAAAAGAGTTACATCAAAAGATAGGGATTACAACTATTTATGTCACCCACGACCAAACGGAAGCCATGACTTTAGCTGATAAAATCGTGGTTCTCAGTGGTGGCAAAATTCAACAAATCGGCACACCCCAAACTATTTATACCCAACCAGCTAACCGCATGGTGGCAACTTTTTTGGGCAATCCACCTATGAATATTTTGCCTGTCACCTATACGGGGGGAGGGTTGGATGTAGTTGGTAATCTGTTACCACTAACAATAGATATACAAGAGCAATTAAAGCTGGAACCCGGACAAACGATTGATTTGGGAATTCGTCCAGAACATATAACTATCAATAGTGGAGATAATTCTCCAGGATTGTTAGCCCAAGTGAAGGTGGTAGAACCTTTGGGGAGGGAAACATTAATTCGTGCTGGTTTACCCAACTCCGATGTAATTGTAAATGCCATACTCCCTGAGGGAGTGGCTAACCCCAACCCATCCCCAGATAAATATATTAGCCCAAGCGATCGCATTAACCTAGCAATCGACCTTGAGCAGTTGTTTGCCTTCAATCCTGTAACTGGAGAAAGGATATTTCCCAATTCATAATTATGAATTATGAATTATAAAGTTCCTTCTAATGTGGCTGCTACAACTCGATGGTCTTGATCTTGTCGTAACTCCATTAAAGCAGCTTGTGCCCCTGGGCTGTGGAACTTTCTCAATGTTTTGGCTACCTTGGCACGAACATGCCAGATATCAGATACTGCTAGGGGAAGCAACATTTCTAAAGCTGTCTCGGCTTGGGGGGTGTCTGATAATCGGCCTAAATTTGCGATCGCTGTTTGTCTAACTAGGGGGTCTTGCCCTTGGAGTCCAATTTGACACATTTTCAGCAGTGTCTCTGGATTGATGATTTCTTCCATCACAGCAAAAATACTCTGTCTCACCAACCAATGGGATTCTTGCTCAAACAATTCCTCTAGATGAGGTAATGCCCTTTCTAGCCCATACTTAGACAGGGAATTAGCCGCTTCTGCCCGCACATTGGGGTCTTTTTCGTTGGCAATTATGTCTAACAATGCCTGGAACCCTTCTTCCGTTTGCTTGTAGCCAAAACCCATAGCTACATAGGAGCGAATCATAAACTCTTTGTCATGCATCCGTTGCTTGAGTAAGGGAACCACAACTTCAGGATTATGGTGGCGTAACTCCACAATCGCCTTCATCCGATTTTGAGCATCGGGACTATTGAGATAGGTTTCAATCTGCTGTAATTCCATGGTTGTATCTGGGAATTTTTACTACCTAAAATATAGTTTACATTTTTTTACAAATTTTCTCATTTTATGGAAATTCTGGTAATGGGGTTGATGTGGGTGATTGCCGAAAGCTCGAACTTTGTGCGATGTTCCATTGTCTAGCTTGAAAATGGTTGTTAGTTGTTAGTTGTTAGTTGATGGTTGACAGCTTAGGTGTAGGAGGCGCAGTAGGGGCGCATTGCGTGCTAACTTGAGGAATTAGTCACAAAGCATTTTCAGATCCGCAGGTTGTGTACAAACGTTCATGAGAGACTAGCTTGAAAATAGGGAGTGGAGGAGTAGGGGCGGGGTTTCCCCGCCCGGAGTGAAAGAGTAAGGGAATTATTTTCATGTTTGGTTGTGAGATGTACTCGTGGAGGGCTAGCTTGAAAATGGTTGTTAGTTGTTAGTTGTTAGTTGTTAGTTGACAGTGGTTCAGAAACATTTTTCATGGCTTGGTTGTGGGATTTTCCCCTGGGGGACTAGCTTGAAAATAGTTAATCAGCGCGGAGTTTGTAGGGGCGCATTGCGTGCGCCCTTGAGGAGTTAGTCACAAAGCATTTTCAGATACGCAGGTTGTAGGATTTTCCCGTTGGGGGCTAGCTTGAAAATGGTTGTTAGTTGTTAGTTATTAGTTGATGGTTGAGAGCTTAGGTGTAGGAGCCGCAGTCGAGGTATTTTCATCTTTGGTTGTGTACAAACGTCCATCAGAGGCTTACTTGAAAATGTAGGAACTGCCGAGGAAACGATAAGCCTTCGGCTTATCGCTTTGCGTATCGCAATGATGTAGGAGAAATTTCAAACAAATGGATTCAATGTGGATATACCACAACCCTCAAAATCCTTAATATTTCTAGTAACAAGTGTCAAAGAATGTATTTTAGCTGTTGCCGCAATAAAGATATCAGCTTGGGAACGCGGTTTACCTTGAGTTCTCAAAAAGCCTCTCAATTCACCCGAACACTTAGCAATCTCTAAAGTGATGGGTAGAATATCACAGTAAGTTGTCAGAAAGTTTTCCAACCAGTTTTGGATCCTAGGATTAGGCTTGGCTGTTAAACCATAATATATTTCTTCAATTGTAA
Organism: Calothrix sp. MO_192.B10; assembly: GCA_030065055.1. Classification (GTDB taxonomy): domain Bacteria; phylum Cyanobacteriota; class Cyanobacteriia; order Cyanobacteriales; family Nostocaceae; genus Calothrix_A. The sequence goes on from JASJDS010000072.1 coordinate 24,061, forward strand.
TCACACTTAAGTTAACAAATGTTACAGTATCGCTCCATGCTATTACCCCTGGATTTGGCATTGGGCGAGTTAATTCACTGATTATATTCGTGTCACAAAGATGACTCATCCCAATCTTCAGTAAATAAATTGTTGCGATCGCTTCGCGCTGGTATCTCTAAGGTATAATTTTCTTCGGTACATAACTGCTGAAGTTCTTTCAAGACTTGAGCTAGAGATGTTTTGGTAGTTTTTTGCCGCCAGTTTAAAAATTCTTTCAAAAGCTCAGGATCTACAATTGCAGCCACTAGTTCGTCTTGAGTATAAATTAGCTGAGGTTCTTGACTAGTAGCATTAATGATTGAAGGTAGATGTTTCTTAACATCTTCAAGTGTCCATTTCATCAAGCCAATTATCCTAAAAGTAGGTTGTTTTAATTTTAACTTCTAACACCGAACTCAGGTTTTTATCACCTCTTTAGTTACCAGCGGGTTCTGCTTTCTCGACAGAATCATCGTTTACTCCCAAAGTCAATTCTAAAGGAGTACGTGATGGATATGCCTTCACTACCTGCCGATAAACTTGGTAATTGGTGGGCAGAGTTCTACGTTGCTCTCCAGAAGAGTATGTAATTTTATATTCCACAGATTTCAATAATTCCGGCTTGCTAAATTGTTCAGTGGAACTTTGTTTGCGTTGTTCTATTTCATCTACGGATGGCCGCAGTGGCAGAGTGGGCCACCATAACCCCTTTTCATCGGGACCAATAATTCTCCCAGATGGCTTTAAGCCATTACGATTAAGTAAGGAATTACTGCCGAAGGTTTCTAGACGCGGAAATGGTTCATCAGTTAAGTCATTGGCATATTTCACTTGCCAGGTATAACTGGTACGCGCCGTGGCTTCATATTGATCAGTGGTTGCATTGCTGCAACTAGCAAGAGTGAGAATTGCTAGCATACCCACTGTTATCTTAGAAAATACTGTGTTTGGCATGATCCGTGCTTATAGTCTATCCCAAATGCCAACAGTGTAGCTAAAAGCATTACTATCAAACATACAATTAAAAAGTAAAAAGATAAAAGTAAAAAGTAAAAAGATAATCCCCATAAATAAATAAATTGAGGGGATAAGATTACGGACGTATTGTTTCTTGCACTACCTGTATCGAAACAAATGTTTTTACTTCGTTCCATAAATA
>JASJDS010000262.1 GCA_030065055.1 Calothrix sp. MO_192.B10
AACTAGGGAAATATTTGTACGTTTAGCCCTACTAAATCTCTATGCCCTAACCAACTCTTTCGTTGCATACCGTGAGCCTAATTTCTTAGGGTTTTTGCAAGCCTACACTCACTCGTTAGAGGAGTGTAGGTAGTTGACCCTCTTCGAGCAGTAAGTTCCGTAGGTTGGTGTCTGCGTATAAGTCCTTAACGTAATCGATTGCTGCTTTGACAGCGTCCTTGACGCTCACATGATTTTCTCGGTTTTCCATGGAACAGGTCGAAATACTGCGTTAATTATAGCAAGGGCTAGGACGGTGCGCCCGCTAGGTTTAACTATCTTATTATGCAATTTTTTGATCCATTACGTCATATATCATCGGGGAAAATTTAGGGAAGATTAAGCTATTTCTCATCTAAGTGGCATATCTTAGTGACAGATAGGTAAGGTGGATCAGAAGTTTGAATTGGACACCAACAATGGGCAAACAGCACAAACGCCAATTAAATACCAAAATCAAACTGTTGTTAACAGCTTGTCTCATTGCCATCCTCATAGTTGTTGGTAAACAATTTAACTTTCACCAACTCTTACATACCTCAATTGCTTGGGTGGAAAACCTAGGTATTTTTGGACCGATCGCTTTTATTGTAATTTACAATTTAGCAACCCTACTATTTATACCTGGTTCCATACTCACCCTCAAAGGTGGTTGTTTATTTGGCTGGTTTTGGGGTTCAGTATATGTGTTAGTTGCTGCAACCTTAGGAGCAATTATCGCTTTTCTCATTGGGCGTTACTGTTCCCGGAATTGGGTGGCTCGCACAATTGGCAAAAATCCCAAATTTAAAGCTATAGATAGGGCTTTAGGGAAGGAAGGATTCAAAATAGTCCTCTTAACTCGCCTATCTCCAGTTTTCCCATTTAATTTGTTAAATTATGCCTTCGGTGTTACCCAAGTTTCCCTCACAGACTATATTTTAGGTTCGATTGGCATAATTCCAGGTACGGTAATGTACGTTTACATGGGTTCCTTGGTAACTGATGTTGCCATGCTTAATAGCGGCTATCAACCAAGCACCCCAGAAGCTCAAATTGCTACCTGGGTGATGCGTTTAATTGGTTTAATTGCCACGGTTGCAGTCACCATTTACATTACCAGAGTGGCACAGCGAGCTTTAAAACAAAATGTCGCCACCGCAGAGATTGGGGAAAAAACTAAAAGCTATCAGTAATCAAAAAATTATTACATTTGTATACACTATCTCTGGCTATGAATAACCAACTAATATTGCATCCTTCCCGTACCACAAGAAAATCCCCTCGCCACACAAAAAGCTGGAAACATTTTTGGCGACTGGGTATATTAGGTTTGCTGGGGTTTAGTATAGCGTTGTTGTTACATATAGATCCAGCATTAGCACAGGGAGCAAACGCCCCCGGATTGAATCTCTGGGAATGGTTACAGGCATGGTTACTTAATGCCTTAGAATGGATTGATAGCTTGGGTGCAGTAGGTGCGATCGCATTTATTGGTTTTTATATTGTTACCACAGTGGCTTTCTTACCAGGCTTCATTCCCACCCTTGGTGCTGGTGTTCTCTTTGGCGTGGTTTGGGGTTCTCTTTATGTATTTGTGGGCGCAACCATTGGCGCGACGGCTGCTTTTTTGGTAGGGCGTTATTTAGCTAGGGGTTGGGTTGCTCAGAAAATTGCTGGCAATACTAAATTTCGTGTAATTGATGAGGCTGTGGGGAGAGAAGGTTTAAAAATTGTCTTACTTACCCGCCTATCTCCAGTGTTTCCCTTTAACTTGCTCAACTATGCCTACGGTTTGACTGGAGTTTCTCTCAAAGACTACTTCTTCGGTTCTGTGGGCATGATTCCCGGCACAATCATGTATGTTTATATAGGTTCCTTGGCTGGTAGTTTAGCCACCATTGGTACGGCTAATCAACCTAGTAACCCCACTGTAGAATGGGCAATTCGTATCATTGGTTTTATTGCTACGGTTGCTGTAACTGTTTATGTTACCAAGATTGCTAGGAAGGCTTTGGAAGAATCAACAGAAGTATCTAGGGTTGATAGTTGTTAGTTGATGGTTGTTAGTTGTTAGTTGTTAGTTGTTAGTTGTTAGTTGACGGTTTAATTCCTTCCCTCCATCACTCCATCACTCCCTCACTCCTTCACTCCCTCACTCCTTCACTCCCCTGCTCCGGGAGCATCCCCTAAACTAACAATAAAGCCTAATTTAAACTCCAAAATCATATCAGGAATAGCAGATGTCTAACTCAGCATTCGAGAGAGTTTCATTTCCACCAATGGATGAGCATAATCAAAAATTGATTTCCTACGTCCATCCACCAGATTGGGTAAATCCTAAACCTGCTGACTGCTATGATTTAGTGATAATTGGTGCTGGTACTGCGGGATTAGTCGTCGCAGCAGGTGCTGCTGGTATGGGTTTGGGTTTAAAGGTAGCCTTAATTGAAAAGCATCTCATGGGTGGGGATTGCCTAAACGTGGGTTGTGTCCCTTCCAAATGCGTGATTCGTTCCTCCCGCGTGGTAGCTAATATTCGCGATGCAGCACCATTTGGAATTCATCCCCCAGAACATATTGAGGTGGATTTCCCCGCTGTGATGGAAAGAATGCGGCGATTAAGGGCGGGTATTAGTCATGTAGATTCTGCAACCCGATTTCAAAATTTGGGAGTTGATGTTTTCTTAGGGGAAGGTAGGTTTGAGGAAAATGGTACTGTAACAGTTGGCGAACGCACTCTCCGCTATAAAAAGGCGGTAATTGCCACCGGTGCAAGAGCTTTACGTCCTTCTATCCCTGGTATAGAAGAAGCAGGATATTTAACTAATGAAACAGTATTTTCACTGATTCAAAAACCCCAGCGATTAGCTGTGATTGGTGGTGGTCCCATTGGTAGTGAATTGGCGCAGGCTTTCCGGCGGTTGGGTTGTGAGGTTGTATTGTTCCATCGCGGTTCCCATATTCTCAATAAAGAAGATGCGGATGCAGCAGAGATTGTGCAGAACGTCTTTCAACGGGAAGGCATTCGCTTAGTATTGGGTTGCAATTTGGAACAGGTAGAAACAGTCGGTGATGGCAAAAGAATTTACTTTAGCTGCAATGGTAATCGGGATTCTGTCACCGTAGATGAAATTTTGGTAGGTGCGGGGCGAGTACCCAATGTAGACGGGTTAAATTTAGATGCAGTGGGTGTTAAATATGACCGAAGAAGGGGCGTACAAGTAAATGATTATTTACAAACTACCAACCCCAAAATATACGCTGCTGGAGATATTTGCATGAATTGGAAATTTACCCATGCCGCAGATGCAGCAGCAAGGATTGTAATTAAAAATACCCTATTTTCTCCCTTTGGCTTGGGGCGTTATAAACTCAGTGGTTTAGTAATGCCTTGGGTAACATTTACTGACCCTGAAATTGCCCATGTGGGGATGTACGAAAAACAATTACAGGAAATGGGTATAGATATTCATACTATTAAAATAGATTTTAGCCATGTTGATCGAGCGATCGCAGATGGAGAAACGGAAGGTTTTGTGAAAATCATCCACAGAAAGGGTGGAGATGAAATTCTTGGTGCCACCATAGTCGCCCGTCATGCAGGGGAGATGATTTCGGAAATTACCACAGCAATTGTGAATAAGATTGGTTTGAGTAAGCTCAGTAGTGTGATTCATCCCTATCCTACCCAAGCCGAAGCCATTAAGAAAGCTGCGGATGCCTATCGTCGCACATTATTGACACCCACAAGCAAGAAATTCTTGGGATTTTTAACCAAGCTTTCTTAACCAGTGGCAAACAAAGGGTATACAAACATGCGCCATGTGCAAATATTTACCGTAGGGGCACGGCATCCACAATTTTTCGGTGATGCCAAAATCTGCATATCGCCGTGCCCACAGCCGATTATTTACCCAGATGCTCCCGATTATCACCCTGTACAGATATGCAGAGTAGGGGCACGGCATCCACAGACTTGTTGCAGATGCCATAATCTGCATATCGCCGTGCCCACAACCCATTATTCCCCCATGCCATAATCTGAATGTCGCCGTGCCCACAGCCGATTATTTACCCAGATGCTCCCGATTATCACCCTGTACAGATATCCAGAGTAGGGGCACGGCATCCACAGACTTGTTGCAGATGCCATAATCTGCATATTGCCGTGCCCACAACCCATTATTCCCCCATGCCATAATCTGAATGTCGCCGTGCCCACAGCCGATTATTTACCCAGATGCTCCCGATTATCACCCTGTACAGATATCCATAGTAGGGGCACGGCATCCACAGACTTGTTACAGATGCCAAAATCTGCATATCGCCGTGCCCACAACCCATTATTCCCCCATGCCAAAATCTGCATATCGCCGTGCCCACAGCCGATTATTTACCCAGATGCGAAACCCCGCAAGGCTGACGCTCACGGCGTCAGCCGAACGGGAAAAACCAGAAAATCCTCAAAGTGATTTGGGGAAGCCCCACCACAATCCCAAGATTTGGTGGGGGAGGATGTCACGATTGATGCCGTGCCCCATGAGGTTACACATACTGGAAAGCACCAGCAGTGAGATTCAAACTATTCACATCTGCAAAGATGGCCACCAAATCCCCATTACGGGAGAGGAACACATCACTACCCTGCTGCTGTGTCTGGTATTCGCTGGCAATACCATAAAGCTGCACCACATCTTCACTAGCATTGAAGTCATTGATCGCAGCATAATCTTGATTGCCTTGGGTTGCGTAATATGCCTGTGTTGCATCCCCAAGTATGAACCAGTCTGCACCACCTCCACCTATAAGGAGATCGCGCTCAAAATAACCAGCTACAACAGCATCAGTACCGTTGATCACATCATCTCCTACACCACCTTGAATATTGTCATTGCCGCTACCGCCTATGAGTTGATCATTGCCCCCTTCGGATGTCAAATTAATCGTAGTGATCAGTTCTTCAAACACCACATTGGCACTGTTAGATGGGTTTGTGGAGAGTTGAGAAATCTCTATGGCACTCAGCTGTTGGTCATAGAGGCGCACATCTTTCAGGGTACCGACGAAATAATCTTCTAATACATTAGCCGTCAGATCGCTGCTACCCCATTGGTTTGCTCCCAAAACAATAGGCTCATAGTTGCCGCTACCCCCAGAACTCGTCCCCAATCCTCCCGTATAGCTGTTCGTATTGACGAGGGTTCCATTGAGCCATAGCTCTAAACCACGAGAGCCAAATGCGATCGCAACATTATATTCTTGACCCGAGTTTACAGAGGTTTGAACTGTATAATCTGAGTTAACACTTTGCAAACGGGCAATGAGTTCTTCGTTGTCCAGGTATACAGTCAGGTGTCCGCCATTATCGTAGCCCCCTGAGTCTTTAGAAAAGATCCCTTGCTCTTCAGAGACATCATTAGCCTGGAAACTAAAGCTCAGGGTACCATCATTCAATAGCATTTCAGAAGTGTGGTTGACAATGAGAGCATCTTCTCCGTCAAAAGTGCTAGAAGTTGCTTCCTGATTAATAATAGCTACACCATAATCATCACCGAAGATCACATCATTACCAGAATTACCGTAAATCCTATCATCATTGGCTCCACCCACCAGGATATCGTTACCACCAGCAACAGACCAGTCAATTTCGATGATGCCACGGAATGTATCATTGTAGCTTCTGTCATCCCACTTATCACTATTACTGAAGCGGTTTATAACTCCATAATGGTCTAACCCCCCCGAATTATTAGGTTCGCCGGGTTCCCAATTTGTATATGTTACGTGCTCACCACTAGCCCATTTCCATACTCCCTCTTGTTGGCTATCTGTAAAACCAATCCATAACCATTCACTGGTACCAAAAGTACTTTTTAACCAAGCATCTTCAGCCGCATCATTGATAGTAACTAAGTTACCACCCAGACTTTCAGCTTCCACTTGAGCCTGTTCCCAAGTTCCTACTGTACTGAGAATGTAAGTACTTTGACCATAAGTATAGTAGGTATAACCTTCAAGATTCAGTTGATTTACACTACCATCATCAAATTCATCTTCACCGTAAATGAGATCATTACCAACATCACCAAAGATGATGTCACCGCCACTACCACCCCTAAGGATATCGCTATTGTCTGACAGTTGTAGTTCGGGGGCTGCCACAGGCACAAATTCAATATAATCAATGTGAGCATATTCAGATCCATCCCCAATTCCTTGCAAGAAAATCTCATCGCCCTGTTTGACTACAATGCCACTAGCAACAGTACGGGTAACAAAATTATCAGTGCCAGGTAAGTCTGTACCCAAGTTTTGGTCGAGTAGCCATGTATCCTCCACTCCAGCAACTTTTACAGTAATTTCGGATACACCATCGTTTTCATCGTAGTAGCCGACGACGATATCGTAGAATCCCGTAGCACCAGTAAAGGTGGTAGTTGCAGTTCCAGTAGCACCAGCAGAACCTATCTTAATCAAACTACCACTAGAGGCAAAAGTTTGAGCTTCCGTTTGGTAGTCGCCACCCAAAGTCATCGCCTCAGCTTCAAATTTGACTGTACTGATTGTGGGAAAATTGTTGGTGGAATTGTCGGTGGAATTATTGGTAGAAGAATTGTCAGATGTTGGGGAATTAACAGGCACAAATTCCACATAGTCTACTTGCACATAGTTATTGTCATCACCGGCAGAACCTTGGATTTCAATTACATCACCAGGATTGAATGTTAAGTCAGTGCCCACAACTCTAGTCTGGGTTCCAGTTCCACTAACTAACCAGCTATCTAGTGGTGCCCCGCCAATATTTACGCTGAGTTGGGGACTGTCATCATCATTTGCCAAACCAGAATAAGCAATTACCAGATTATAAGTACCCCCATCCCCATTAAAGGTTGTGCTGGCTGTGCCACTAGAATTGGTACGAATCACGTTACCACCAGAAGCGGAACTTATAACCTCTGTGTAGTAGTTACCCGATAGGGTCATGTTCTCCGCTTCAACGACAATGGAAGGGTTGTCCAAGACAACATTGTCAACATTGTCTCCATCGCCACTAGTAGAACCACTGTCAGTGCTGGTGTTTGTGCTATCACTATTATGATTGATGTTACCGCTAGCATCGACACCAAACAGATTTCTCAAGTAGGTGAGATCAAGTTGAGCAATACTAATTGTTTGCTCAGAGTAGCTGTCCCCAAGTATCATGTCATTGCCACTACCCCCACCAATCATATCCTTGCCATCTTCACCCACCAGCAAGTCATCCCCGGCTTCTCCTTCTATCAGATCATTATCTGCACCACCTATTACCACATCATCACCAGTTCCAGCCACGAGGAAGTCTTTACCTACTCCTCCAGAAAGGAAATCATCTCCGGCACCACCCCAGATAGCATCTGCACCAGCTTCGCCGTAAATAGCATCTTTGCCATTTTCCCCGGAAAGAAAGTCATCTGCGATGCCACCATAAATTTGATCATTACCGTTGTAACCAAAAATGGTGTCATTACCGCCATCACCTCTGAGGGTATCATCCCCATCGGCACCATCAATTAGGTCATCGCCATCCCCACCACTGATATCATCGGCACCGATAAAACCACCAAAAATGTCATCAGTGCCATCACCAGTTTTCGTATTGATAGTGGTAGCAGGAGCCTGTGGAGTTCCTGGCAGCACCTGGGTAATTACCGTATCTGGGTCGATAGTAGACTGTAATAATTTCTCTACTACCGCTTGCCACCAATTGCCATCGCCATTGCCATCACCATCGCCATCGCCATCGCCATCACCATCGCCATCGCCATTGCCATCGCCATTGCCATCACCATTGCCATCGCCATTGCCATCGCCATCGAACAACCAACGTAATATTTCCTCCGCCAACGAATTGCCATTACCACCATCATTGCCATTACCATTACCATTGCCACCCTTATCCGACAACCAATCGGATAATTTCTGCTGCTGGCTATTGCCGTTATTGTTCAGCCACCATTGTTTCAAGGGGTCTATATCTGTAGTGCCGGTGTCTGTAGTGCCAGTATCTGTAGTACCGGTGTCTGTAGTACCGGTGTCTGTAGTGCCGGTGTCTGTAGTGCCGGTATCTGTGCTACCAGTATCTGTAGTGCCGGTGTCTGTAGTACCGGTGTCTGTGCTACCAGTATCTGTAGTACCGGTGTCTGTAGTGCCGGTGTCTGTAGTACCGGTGTCTGTAGTACCAGTATCTGTGCTGCCCGTATCTGTAGTACCGGTGTCTGTAGTACCAGTATCTGTAGTACCAGTATCTGTAGTACCGGTGTCTGTAGTACCAGTATCTGTAGTACCGGTGTCTGTAGTACCAGTATCTGTGCTGCCCGTATCTGTGCTGCCCGTATCTGTATTGCTAGCCAACAGAGCATCAATAAACTCAGCAGAGAGATTTTCCTCAATCCAGGTTACCGTTACCCCCAGTTTGTCTGCCAATTGCAGCTTGGCATCTTCTAGTAAAGATGGTAAATCCACTGTCCAACTACCATCTTCTGCCCACCCTGCGTCTGGAT
>JASJDS010000263.1 GCA_030065055.1 Calothrix sp. MO_192.B10
GTATGATGTATTTCGCAATCTGAAAAAGTGTTTCACGTTGTGCAGCACGTCTTTAGACTGCGGAACAACATCAGCTTAGAATCCCCCGCGCTTTAAGCCGGGGTGAGTAGTCAACAATTACTAATTCAACCAATCTCCCATCTGCTGCCAACCTCTCCTGATGTTCCGGTTATTTTCATTCCCCAGGATTTTTTATTTGTTTTGCCATTGCCAACTCTCCAGGATGCAGAGGGTAAATTCCTCATCGAAAAACACACTATCATTACCGCAACCTCAATTCAAGTACTGGAGTTAACCCAAAAACGCAGTCGAGAAACACCAGAGACTTCCCTAAACGCGCTAGTTGTAGGAAATCCGAAAATGCCAACTATTCCCTTAACTGAGCCACCTGTGCAGTTAGAGGATTTAGCTTGGGCAAAAACAGAAGCCCAGGCGATCGCATCCCTTCTCAACACCCAAGCTATCACAGGCATAGATGCAACAAAAGTTGACATTCAACAGCAAATGCCTAAAGCGCGATTGATACACCTCGCAACCCACGGATTACTAGATGATATCCGACAGCTGGGCATACCAGGGGCGATTGCTCTTGCTCCCAGGGATGACGATAATGGTTTTCTCACGGCTGGGGAAATCTACGACATGAAACTAAATGCTGAACTAGTTGTCCTCAGTGCTTGCAGTACAGGACAGGGTAAAATCACTGGGGATGGGGTAATTGGATTATCCCGTTGTTTAATAGCTGCTGGTGTTAAGAGCGTAATTGTTTCTCTGTGGTCAGTAGGGGATTTGTCTACTGCCTTACTGATGGTAAAATTTTACCAAATTTTCCAACAGGGAGTAGCAGTTACTATTGCTCTGAACGAAGCTCAACGTTGGCTTTCTGGAGTTATGAAAAAAGAATTAGAAGTTTGGGTCAAAACTAACGAGAGATTTTTTGATGTCACGCTGAAAATTAACCTCAGCCGGAGGTTGCGTCAGTTAGATGATAACGCCCAACTATTTCAACATCCCCGATATTGGGCAGCGTTCAGTGTTATTGGTGTTTAGGAGTCAAATATGTCACCCTATGAAGAAAATATTTTAACTTTTGTATACATATTACAAAAGCAACCTGAGCTATTAACCTCATCAGACCGTGCAGATATTCTAAAATTGCTTGCAACCCTCCCGGACGATGTGGAGGAAATCTCAAATGCGATCGCTCTGTGGTACGAAACCCGTCCGCAAATTTTAGATGCTATCCTCAACGTACCAATTGAAGATTTAGACAGTTTACGGGCTGCGGGCGGTCGTAGGACTCCCATCACTGGCACAGAAAGCAAGGAAATGATTGAAAACTCAGTAACTCAAAGTAGTAAGTCAAACCCGTCAAACTCTTCGCCATCTGAAACGAAAAAATAATGAAATTAAGCCAGTAAATCAAGCTTCTGACTTCATCTGTCTTTAGTTGGATTCTAAGCACATAATCAAATTTATTGGAGAGGCGATCGCACTAGCTCAAAAAATGATCGCATCATTATTATTTATATGGTTATTTCCTAGCCAAATCCTAATTATCCCTGAATTTCAATTTCATCTCATTTAGCCAGTTTCCCATTGGCTTTAAACAATTAAAAATCCAAGGATTTGATTCTTCCCAATGATTTTCGCTGTGAAGTTTATCCAACAAATTTTGATACATAACTAAAGCATATTCAACAGCATTATTTTCCACAGACTCTTGAATACTGTCGCCAATTCCATCAATTACTTCTGTTAATTCCTGAGATAAAAAAGAAAAATTTATATGCTTCCCACACTGTTTTAAATGCTCGTATGTACGCATAAGGGCTATTGACAAAGCTTTATCAAACATATCGGCGGCACTTTCTGGTTCATTTTTTTCAAGATTTATCTTGCCAGCAAAAGTTAAAAATTGGATACAGCTCTCGTGATGTCCCAAATCACAAGCACGTTCTGCAACAGCTTGAAAATCATCAGCAATATCATCAAATGTACCAAGTTCTTTGTAAGCAGCAGCAAGAGAAAGAATACTACCTTCTTCCCAATCAGTATCTTCTATTTCACGAGCTGCCACTAAAGCATTTTCATAGTAATATTTTGCTTTTTCTGGTTGGTCATTTAATAAATATAAATTACCTAAACTAATCAAAATTCTCAATTCATCGCATTTACGATAGTGTTGGCGAGTTAAATCTAAAGCAGTATTGAAACACTCAAGTGCTTCCTCAGTTTGAGATAGGGAACGATAAGCTAAACCAAGATTATTCAAATTGGTAATTTCGGAATCAATATCATTACGCTGACGTGTAGATTCTAAACTTAACTGCAAGAACTTCACACTATCTTCCAGTTTTCCCCAACGACGATACATTTCTCCAAAATTATGGAGTATCATCTCCCATTGCTGCATATTTTTTGCATTGTCAACTAATACTAAAGCACACCGATAATCATTTTCTGCATCTTCCCACATCTCCATTTTGGTAAAGCAATTACCTCGGTTATAGTAAGAAGTTGCTGCTAGAGTGTTAAGGCTATGTGCTTCTGCAAGTTTGATAGCTTCTGTATTTGTGTCTAAAACATCTCCGTAACGTTCTAAGTCTTCATAAGTTGCTCCCAAATTAATTAATGCTTTAGTTTGTTCTTGTTTACGATCAAGTTGTGATAGTAAAGTTATTTCTTGGCGTATACAAGCGATCGCAACACGATTGCGATTTAAAAGCTTTAAATATATTTCTCCTAATATTCCATATACTTTTGCCAGAGCATAAGATGGAGAATTAACAAGTAATCGCTTTTTCAATAATTTTAGAGGTCGCAAAATAGATTGAGGCTTTCCTGATTTATTTGCAAGCACATAAACATTGTCTAAAAAAACACAAATTTGCTTATCATCAAATAGATGTTCAAATAGGTCAATTCCTTTTTCATAATAATCAAATGCACTTTGATAATCATTCATTTCAGAATAGAAACTTCCAATATCAAAGTAGGTGCTAGCTAACTTACTTTTATCATCGACTTCTTGCTCAATTTCTACAACTCTCTGAAAATCATTTATTGCTCGATCATAATTACCCAATTTATGATGTAGTTTTCCTAAGCCTACCTGAACTAATTCTTCCAATTGCCATAGTTTATAAGTTTTTGCTATCTCTAAGGCTTCTGAGTAATATTTACCTGCTACTTCGTAGTTATCTTGTTTGAATTCGTGTACACCCAAATCATAAGTCAATATTGCCACATCATAGGTCATGTGCATTTCTTCTGCGATCTGGCGAGCAGTTTGAGTAAATCGAATAGCTTCTTGCCAATTACTTTGCTCGGCATATAAATGTGCCAAGTTTGCATATAGTGATATTTTTTGCCAATCTGGAGCATTAATTTTTTTAAGCAAACTTAACCCTTTTTTTAAAAGAAATTCGGCTTCAGGTAATTGCTGTTGACGAGTATAGATTTCTCCCAAATTATTGTATATTTCTGATTGTCCTTTAATATCATTTAATTCCTTTTTGAAAGCAAGACTATTCCGATAATTTTTCTTTGCAATTTCGTCATCTCTCTGAACGTAAACGACTCCTAACCGTTGGAAAGCAATTGCAACAGCAACTTTATCTTGAAGCTCACCAGCCAAATGTAACATTTTTTGGTAAAAATCTTCAGCCTCGTTGTATCTGCGCCAGAAATTAGCTAGCATTCCTTTACTACCAAGCAGCCACATCCATTTATCTGGACTGACCATATTTTCTTCAAATTTGTTAAGAAATTTTTCTGCCAAATCAGGATGATAAGGAATTAAACCAGCGTCAATAGCATCAATTACTGCTGTTGATGCCTTATCGAATGCTTTTGCATGGCAGTAAAGTAGTATTGCTTCTAGTAAAACCCAATATTCTTCCTCCATTTGAGCTACCAGAAAATCTGCAAGTTCAATTTGGTATTTCCTTGACTCATCTGTATATTTAAGTATCAGCGTGCGGATAGATTCATGCACTGTATAGTAATTAGATACAGATACATGAATTAGTAACTGTCGCTTTAGTTTTGTAAAATGAGTTTTTCCTTCGTCTTGAGAAAATATAGAACGATAAGCACTTACTACATTATCTTCTGAAAATGGTAGGTGAAACAGCGAAGCTATTGTCAAAAAATTTCTTTCACACGGATTTAGGCGTTCGTATATTTCGTCAAATAATTGTTCTATAGTCTGGTCTTCGGCGAATGCCAATAAATCTTCCTCTGTAAAGTCTTCCTGAAACAATACAGCTATTAACTCAAGAGCAAGAGGTAGACCACCAAAACGTTTATCAATTTTTTCAACTAATTCAGAATAAATTTGAATACCTCTTTGAGCAAAAAAATATTGTACTTCCTCAAAATCACGTAAACCATCTAAATGGACTACTTTTACAATTTTTTTTGCTTCGTCAATTGGTTTACAGAAATAGGGCTTTGAACGGCTATTGACAAAAATTAGACTTTGTTTCAGCTTTTGTTTAAAAATAAAGAATAAACTGTTTATTTTGGAATTTGTCTCAATAATATGAACTGAATCAAAAAATAAATAGTACCTGCTTTTATTTAAATTTTCAATTATAATTGAAATACGTTGTTCTTCTGATAATTCAGGCGATTGTATTGTAACTGTTAAATTTTCCTCAGTGTCTATCTGCTTATCGATAAACTGTGCCAAACTTATCAAAACATTATTTAACGATAGTAATCCTGGATGAAACTCATACCAAAAAACCCGACTTGTTTCCAGAGAAGATGCAACTTGTTTAAGCAAAGATGTTTTTCCAATCCCTGGAATCCCAAGTATTGCAAATATACGAGTTTGACCAGAGGGAGAGAGTAACTCTTGAATTAGTTGTTTTCTACCAACAAATAATTCTTCATTCGATGATTCAAAATTCAATGCATATGAAAATTGCTGGTAGCTTAATTGAGTTTCTCTAGTTAATAATTCTCTCTTATTTGTTACTAGATGTAAATCATTACAAAGGGCTGCCAGTTCATCATACAGTGCATTTCCTTGCTCATATTTATCTTTTAAAGTCGATAAAAAAATCAGTAGAATAGGGATACCACTATTTGTACGTTTTTGCAGCAAATCATCCAAACAAAAGTCAACTAGCTCTTTTCGAGTATTTGAGTTCCTGATTACATTTCTAAATGGAAGTAGTTCATCAGTGACGAAAACTGCAATTAGAGTCTCGTAATCTTTAAACTCGTCGCATTGCAAGAGTACTTGGCGACATCGATTAATTAGCTCTTTAGGCAGCCCTAGACTCATTTATATATTGGCAAACAAATAATACTTTTCAAATACTGAGGTTAAATATAGCGCATAATTGTAATTTTTTATCTCTATTGAAGTTTCTAAGCAACCTTTATATCCTTTGTAATTACTCCCTTCTCGCTCTAAAATTACCTATATTCCTCTCCTCTGATCTCTGTGTCCTCTCTGCCTCTGCGGTTTTTTGCTTCGGTAATCTTCTGCCGGGAAGGGAGTAACACTTCTTCAGCTTTTGCAAGGTGTTGGTGTGACGCGAAATAATATTGTTGTAGCTAGATTTTCCATGTATAGTTTAATGTACTTGTTAGGCATTTAGACGGAGATATGGCTGGTATCCCCCCCAAACTACTTAATCGATTGCGTGATGTTCTGTTAGAATGCGAACAATTTGCTAGCGATGATACACTCAAGGCTGTTGTATTTCCCCATACACCACTTAAGCCTTGGCGTTTTAGTTTCCCCCAAGCTAATAGTATTCCTAGTAGGGTGGATGCTGTAATTGGATACTTAGTTGACAAACGTCGTAGCGACACCAAGGAAAATGCCCTTGTCTTACTTGTGCATCTGTTAGGAGAGCGGATACCAGAAGGAGATGAACGCCATCAGCAATTGGTAGATTTAGCTTTGGAACTCGAAGATGTTCTGGGAAACAACTCAACCACCAATCAAGCAATTAATATTCGAGGTAATACATCACAAACAAATAACCAAGTACCAGAACTTCGCCCTATAAAAAATCGCTGGGCATTTTTGGTAGGTGTTAACAGCTACAACGACCCTAACTTTAGCCGCTTAAATTTCTGCGTAGATGATGTGCTGGCATTAGAAGAGAGACTCAAAGCACTAAACTACAGAGTTGTTTGCTTACACGACACCCTTAGATATGGTCACAACCGTTTCCCTACCCGCGACAATGTAGAGGCAGAGTTAATTCAACTTTGCCAAATGGTCGAACCAGATGATCTATTATTAGTGCATTTTGCTTGTCATGGTAATATTTTCAATGGAACTCCAGTACTAATACTTAATAATACTCGCTTACCAACTTGGGAAAAAACTGGTTTGACCTTAGAGCAAGTAAAGGGACATATGCGTTCCAGTAAAGCAAGGCGTTTGGTGCTGACCCTGGACGCTTGCCACATGGGAGTAGAAACAGGAAGAGGCATTGACGATCCGCAGTTTATTCATAATGCTTATGAGTTAGCTGAGGGTTTTGCCTTAATTGCTGCCAGCACAGCCCAGCAAAAAGCGCGAGAGTCACAAGATAAAAAGTTTGGGGTGTTTACTTACTATCTGCTAGAAGCACTCAACGGTAAAGCAGATAGGGGTAGCAAGGGTTTTGTAACCGTGGATGATATTAAGACTTATGTATTAGATAGTCTCAAGGGTTGGAGTGTGGAAAATGGTGGCATTATTCAAGAACCAACGGCTTACACTGAAGGATTAGGGGACATTATATTAGCGGATTATAGGAATCACCCAGGATAGTTATGGGTAGCAGATAAAACTCGAAAAAATCATTAATTTTTTATCCCAAATAACCAATTTGGCTATACCATCATCGAAGTTACAAAGTATTGGAAAATCAAAAAATTCAGGAGAGTTGGCATGAAGCGTAGTCAAAAAACTATGATTAGCTTATTCATGCTTACTCTGGGTTTATTATTAGCAACACCACCAATCCAAGCTGAACCCAAAGTTACTTTAAACCCCTCCAACTTGACAGTAGTGGGAACGCAATGCCCAGCCTTTTTCAAATGCCCACCTGTTAAACGCAACTTACTGATCCAGACAAATGAAGCGATCGCTAATTTACAGCTCATCACCCTGGATTTAAATCGTGGAGATTCATCTGCTGTTGTTCCCAGTAACGCCATCCATATTACCTTACCTAGCAAATCAGTACAACTCGAACAACCTCTAACTGTCCCTGTAGAGTTTGACTTTGACAAAATTCCCAGTGGAGAGTATAGCGGTAAAATGCTTGTAGTTTATGACGATGGTGAGTTATCTGTTCCAGTCATAGTCAGACTGAAAGACCATTGGCTTTTTCCTCTACTCGCGCTTTTACTGGGTGTTGGCCTGGGGATTGGAGTTTCAGCCTATCGCAACGATGGTATGCACCGCGACGAAATTGTAGTACAAGTTGGTCGCATCCGCACTCAAATGCAAGGTGACTCCGAATTAGCACCATCATTCCAAGGAAAAATTGCCGGATATTTAGTAGATGTAGAAACCACTGTAACTGCCAAACGTTGGGATGAAGCACGACAAGCAGTCAACCAAGCACAAGCAATTTGGGATAAATGGCGAAAAGAAAGGGAAAATTGGGTAACCCTGGGCAACTATTTATCTGAGTTATTTGATAGCCTTAAAGACCTGAATAATAATGATGCACCTTACGTGCAAGCAATACTTAGCCAATTGGAAAACGTACAAAGACAAGCAGCAGATAAAGAAGCCACTCAAAAGTTCCGCGAAGATTTAGATCATTTACGACAACAAATCTCTTGTTACAAACGAGGTGAAACTAAACTCGAACAGTTCGATATCTTGAGAAATGAGTTGACTCAATTAGTACCCAACAAGGATGAGTCCCTCAGACGCATATCACAAGGCTTGCAGAATGACCTAGATGAGCTTTCTCCCAGGGATCAAAAAGCTGTCCAGGACTGGCAGAAAAAGGTTAACAATGCAATTGACGAACTAGACCAAGAAATTAAACAACAAACACCTGCTGAAACTCCAGGTACTCAAATTACAGCTAGGGACGCTAATTATACTACACCACCCAAGCTTCCCAAACCAGTTCCTGAAGTCATCTCTGCACAACCAAGTCCAAAACAAGCAGCTCGGAATATATATTGGTTTAATTGGTTGAGTTATGCGATCGCAGTAGGGCTTTTGGCAGGAGCAGGATTTGGAAAACTTTATGCTACTCAACCTATGTTTGGTGCTAATAGCTGGAGTGATTATTTTAGCTTGTTAGCTTGGGGCTTTGGAGCAGAGGCTACCCGCGATGCAATTACCAAGGTTGTGCGTGATTGGAAATTGCCGGGACTGAAGTAAACCACTATCACTTACTGAGGTAATTTTTGACAAAAATAGGCAAGTTCCTAAGAATTATCGCCCTTGACTACTCACCCCGGCTTAAAGCGCGGGGGATTCTAAGCTGATGTTGTTCCGCAGTCTAAAGACGTGCTGCACAACGTGAAACACTTTTTCAGATTGCGAAATACATCATAC
>JASJDS010000264.1 GCA_030065055.1 Calothrix sp. MO_192.B10
TTTGAAACCCATAGTTTTTGCTTACGAATATTCAATCGGTTGAGGTGGGCACGGCATCAGTCAGCTTACAACCTATAGAAGAATATTGTAGGTGCCGTGCCCCGTAAGGATAATTGATTTTTTGGTATTCCCTTTGAACGGAAAACTCCAGTTCTCAAGATGGATGAGGTTTAGATGCTCATTACCGTTGCAAGCTCCTGGGATCGAGGGCATCTCTTAAACCATCCCCCAGTAAATTAAAGGCCAGCACCGTTAAAATAATCAACACTGCTGGAGGCCAAATTAACCAAGGCTGTAACACCAAAATTGAAGCATTGGTTGCCAAGGACAACATATTACCCCACGAAGGATCTGGTTGCTGAATTCCCAATCCAATCAAACTCAATACCGCTTCCGCACCAATAAAACTAGGAACGGCTAGGGTTGCCGAAATAATAATGTAGGTAGCAGTTTGAGGCAAAACATGGCGGATAATAATGTAGATTGGCTTACCCCCCATTGCCCGTGCTGCTTGTACAAATTCTCTTTCCTTAATTGATAATACCTGTCCGCGAATTACCCTGGCTAAACCAGCCCATCGAATCAAAGAAGTAATCGCCACAATTAATAAAAAGCGTTGGGTACTGCTTAACCCTGGTGGTAAAACCGCACCTAAAGTCACCAACAGATAAATACTGGGGAAGGTCATTAATACTTCCGCCAGACGCATAATAATACTATCCGTCCAACCGCCTATATAACCAGAAATCCCCCCAATTAGCATTCCCAAGGGGAAAGTAAGAGCAACCCCCACAATGCCAATAAATAAACTAATGCGTCCCCCATGAACTAAGCGACTAAATTGATCTCTTCCTTGATCATCAGTACCTAAAAGATTAAATTTAGCTTCGCCAGTAGTGCCAAATAAATGCCAGTTAGAATTCTCATCTGCAACAAATAATCTTAAGGGTGAAGGTTTGGTGTCATCTACTTCAATCAGACGCTTACCCGTTTCTAAATCCGTATCTCCCTGAATAGTAGGGTAAACGAAGGGTGCGGTAAATTGCCCAGATTTAGATACCCAGTGAATCTTAGTTGGTGGCAGTAATGAGCCATTAGCCTGTTGTACATAGGGACTGTAGGGAGCAATAAAATCAGCTGCTATTACTGACAAATAAAATACTACCAGCACAATTGTGCCAAACTTCGCCAATGGATTTTTCTTTAGTTTCTGCCACCAATTCATAAATCACCCCGTGTTTAACAACTTTAGGACTTACGCACTCGTTACGATAAATCAGTTGTTTGAGATTGCTTCCTTACGTCGCAATGACTGTGTTTACGTTGTCCGTGCGTAAGTCCTGAACTTAATCTATCCAGAACTAACAACTAAGATTGAACCTGTTCAACCAAACTGCGTTGTTGTTCCAGTTTTTTCTCATGTTCTACCACAAACACATTGGAATAGAGATTGGCAATAATCTGTTTTCCTTGTTGTGTCAGAGATAAATAGTGTAGTGCATCTTGGATGTAAGGATAAACACCATTCCAATAAAATTTGGCATAATTATTTCTCAAATCCCCAGGATTCTTGTAATTCAACACCTTATTCATCCCCGTTTCTTCAAACTCATAAAACAAAGAAGTGATTTTCTTTAGGTAACGTGGGTCACTTAATTGACCGATTAAATCCGCAGCCCTTACCAAAGCTGCATAGCTGTTGGTTCCTTGATGATCATCTGCATTAGGAACGGGAAAACGGGTTAATTCAATGTTGATTTTGATCGCCTCTGAGTCGATCAAATTATGACCACCAAACCGTTCCTCAATGAAAAGTTTAGCGCGATCGACGTGATAAGGGGTAAGGCTGGCATCAGAAGCTCCAGGGGGTAGGGATATCATAGTTCCATCCTGACCTGTGGCATATAAAGATTCTTGTTCTTTATCTTCTCGGCACACCCCTTTAACATAGCCAATGTCATGGCATAACAGGGAAATTATAAAATGTAGCCAGTCTTCACAGGATACTCCTCCTTCCCTAATGTGCTTACCGCGTAAAATTTCTTGCCCTACCAGGGTGACTAAAATAGAGTGTTCTACGTTATGGTACAAAGCATCGCTGTTGGCAATATTTTCCAATGCCATGTTACCAGCCCAAGCAATAATATCTTGGTAATCATGTTTGAAGCAGCCGTAAGTGCGGCGGTATCCTTCCCTAATCAGCTCGACAAAAGAATTAATTAAAATTTCTGTGGCATTGAACATAACTGTTTCATCAATTTGATATGAATATGATTTTTCTGCAATGGTAATCAAAACTGGACTAATTGGAGAATCAGTTTGATACCCCTTGCTAGACAACTTCACATAATAGGGTGTGATTGGCGATCGCTTAAATGTATAATCACTGATAGCAATAGTAACTAAAAATACATGAATGTGCTAGTTTTTCCCTATGATTCGCAAAATGCAGAGATCAGCAGGCGATCGCGATATATTACACTATCCTCAAGAACCATCAAGGGGAATGAACGAATTTAGAATTTAGAATTTAGAATTTAGAATTATTTTACGTCCCTAGAAACACAGAGGAAATTAATAATCTGTTGCAGTACAGCTTCTGGAGTTCGATCTCCGTTAATAGTTAAGAGACGACGGCGACGATCATAATATTCGAGAATGGGGATAGTGCGATCATAAAATAACTCTATGCGACGCTGGACAATTTCTAGTCGATCATCTTCTAGGGAACGACCCAATGAACGATTTACCATAACTGCCTCTGGTACTTGTAAATAAATTGCCCAATCTAGTTTTTGTTGGCAATCATCCAATAAAAAATCTAATTCTTCTGCTTGAAAAGCTGTACGGGGATACCCCTCCAGTACCCAACCATCCTTGACATTAGGCTGTATCAATCTTTGGCGAATACATTCAATCATAATTTCATCAGGAGCTAAATCACCCGTTTGCAAATATGACTGAATATTGCAGCCCAACTCAGAGTGACTAGCAATCTCTTCCCGTAGGATGGCTCCAGTAGAAATGAGTGGAATGTGAAAGTGTTCGCCAATTCTTTGTGCTTGAGTACTTTTACCAGCCCCAGAACCTCCCAGGATAACTAATCTCACAACAATTATCTCCTCACACCGTCAAACAATTTTGGATTTTGGATTAAAGAATTGACCCCACAGATAAATCTGAGGAGTGCTGACGCACTACTGCGCTAGTGTACCATTAAGAAATTAATGGTCAAATTAATCACTCTCTAGATTTGTTGTTCCCACTGGAATATGCAATCTAACATCCACTCAACGTAGATTTTGATGTTTTAATTTTTATACTGGGTTTCTTGTCAGCAGCAAAAATCACCAATCCGATCACTGTTGACTGAATTGTAAGCCTAATGCTTGACTAGGAATGCAGCAAGAACAAGCTATGGAATTTTATTGGCAAAAAACTGATAAATTTCTGGACAAAAAAACAAAAGTATTGTATTTTTTTAGACATTTACCTATGGTTGCTCAATTAGAAACCCCAAGTATAAATACGACCCATAAATTATCATCAGCCATAACAGGGATAGTACAAGTTTTTACTAGCCATCACCGTAAATTTTTGACAGGAGTTATGGCTCAAGCACTGAGAATTGCTGGTCAAGGTACACCTGTTTTAATTGTCCAGTTTCTCAAAGGTGGTATTAACCAAGGAAATGAAAATCCCATCCAACTAGGACAAAATATGGATTGGATTCGCTGCGATTTACCTCGCTGTATTGATACACCCCATCTTGACGAGGCGGAAGCCTATTCCTTACAAACTTTGTGGCAGCATACACAAAAAGTTGTACTGAGTGGTAAGTATTCTCTCGTTGTCTTAGATGAGTTAAGTTTGGCTATTAACTTTGGTCTGATTCCCGAGACAGAAGTATTGGATTTTATGGGGAAAGTTCCGAGACATATAGATATTATTTTTACTGGACCGGAAATGCCGAAGTCAATTCTCGATTTAGCGAATCAAGTCACGGAATTTCGTCATACCCATCGTTCGCAAGAAGTTTAGATATTTTCATCCAAACAATTAAGAATCAATCAATTCCTGAGGGGGTGTACTAATTTCCTTGACAAAAGATGTGGGGTTAAGGAGAAATTGGGATGCTCTGGAGGCTGTTTCTGGGGATAAATCTATTTTGTGTAGCTGAACTAAACCTTCCTGGATAAATGAATCTCTGACGCGGGCTTTATCCCCTTGATTGAAAGACGTTTCGTAAAATATTTCGTGAATTCCTGCGGAAATGATTAATTTGAGGCAGGATAAACATGGTTCTAATGTTACATAAATGCTAGCTCCATCCGTGGAAATACCATGTTTGGCAGCTTGAGCGATCGCATTTGCTTCGGCGTGTACGGCTCGTGAAGGTAGGGTTTTACTGGCATCACAACTACTGAGGTCTGGATAGCAGTAACCCTGGGCAGTACAATGGGCGGAACCAGATGGGGAGCCATTATAACCCGTAGCCAGGATTTGTTTGTTTTTAACAATTACAGCCCCCACTGGAAAGGCTAGACATGTTGAGCGCGTAGCTGCCAATTTCGCCAACATGAGAAAATATTCATTCCATGTCGGTCTGGGATAGGATTGGCTATTGCTGGAGGAATTGTACATTTTGATTACAAACAAAGGTAGTGCCAATATTCAAAATAACTCTTCGAGGGTAACCAAATTCCCTGACAAGCAACATGGATATATTTTCGAGTTTCTTATACCGTTTCACTTTATTGGTGATACAAATCATGAGCTTGGGCGCAAGCCGCAGCACCCCTACAAGAGCGCTGATTAACTATTTTCTAGCTAGTCCCTCATGAACTTGGGTACACAACCAAGCCATGAAAATGCTTTGTGACTAACTCCTCAAGGGCGCACGCAATGCGCCCCTACAAGAGCGCTGATTAACTATTTTCTAGCTAGTCCCTCATGAACTTTGGTACACAACCTGCAGATGAAAATAATTCCCTAACTCTGGGCGGGGAAACCCCGCCCCTACTCCTGAACTCCGAACTCCGAACTCCAAACTCCCTATTTTCAAGTTAGCCCCACTCTGCGAGAAGCCGCGCTTCGCGCGTCTACATGAACGTTTGTACACAAACAAATATGAAAATACCTCCCTCACTCCCTCACTCCTTCACTCCTTCACTCCCTATTTTCAAGTTAGGAGGGGTTTGAATCCCCTTGTGACTTCTCAATAATCAACTTTGTCTTCCAGTGGAGTGTGCTACAGCATTCTGGGTACACTTTGGTGAATTATCTGGAAGTTATGGAATAACTGTGGATGATATTAAAAGTTTTAGAAGGGAAAAAGGAAGATTTGCAGAATTTCGCTATTGTATTGCTGGAAGCCGGCAATATGATGGATGAATGATGAGCAAAAAAATAGAAGTTCTAGCCGATAAAGGGGCACTAGTAGCAAGGGCATTGGATCTGATATTATCTAGAATGGAAACAGCCATTCAACAACGGGGTCAATTTACCATTGCCTTATCTGGTGGTAGTACGCCCAAACCGTTGTATGAAGCGATCGCTCAACAAAAACTACCCTGGGATAAAATTCATGTGTTTTGGGGGGATGAGCGCTATGTGCCACCAAATCATCCAGATAGCAATGAATTGATGGCGCGAAATGCATGGTTAAATAAGGTTGATATCCCAGCAGCAAATATCCACCCCATGCCCACAAATGATGCCGACCCTGCATCAGCAGCTGCTAAGTACGAACAGCATCTGCACGCTTTTTTTCACACCTCACCAGGACATTTTCCTGCTTTAGATGTAGTGTTATTGGGGATGGGTGATGATGCCCATACCGCATCATTGTTTCCACACACGGAAGCATTAAAGGTACGCGATCGCTTAATTACTGTGGGTAATAAGGATGGAAATCAACGTCTAACCTTCACATACCCATTTATTAATGCTGCTCGCTGCGTTATGTTTGTCGTAGGGGGTGCAAACAAAAGACCAGCCTTAGCTCAAGTCTTTGCACCGGAAGCGGATAACTCCCAATATCCATCTCGCTTAATACAACCCCAAGGTGAACTTTGGTGGTTACTAGATGCGGCAGCAGGTTCAGAGCTAAAACCCTAGATGCCAAATCAGTATTAATTGTTAAAATTTAAAGCTAGAGCTGCGCCTCTGCTTGTCAGCACTATGTTTACGATGATCTTGAACAAAGGCTTAACTCCATGATCGTCTGTCCAAATTGTAATCACCCTAACCCAGATGGCGCTGTCCAATGTGAAGCGTGTTACACACCCTTACCATCCACCACTAATTGTCCCAGTTGTGGGGCAACTGTGCAGGCAGATGCTGCTTTTTGCGGACAATGTGGCTTTAACCTGCGTGCTGGAAGTCAAAATACAGCTGCTACAGTAGCCCCTGATATTCCTATGGAAGTACCACCTCTAACTACTCCCGATCCATTAGTACAAGCACAACCATTAGTGGTTACAGCACCATCGACTCCTGTGGCTCCAGAAGCACCACCTGCACCACCAACTGTTGTTGCAGTTAATCCAGAGGCAAGTGCGACGGAAAGTAGTCCGCCAGCCCCTGCGCCAGAACCAGTGCCAGAAGCCCCTGCACCGGCACCAGCACCAGAACCAGTGGCAGAAGCACCGGCACCAGCCCCTGCACCAGAGCCAGTGGCAGAAGCACCAGCACCAGCCCCTGCACCAGAGCCAGTGGCAGAAGCCCCTGCACCAGCCCCTGCACCAGAGCCAGTGGCAGAAGCCCCTGCACCAGAGCCAGTGGCAGAAGCACCGGCACCAGAGCCAGTGGCAGAAGCACCGGCACCAGCCCCTGCACCAGAGCCAGAAGCAGAAGCACCGGCACCAGAACCAGTGGCAGAAGCACCGGCACCCATACCAGAGCCAGAGCCAGAAGCAGAAGCACCAGCACCAGAGCCAGTGGCAGAAGCACCGGCACCCGTACCAGAGCCAGAGCCAGAAGCACCTGTAACATTAGCAAAAACCCAGTTACAGCAGGTAACAGCAATCTTGGCTCATGTCCAAAGTGAACAGCAAATTGAGTTGCCACAAAACTTATCCGTGATTCATATTGGCAAACCCAATGATAGAATTCCTCCAGATGTAGATGTTTCCGGATTTCCCAATTCTGAAATCGTCTCTCGAATTCATGCAGATATTCGAGTGGAGGGAGATTCCTACTACATTGAAGATGTGGGTAGTTCTAATGGTACATATATTAATAATTTGCCACTATTACCTGGAAATAGGCACAAACTGCGACCAGGCGATCGCATCAGTCTAGGAAAAGGAGATTTGGTCACATTTTTGTTTCAATTCTCTTAAATTCGGATAAGCGTGCAAATTTGAACAGAATCTAACGCGTGATTACACTAATTCTCCTGAACCCTCTACAATCTTTGCCTCCTCAGAGTTGGACCTTTGAGGACGAACCAATTATTCGCATTGGACGTTCGACGGATAACGATGTTGTTTTATACAGTGCCGTTGTTTCCCGTCGTCACGTTGAGTTGCGAAGAGTAAATAATAGTTGGGAAATTGTCAGTTTGGGTGCCAATGGAACCTTCCTGAATGGGAAACAGATTCAACAGACACCTGTCAGTGATGGCATTGTACTGCGTCTAGCTCGTTCTGGTCCCCAAATCAAAATTCGTTTGGGAATCCTAACTCTTGAGGAAATACGTCAATCCATCTCCGAACATTATTCACAAGCTGCTAGTAGTGAACGATAATGTTTGGAAATGTTCGTTCACAGCACCCAAACAGATTATTCAGGAGATGTACAAACTAGCAAGCTCAAAATACCCATTCCCTGTTAGCTTTGGAGTTGACTTTCCCCGAAAGGATATATACACCATAGCCTCCATTCACAGAAACCAAGGACTGTGACGAGATAAATACCCCATCCTGCCCTATTATTTTGTTGCTACCAATTATTTTGGGGATTCGTACTAATTATGTGTATAGGTGTGAACTACCCCACCGCTCCCGGCGGATGGGGCTTCTGTACTCATAGGGGAGTGCCAAAGCTTAGACTTTCGTCCCAGCTTTGGTCTTACCTCCCCTCCTACAGCAGAGACGGCTGAACCATCCGTCTTTAGCATTCTCATTCCCTCTGCTCTAATATTTATCGCTGCGTTCCCATCTCTATCATGAGCAGTACCGCAGTGAGGACAAATCCACTCCCTCACATCTAATGGCATCTCACCCACTTGATAGAAACAATTAGAGCAAAGCTTGGAACTAGGGAACCATCTATCTATTTCAACCAACTTTCCGCCTTTGCGCTCGAGCTTATAGGCTAGAAAATTAGTAAACATTCCCCATCCACAATCAGATATTGCTTTTGCCAAACTGTGAGCCACTCCGTTGCGGGGGTTCCCCCCGTTGTAGGAAGTGGCGAACCCGTTAGGGTGATTACGTACCATGCCCTTGACATGAAGATTCTCTACTATGACAGCTTGGCTATCGCTGACTAACTTGTAACTCAGTTTATGTAGAAAATCTTGCCGGGAATT
>JASJDS010000265.1 GCA_030065055.1 Calothrix sp. MO_192.B10
AATTTAGCCGCTTCCTTGGGCGTAACATATACCTTGTCCAACAACCTCTCCAAATCTGTATATTTACAAGATAAAATACTTGGCTAGGTTTGACAAGGTATAGTTAGAAAAAAGTCTAATAGTTACACCTCGTTTAGCCCACATTCTCACCGGAAATAAATTTCAAGGCTAATAAACGAAGTACGTTGAAACGAACTGCAAGCTTTACCCAGTCTGATTTATCAGACTTTGTCTTTGAGCCTGGGAATTTATTCCTAGGCGGTAATTGCAATTTGTGCAAGATATGAATCAGCGTAGGGCGGGGAAACCCCGCCCCTACAATGAATTTGCCCTAGCTTGTGCACAGGGAGAGGTTCCCGTGGTATTTTTGATTATGGAAATCTCCTTTCTTAATCTGGTTTAGCCCACATTCCCACCTAGCAAATAAATTTCAAGGCTCATACACCAAGTGCGTTTCAACGCACTGCAAACTTTACCCAGTCTGATTTATCAGACTTTGTCTTTGAGCCTGGGAATTTCATTCCTAGGCGGTAATTGCAATTTGTGCAAGATATGAATCAGCGTAGGGCGGGGAAACCCCGCCCCTACAGGTTTTGATTCAATATTATTTGTTGGTATTCCCCTAGTAGAATTTCAACCACTTAAAGAAATTTTGCCACCAAGGTGTAGTTTGTTGACCCCCCAACTTCATTTTTTTACGAATGTCCTGAATATTCCAAGTGGTAAGTTTAGCCAGGGTTTGTGCTTCTTTCTCAAATCGTCTGGATAAAAACTGTTTGTATTTTCTACCAGCCCGACAATTAGTTTCTCCTGTATAAGGATGGCGTAAAACATAGCGCCCCTGGAAGAATTGACGGTTGGATGTTTCTTGGAACATTAAGTCTTCGGGGAACTTGTCGCGGGTATAACGCACATGTAGGCGGGTGAGAAAGACGCTATTGTTAGGACGAGGAGGAAATGGAGGACGAATTGGACGGCGACGGGGTGTGATTCCAGGATTAGGAGCATCGTCTAACCAAAATACCCCGGCTTTCTTCATTTCCTGACGATTGAGGGGATTTGCAGAGCAAGGATCGCAACTACTCATATCCCAGGCATATTCTAAAAATGCCACCTTCCTATCTTCTTTGGTATATGCAGTTTGGAACATGGACTTGTAAAAGTTGCTAAATTCCCCTTTGACGAATACAGGAATATCTTGATTAGAAGGAATTTGTACTGTGCGATAGTTGGTGACTTGTGCCTGTCCTTTGGGAGAAAGGATGTAAACTATCAAATCTTGGGGACTGTTGGAATTAATCATGCCCAAACGAATAGGTAACATAAACTTGGGCGATTCATAGGCTATTTGTAATGGGCGTAAAAACTGATAGCCATTACCCTGAAATTTTTCCAAATTCACCTTGGCAACAAAGAATTTCATTTTTTGGCGAATGTAGGGTCTAAGTAATCTTCTCGCACCCCTAGGAATTTTATACCCATTGCCAATTAACCATTTTTCTAACCCTGTTGATTCCTTGGCACTTAAAATTAATATGTTATATTCTCCCACATTAAACCGAGCTTCCACAGTTACACCCAAACTGCTGTCAACCCTACTTGCTCCAGCTTTTCTCGCTGCTGGTGCGGGTGCACCTGATTGCTCGATCATATCGTTAAAACGATTACGGGCACAGGGGTTAGAGTCAAAATATTCTACTAATCTGGGGGCACTAAAGGCATCCAACCGTTCCATAATTTTCGGATCGCCAACTCTTACTTGCCCCTTTTGCAATACCGTAGGAACAGGGACAACTAAAGCAAAATCTTTGACATCACCTTGATAGTCATTCGCCATAGTGAGGATAGTGCGATCGCCATTTCGTGCGATCGCAACCTGGGAAGCTTTGTTATAAAGTTTACTATCAGCCTTAGCGACATAAAACCCACAGAAAGCCAAAGCCGGAGGCGTAAAACACAGAATTAATACAAAGGTAAATATGAGCGAAATTAAATATCGTAAATGTTTCATTTTTGGATTATTTGAATTTTAGATTTTAGATTTTGGATTTTGGATTTTAGATTGGTAATTTCCCCTTCACTCCTTCCCTCCAGGGCGCAAGCATTGCGCCCCTACTCCTTACCTCCAGGACGCAAGCCTTGCGCCCCTACTCCCTCACTCCGGGCGGGGAAACCCCGCCCCTACTCCTTCACTCCCTCACTCCTTCCCTCCTTCACTCCTTCACTCCTTCACTCCCTCACTCCTTCCCTCCTTCACTCCCTCACTCCTTCCCTCCTTCACTCCTCCACTCCTCCACTCCTCGCCTCTTGCCAAACAAACCGCTTCCCTTGCCAAAAGGTATCAAATAGCACAGTCAAGGGTGCTAGGGCGAACAATGCCCAGAAAACGGCGGTGGAAAGATAAAATTCATTCCGCAGGATATAGGTGAAAATGGCGATGCATACAGCCCAAATCAAACGTCCAATTCTGGCATTGGGTATGGAACGGGGGTCTGTCACCATAAACAAGGCAAATAATAGTAATGAACCACTCATTAACCGATGCCAGTAGACATCCCAAGTCCAACCCAACCAAAAATTACGCATGGCTTCCAAAACGGCATAACTCCCCAAAAAAGCTGCTGTGGTATCCCAACGTCCCACCCGCTTGAGAATCATGCCACCAGTACCCACAAATAGCATTCCATACCACCATTCTTCACCCCACTGTCCCGGAGAAACCCATGCATCTGGGGTCAGTAACAGGACAGTAATAATACCGAAGTTGGCAGGATTAAAGAAATGTTTATCACCTACTTTAAAGACAAACTTACTAGCGATCGCGCAAACAGCCGCTAAAGCCATAGTTGTCCAATTATCGGCCCTTAGTAGTAAACACAGTCCCAGGGAGGTAATTAAGGGACTGCGAATAGGCAAGGACACCCCCTTTGTTTGATTTTCCCAATTCCCAATTACCCTGATTTGGATGTTTAATAACACCCATTGTGTGACAAGACTAGTGATAATTGTTACTAGGATTAATTCAGGTTTAATTGTCCAATCCCTAGTTCCAATACCGAGAAAAAGGAATAAGGAGAGGAATAATATTTGATAGTCGCGTATATCCTGAAACAGCATTGCCAGTTGATTAACGGTTTATCCTGAGGAGATGCATCTAATCTAAACTGCTAACTATAGAAATGATATGGCTGTTTCAGAATTTGTTACAGATAAAGAGTATTTTGTGAAGAGAACGTAGAACTTCCACTTAACAATTCATAATTCTTAAAAATGCAGTTTTATCCTTTATTCCCGATTGTTTATAAAATTCTTCGGCCCACTTTTCCCAATTGTTTATGGGGTGGTGCCTCCCATTTTCCAACCATTGCTCTTTCTTTTGATGATGGACCCCATCCCCAATATACTCCTCAACTTCTAGAGGTCTTGGATGAATATCAGATTACAGCTAACTTTTTTTGTTTGGGTGTTTGTGTGGAGCGATCGCCTATAATTGTTAAACAAATTTGCGATCGCGGGCATTGGCTTGGTTTACATGGTTATTACCACCATAATTTTCCTCTATTGTCTCCCAAGGAACTTCAACACAGCCTAGAAGCAACCCAAGCTGCTATCTATAATGCTTGCCATCTGCCGCCTGAAAGGGTGCGTGATGTCCGACCTCCCAATGGTTTATTTACACCTCAAACTTTAAAATTGTTTCAGCAATGGGATTATAGGCCGGTAATGTGGAGCGTTGTACCAGAAGATTGGGTAAGACCGGGAATTAATACTGTAGTGCAACGAATTCTCGAATTGGTAGAACATGGGTCAATTATCGTCCTACATGATGGAGACTGCGGCGGTGAGGATGTTGCCGCTACCACCGAACTTCTTGTTCCCCAGTTACTCCAACGAGGCTATGAATTTGTGACTGTGGATAGCCTATGGCAACAATCTAGCGATCGAGTTTAACTATTGAAAAAGGGATCAGCAGAGAATTCCCACTAATATTTGATTAACACTTTATCCTTCAAGATATGTTGGACTGACTTTGAGTATTTTGCTCTCCTAGTACTTCTTTCCTATCAGTGCTAGAGGAAGCAGTTTCATCAGTGCCTAACAGATTATGGATATCACTTAAGGAATTAGGTTTTGCTGTAGTGGGTTCTTCCCTTGATTCACCCACATACTCAATCAGCTCTTCCACACGACAATTTAAAGCTTGGCAAAATCTAACAATTCTATCTATATGATCTGTGCCAGTCCTACCACTTTCCCAGTTTTGGATAGTACTCTCAGTCACCCCTACAAGACGGGACAACTCCAATTGGGTTAGTCCAGCCTTCTCTCGCAGATACGCGATCCTTGGTTTTGCCTTCCTTTTCACAGCTATAGCACGTTTACTTGACTTATAGCCGTAGATCCTAGCACCAAAAAAAACTAGTGCCCAATAATTTTCTTTCTGTCCTTGACTCGCGCTACCCAGAGTGACTGTCGTCGTCGCGGGTTCCCTCGTCAATCCCGGACAGTTGTTCATGGGGGAAACCACGCCATTTGCACTCTTAGTGGGAAACTACGCCAGTTCCTCCATTTGGGGAGACCCCAAGACCGGACTGGCTCCACAAGACCGCTGCGGGCTCCCCAAGACCACACTGTCCTCAAAATCTAAAATCCAAAATCCAAAATTGAATGACACCCCTAAGAATTTTGGTGGAACATATTAGGTGGCAATGCCTCTATATATTTAGGGGGAAGTTAACTGGAAAGTCCGTAAGGGGTAAGCAACATTTTTTCAAAAAAATTTCAGATACATCCGGAATGATACGAAACGATTTTGTAGCTCTCATTAACAAAACAAACACAATATCCGATGAACTCCTCAAGGACGAACTAAATACCTACTGAAGGCAGTGAAGGATAAAACACACAACAACACACACACTAACGAGGTCAAAATCTCATGTTTAAGAAATCCTTAGCTTTCGGTTTATTAGCAGCAAGTTTGATGGTAGCTCCCGGTGCAGCATTTGCTCAGTCTCAAACTCAAGTTAATGACCAACTCACCGACCAAAGTGGTGCAGCACTTGATGGCAGCATAAATGTACAAAATTCTCGCTCCAACAACCGGCAAAAGCAAAATGCCGCCAGCTATGGTCGTCGCTCTGGTCGCTTTGGTCGTTACTACCGTCGTGGTTGCCGTCCTGGCAGCATTAACCAGGCACAAGCTAGCACCCAAACTACCGGACAAAGTGGTGTTGCTGAAAATGGTTCTATTAATGCTCAAAACAGCAATACCAACAGCAACCAGCGTCAAAGAGCCTTTAAGTCCTGCTAATTGTTAATTGTAATTGGCGTTGTTCATGGAAAAAGATTTCTTTTCACTTCAGTTTTTTCCGAAACAACGCCCCCTCCTATTGATATTAAACATACACACAAAAACACAACACACACACTAACAAGGTCTGAAAAATGTTAAAGAAATC
Source organism: Calothrix sp. MO_192.B10 (assembly GCA_030065055.1). Lineage (GTDB taxonomy): Bacteria > Cyanobacteriota > Cyanobacteriia > Cyanobacteriales > Nostocaceae > Calothrix_A. The sequence continues at coordinate 5,463 of JASJDS010000265.1, forward strand.
CTTAGCTTTCGGTTTATTAGCAGCAAGTTTGATGGTAGCTCCCGGTGCAGCATTTGCTCAGTCTCAAACTCAAGTTAACGACCAACTCACCGACCAAAGTGGTGCAGCACTTGATGGTAGCATAAATGTGCAAAATTCTCGCTCCAACAACCGGCAAAAGCAAAATGCCGCTAGCTATGGTCGTCGCTCTGGTCGCTTTGGTCGCTACTACCGTCGTGGTTGCCGTCCTGGCAGCATTAACCAGGCACAAGCCAGCACCCAAACTACTGGACAAAGTGGTGTTGCTGAAAATGGTTCTATTAATGCTCAAAACAGCAATACCAACAGCGGCCAGGCTCAAAATGCCAGTAAGTTCTGCCGTTAATTGTTAATTGGCGTTGTTCATGGAAAAAGATTTCTTCTCACTTCAGTTTTTTCCGAAACAACGCCCCCTCCTATTGATATTAAACATACACACAACAACACAACACACAAACACTAACAAGGTCAAAATCTCATGTTGAAGAAATCCTTAGCTTTCGGTTTATTAGCAGCAAGCTTAATGGTAGCTCCCGGTGCAGCATTTGCTCAGTCTCAAACTCAAGTTAATGACCAACTCACCGACCAAAGTGGTGCAGCACTTGATGGTAGCATAAATGTACAAAATTCTCGCTCCAACAACCGCCAAAAGCAAAATGCCACCAGCTATGGTCGTCGCTCTGGTCGCTTTGGTCGCTACTACCGTCGTGGTTGTCGTCCTGGACGCATTAACCAAGCACAAGGTAGCACCCAAACTACCGGACAAAGTGGTGTTGCTGAAAATGGTTCTATTAATGCTCAAAACAGCAATACCAACAGCAACCAGGCTCAAAATGCCAGTAAGTTCTGCCGTTAATTGTTAATTGTAACTATTGGCGTTGTCAGAATTTGCTTTACAACGCCTAGTTACTAAATTTAACAACAGACCAAAATACGCACTAAAGAGGTTGAGTAAAATGTTGAAGAAGTCTTTAGCTTTCGGTTTATTGGCAGCGAGCTTGATGGTTGCTCCCGGAGCAGCATTTGCTGGTGATACACAAACTCAAGTTAATGACCAATTAACCGACCAAAGTGGTGCAGCGCTCGATGGTAGCGTTAATGTTCAAAATTCTGTTACTAGAAGTCGGCAAATCCAAAAGTCAGTGACTGGTCGAGGTCGCCGTGGTGTTCGCTACGGTTGTCCCCGTGTTCGTAAGACAACTCAATCACAAGCTAGTACCCAGACAACTGGACAAAGTGGTGTTGCCGAAAATAGTTCTACTAATACTCAAAGAGCAGGTACTATTAGCAGACAAGTTCAGACTATACGTACCAGAGCTTTGTGCCGCTAATTGATTTTGAGGCGTTGTCGGTGAAAATATAATCCTGTTTCATTGTGAATCTTTTTAAAGCAACGCCAATCTTTCCAACTCCACAACACACAACTGAATGAGGCTCAATTCAAGATGGTAAAAAAATATGTTGCTTTCGGTTTATTAACTGCCAGTTTGGTTATATCTCCCACGGTGGTTTTTGCTCAACAAAGTCAACAAGGAGTTACCCAAGAAATTAATCAACGGGCTACTGCTATTGATGGTAAAGTCACTCAAAGAGCTTCTCAAAAAGCTACCCAGAGTCAAAGAAGACGGGGCGATCGCTGTGCTGGTGAGTTCCAATCCCAACTATCTCGCCAACGCATAAACCAAGATGGTTTTGCTGTTAATGATAGCCGCGTCGATCAACGTGCTAGACAACGAAGCGACCAACGTCAACGCATTAGAAACCGTGGTTGTTACTAAAACCATCTACTCAGTATTTATCAGGGCTTTGATCGACCACCTAATAAATAAAAGAACCATTTGTTCTTTAGTAAACAACAAAGGATAAAGCCATGCCTGCCAGACAAATCATTTCCATGCTCGCACTTTCTGCACTGATAGCGTTACCTGTAGGGGTTGCCAAAGCCGGTGACATTGATGTTAACAACGGTCGTAGTAGAGTTACCATCAAGAACGGAACGATTAAAGTTAGAAAAGCTGGTCAAGGAAGATACGTTTATCCCAGATCTCCTAGATACAGATCCCGCTATTATCGAAGACGATTACGCCGTTCTCCTTATAGTCGTCTGAGAAACTGGAGATGGCGACGCTACAACAGATATCGCCTCCGTCGCTACAACAAACCAAATGTCAGTTGCAATGGCAGAGGTACAACCTATAAACGCACAATCGTCAATCGTTCTGGTAGAAATCGCTCCTACAGTTCTATACGCACAAGCAGTTGTCAACGATAGTTCATTAAATTTACAAGGATATAAGTAACTATGAAGTCCAAATTACTATCTCTCGGTTTATTTTCTATTTCTGCGATCTCTCCTTTTTTAATACCTGCACTCACTCCTTCTGCAATGGCAGGATGTGTGGCAGTTGATACAAATGTTCAAGTGGCAGTTACTGAGAAGAAACGGGCACAGCAATCCAATAACGTGAAACAAGAATTTGGTCCCAATTGCGAAAATAGTGTAGGTAGTTCCGTTCGCAGTTCTTCCAGCCAAGTTTGTAGGTCTGCAAACTGTAGACAAAAACGTACAAGCGATCAATATGTTGATGGTGGTCGTCGCGTTGGTGTCAACACTCGGAATATACCCGTTAAAGTTGATGTTCGGGTTAATCCAGTAGTTCCTAGCACTAGTCGTCGCACTCGCACTCGCTAAAATTTACAAAAATGCTGATGATACTGATACCCCCTATTTAGGGGGAATTTTACGTTTGTAGCTCTTTTGAACAAAAGGAGCTTTTTTTGGTTTATGGCCGCAGTTGAGATTTTATCCAGCAACCGTAGTAGTTGCTATATTTGCCTTTCACCTAACAACTTGCACCAAATCCGATCACAGGAGGCTCCGCCTCCTTGACCGAACAAGGCAAAAGTAAAAAGTAAAAAGGCAAAAGTAAAGAAAAAGAAAAATGGTCACCAAGCCCCTAAATTTATTTATGGAACGAAGTAAAAACATTTGTTTCGATACAGGTAGTGCAAGAAACAATACG
>JASJDS010000266.1 GCA_030065055.1 Calothrix sp. MO_192.B10
AACCCCGCTAAGTATGATGTATTTCGCAATCTGAAAAAGTGTTTCACGTTGTGCAGCACGTCTTTAGACTGCGGAACAACATCAGCTTAGAATCCCCCGCGCTTTAAGCCGGGGTGAGTAGTCAACCCACTCAAATTCAACACCTTATAGTTGATAGACAATATTCATGGGTTCATTCTACTTGGATGCGGAGTAATATCAAGTCCGGATAATTACTTGTAATAAAATTAATATTTGTAGGTTGGGTTGATGGACGAAACCCAAGACAATTAGCCTTTTGTTGGGTTTCACTATGTCCTTGCGGACACGCTACGCGAACGTTCTACCCAACCTAAATTTAATTAAAAGTGTTTAACCGGACATGATATCAGAGGTAAATTGCTGCCATTGCGGTTCTTCTAAATCAACCCATTGTAATAAGGTTGTTTGCATTTGCTGATATGGTATGTGTGATACTGTGGTTTTCAGAATTTAGCTATCAGTTTAGGATTATGATTGTATCTTTTGCAAAATATCTTTTAGCCTTGCTAATTCATTAGCATAGCGTTTTGATTGAAAAAAATCTTGAGCTTTTGTCAGAATATCAATCGCTTCTTTTTGTTTGTCTTGTAACAAGAGAACATTTGCCAAGCGTAAATGTGCATCAATTTTTTTAGGAGCGCGATTAATCACTTCTTGATATTCAGTGATTGCAGCTTCTATTTGCTTTTGCTGCATCAATGTATCTCCTAAAAGAAGGTGAACTACATCATTGGTAGAATTGATGGCAATTACCTGACGAAAAGCTATTTCTGCATTTTGATAATCTTTTTTCTGATAAAAGTTGATACCTGTTTGAAATAAATGATTAGTTCTCCAAGTCCTGATTGAAAAATAAACTAACATGGAGAGAGTAAAGACAACCACAGCAGCAGCAAGGTAATTTAATGGTAAAGTTTCCATCATTTATTAATCCAAAAGACAAGCGAGGGGAAATAGCAAATATTCTAAGAAGAATAGTTTCCAAATAAATTGATAAAAATTAGCGATCGCACTTTGATCTTCTAAGTTTACATCTTGACTGCGCCACCACATAATTCCCAACAATAGTAGATGGGAAATAATCAGAAAAATTGAGTTAACCCCAATTCCAGGTAACACAGCTACCACAATCATCCCTAGGTAACATATGGTAATCACCCAACGAGCCAAATTAAACACAGCTTGCTGACCGAGTTTAATCGTAAAAGTAATGATATTATATTGGCGATCGCCCTCTAAATCTGGGATATCTTTAAAAATAGCGATCGCAAAGGTAAACATAATAATAAATAGTGTTAAAATCCATACCGCAGGAGGAATGGATTGATTCTGTTGCCATACCCAACTAAAATGTAAAAATAGACCTAAATTAACAATTGCTCCCCGCACAGCGAAAATACACAAAGCTGCCCAAAAAGGAAATCGTTTTAAACGAATTGGCGGTAAAGAATAAGCCGTGCCAATAGCTAAACTAATTCCGACCATTCCTAATAAAAATGGTCCTTGTATCCCAGCTAAAAGGAGTGCAGAAATACCAGTAATAACGACAATTATCTGCCCCATTTGTAGAGTAAACTCACCGGAAGCAAGGGGTAGGTGGGGTTTATTGATTTTATCAATTTCTATATCTTCTAGTTGATTTAAGCCGACAATATAAACATTACCACAAAGACAAGCAATCCAACTTCCCAAAGGGGAGAGTAGGGAATGGGAAGAAAATAGGGAAATAACAATTAAATATAAGCCCCACACACTGAAACTGGTACCAATAATTGTATGTGGACGAGAAAACTTCCAAAAAGCATAAAACCAATTCATAGAATTTTGGATTTTAGATTTTAGATTTTGGATTGACTCCACACTCTTTTCCTCCATCACTCTTCACCACCTAACTCACAACCTTCAACCGTCAACCAACAACTAACAACTAACAACTAACAACGAATTTTGGATTTTAGATTTTAGATTTTGGATTGACTCCACACTCTTTTCCTCCATCACTCTTCACCACCTAACTCACAACTAACAACTAACAACCAACAACCAACAACTAACAACGAATTTTGGATTTTGGATTTTAGATTTTGGATTGACTCCACACTCCTTTGCTCCATCACTCTTCACCACCTAACTAACAACTAACAACTAACAACCAAGAACCAACAACTAACAACGAATTTTGGATTTTAGATTTTAGATTTTGGATTGACTCCACACTCTTTTCCTCCATCACTCTTCACCACCTAACTCACAACCTTCAACCGTCAACCAACAACTAACAACCAACAACCAACAACCAACAACTAACAACTAACAACCAACAACTAACAACTAACAACTAACAACTAACAACCAACAACCAACAACTAACAACTAACAACCATTAACTCTTGACTTAACTCCATAAAGCAACCCAAACCGAATCAAACCGCGCTCATAACCGCGACGCATCAACCCCAAAGAAAATGCTCCCACAATCGTTGTCCAACCCGCACGTAATAAACCAAAAATTGCCTTGGGAGTGAGTGCCGAATCAATTACCACATTCCAAAAAGGTGCCACAGCTTTTGACCAATCAGCAGTGTGGATATTTTGTAAACCAACTTGATGAGCGATCGCTTTATACTCTGGTAAGGAAATCACATAAGGTAAACAATATACCCGATAAATATCCTGCAAATGCTTTTGCTCATCTACGCTCAGGGGAGAATCATCGGTGGGACGATGACACCAAGTCACCAGAATCAGCTTTCCTCCTGGTTTTAATACCCGGTAGCACTCCTGAATAAACTGATTTTTATCCGGCATATGCTCCCCACTTTCCAAAGACCAAACCAAATCAAAACTATTGTCTGCAAAAGGCATAGCTTGAGCATTGGCAACCATAAACTCTGTTTGGCTGGTTAAACCCAACTCCACAGCACGCTCCTTTGCCCTAGTTGCTTGCACCGGACTGAGAGTAATACCTGTAGCTTGAGCATGAAATTTCCCTGCCAGATATAAAGAGCTACCACCAATGCCACAACCTACGTCTAGAACACTCTCTAGCTGCTCTATTTTTCCCCATGTGAGTATTTCTTCAATTAAATCAATCTGCGCCTGTCTACGGTCTTTTTTCTGGGTTCCTTCCGCACCATAGTAGCCGTGGTGCATATGTTCGCCCCAAATTTCCTCCCACAGTCCGGAGGAAGCATCGTAAAATTCTTGAATTCGTTGGTAAAGAGTCGCGCTCATAAATGAAGCAATTTTAAGACAAAAGTAAAACAGGATGGACAATATACTGGTAGGCTACCATGTGTGCTTCTAATTAAATCAGTGTTAGCGTAGCTCCTCCGTAGGAGGCACAGTGTTAGCGCAGTTCCTCCCCAGGAGGCTAACTGATAACTGATAACTGATAACTGATAATTGAAATGACTGTTTCTCGCACAATTTGCTTGGGTTTTTTGACTGTGATTGCAGTGGGAACTATCCTACTTATGATGCCTTTTGCTACCAGTGATGGTACGTGGAATGACCCAATTGTGGCTTTATTCACCTCTACTTCGGCGGTTTGTGTCACTGGGCTAATAGTAGTTGATACTGGTACTGATTTTTCCTTTTGGGGTCAGTTATTTATTTTACTGCTCTTGCAGATTGGGGGTTTGGGATATATGACCACAACCACCTTTCTGATTTTACTTCTTGGTAAAAAATTTGATCTTACTCAAAAAAGGGCAATTCAAAAAGCTTTAGATAGACCTGGGATGAGTGGTAGTAGCTACATAATTCGTTCTATCATTGCCACGACACTAATTTTTGAAATTACAGGTATATTTTTATTACTACCTACCTTTGTTCGGGATAGTGGGTGGCAACAGGGAACATGGTTAGCTATTTTCCACAGTATTAGTGCTTGGAATAATGCTGGTTTTAGCTTATTTACAGATAGCTTGGTTAAATACCAGTCATCTACCTTATTAATTTTTACCATTTCCGCATTAATTATCTTTGGCGGTATTGGCTATCAAGTAATTTTAGAAATGTTCTTTTGGTTGCGCGATCGCATCAATAAAAAACGGGAAAAATTAGTTTTTTCTCTAGATTTTAAAGTCGCAACTAGTACCACTATTGTACTACTTATACTGGGCACTATCGCCTTTTCTTTAGTAGAATTAAGGAACTCTGCCAAGTTTGGTGTTCTCGATTATTACGACCAGATTTTAGTAGCTTTATTTCAATCTGTTTCCACTAGAACTGCTGGCTTTAATAGTATTGATATTGCTAAAATGACCAATGCCGGTTTATTTATTATGATTGCCTTTATGTTTATAGGTGCTAGTCCTGGTGGAACTGGTGGAGGAATAAAAACAACTACACTGAGGGTATTAACTAGTTGTACTAAATCAATTTTATTGGGTAAACAAGAAGTAATTTTATACGAACGTAAAGTCCCAAATACCCTAATTTTAAAGGCAGTAGGAGTACTAATTGGTTCAGTAACAACCGTAATCATATCCACAATCTTAATCGCGCTCACAGATCCGACCTTATCTTTTATTCAAGTCTTGTTTGAGGTAGTATCTGCCTTTGCTACCGTAGGTTTATCCACAGGAATTACAGCCAGTCTTTCTGGATTTGGCAAGGTGATTTTAATTATCACCATGTATATTGGTCGGGTGGGAGTATTATTGTTAATGTCATCTCTGTTAGGAGATCCCCGTCCTACTCAAGTTCACTACCCAGAAGAAAATTTACTTGTGGGATAGTAAATATAGCTTTACAATTCTTAAATTTTGGCAATTCATTTGTAGCATAATGAATCAATCAAAAATGAATGGCGATCGCTAAATAATCTATAATTACCAATGAAATAAATTAGGTCAACAAAGTCTTATTTACTGAATGTAAAAAACTAATTGTCTTCGCGTGACAGAATAAATAAATACCAAATTTATTTTTAATTGTAAATATTAGCAGCAATAAAGGATAATGAATGTGAATTTGTCATCATTAAAGTTCTTTCGCAATTTAATTGAAGAGAATCAACAATTCGCAGTAGTTGGATTAGGTCGTTTTGGTCGGTCAGTCAGCAGCACATTACATAAATTGGGTTATCAAGTACTGGCTACAGATATAGATGAAAAGCTAGTATCCCAAGCTTTAACGGAAAATATTGCTGGTCATGCCTTGCAGCTAGATTCCACAGAGCCATTAGCTCTCAAAGAAGCGGGAATATTTGAATTTGATACCGTAATTGTGGCAATTGGTAATTATATTCAGGAAAGTATTATTACTACTTTAAATGTGAAAGAGGGTGGTGTACCCAATGTAGTGGCTAAAGCATCTAGTGAAGTTCATTGTAAACTATTAAAGAGAGTGGGTGCAGATCGTGTAGTCTTCCCTGAATTTGAAGCAGGTTGTGCTTTAGCACGAACCCTTACCAAACCATCAATTTTAGAAAGATTTGAACTCGATCCAGATAATAGCATTGTGGAATTGATGGTACCCGAAGAATTTCATGGCAAAACCATTGCTGAGTTGCAACTACGTAATCGATTTGGTTTGAATGTATTAGCAGTAAGCGAAGGTGGAAAGTTTGTCATTAATCCCGAGCCGAGTAAACGTTTGCAAAAGGGTTCAATTATGGCAGTAATCGGTTGCAATCAAGATATTAATCGTTTACCAATTTAACCACTGAATGAGCGAATTATTTTTTCTTCATTCTACATTCTGAATTTTCAATACCGACCTCACCACAGTGAGCCAGCACGCCATCACTTTTCCCCGACTTGTAGACGCACTGGCGTAGGGCGAAGCCCTGGCGAAGCCCTTCTCGAAAAGTACCCTTTGGCTGAACCCGAACTCAGGTTAATTTTAACTCCTAACACCGAACTCCTAACACCGAACTCAGGTTAAATATGGAACGGTAATTACCGAGGGAGAACTCATGAATTTTTCCGTAGAAATCCAAAATCTAAAATCCACAATCTAAAATCCAAAATCGATTGACGGCAAACACCACTTTGAGATTACGGTTCACCCCAATGGCTGAAGGTATTAATTCTCATACATTAGACAAGGTGAGGGCAAATCCTTGAGATGAGCCAACTAGATACATCTGAGGCTTAACCGTCCTAACTGAGGTTCGGAAAACCACCCTTCATGGACTGGCTACACAGGCTCAGTATATATGTCAGCATAGACTGGATTGCCAATGGTTTCTACCGGCGGTTGTCCCCAAGAACGCTAAAGGTATTTATGCTGAACTGACTGTTTAGTCAAACCAGTTGGTTCAATGTTAGTCCTTTATAAACCCACCCATTCATTTTTTTGTAGTTATACGGAGCCAATAGCTAACAATGGCAAAAGTAGTTGGAATCGACTTAGGTACTACTAACTCCTGCGTGGCAGTTATGGAAGGTGGTAAACCCACGGTTATTGCCAACGCAGAAGGTTTTCGTACCACCCCCAGTGTGGTAGCATTTGCTAAGAATGGCGATCGCTTGGTGGGTCAAATTGCCAAACGCCAAGCGGTGATGAACCCTGACAATACTTTTTATTCTGTAAAGCGTTTCATTGGACGTAAGCAAGACGAAGTTGCCAATGAAACCACTGAAGTTTCCTACAAAGTCATCAGCAGTAATGGCAATGTTAGATTAGATTGTCCCCAAGCAGGTAAGCAATTTGCACCGGAAGAAATTTCCGCTCAGGTGCTGCGGAAATTGGTGGATGATGCCAGCAAGTACGTTGGTGAAACTATTACCCAAGCAGTAATTACCGTTCCCGCATACTTCAACGACTCCCAGAGACAAGCCACTAAAGATGCTGGTAAAATTGCCGGTTTAGAAGTCTTGCGGATTATCAACGAACCTACCGCAGCTTCCTTGGCATACGGCTTTGATAAAAAGAGCAATGAAACCATCCTCGTATTTGACTTGGGTGGTGGTACCTTCGACGTATCCATCCTAGAAGTAGGGGATGGGGTATTTGAAGTTCTTTCCACCTCCGGCGACACCCACCTTGGTGGTGATGACTTCGATAAAAAAATTGTTGATTTCTTAGCAGAAGAATTTAGAAAACAAGAAGGTATCGATCTTCGCAAAGATAAGCAAGCTTTACAACGCCTCACAGAAGCAGCAGAAAAAGCCAAAATTGAGCTTTCCAGTGTTAGCCAAGCGGAAATCAACTTACCATTTATTACCGCCACTCAAGAGGGTCCCAAGCACCTAGATACCACCCTCACTCGTGCTAAGTTTGAGGAACTCTGCTCTGATTTAATCGATCGCTGCCGCGTTCCTGTAGAAAATGCCCTCCGCGACGCTAAAATCAATAAGGGCGATATTGATGAAGTGGTTCTAGTGGGTGGTTCTACCCGGATTCCCGCAGTCCAAGAAGTTGTCAAGCGGATTTTAGATAAAGAACCCAACCAAAGCGTTAACCCCGATGAAGTGGTAGCAGTTGGTGCGGCGATTCAAGCAGGTGTCCTTGGTGGCGATGTCACCGGTATCTTACTGTTAGACGTAACCCCCCTATCCTTGGGTGTGGAAACCTTGGGTGGCGTAATGACCAAAATTATCCCCCGCAATACCACCATTCCCACCAAGAAGTCAGAAGTATTCTCCACCGCCGTGGATGGTCAAACCAATGTGGAAATCCACGTCCTCCAAGGTGAACGGGAAATGTCCAATGACAACAAGAGTTTGGGAACCTTCCGTTTAGATGGTATCCCCCCCGCACCCCGTGGCGTACCCCAAATCGAAGTGGTATTCGACATTGACGCTAACGGTATCCTCAATGTAACTGCTAAGGATAAAGGTACTGGTAAGGAACAATCCATCAGCATCACCGGTGCTTCCACCTTAGATAAAGCAGATGTGGAACGGATGGTTCAAGAAGCCGAATCCCACGCTTCAGAAGACAAAGAACGTCGAGAAAAAATCGATCGCAAGAACCAAGCAGACTCTTTGGCATACCAAGCCGAGAAGCAGTTACAAGAACTGGGCGATAAAGTACCCGCCGATGATAAAACCAAAATCGAAGGTTTAATTAAAGACTTGCGGGAAGCTGTTGGTAAGGAAGACGACGAACAAATCCAGAAGTTAACACCAGAACTACAACAAGCACTATTCTCCGTTGGTAGCAACATCTATCAACAAGCAGGTGCTGCTGGTGCCCCTGGTGATGGTGCTACTCCTGGTGGAGATGCAGGTAGTACTTCCTCTTCCACCAGTGGTGATGATGTAATTGACGCTGATTTCACTGAATCTAAGTAATAGGATTTTGGATTTTAGCTCATATCTAATTTCCATAATCTAAATTAATTAATTGCTTGTAGAGACGCGATATATCGCGTCTCTACATTCTTTTTCGCATAATACAAGCACTCATGGGTATATTACTGTTCCTTAGCCTAAAGTTTAGTCGATTACTTAAAAATGAACATATAATTACTGAAAAATGAAATCAACTCTGAAAAAAACGGTAATATTTTTGACATAAAATGATAATGACCTCATTCTTGCTTGACATATACAATGGCTGTGTAAGTGAAAAGAGCTTGACTTAGCTGTTGATTTTGTAAACAAGGTTAGACCGTTGTAGACAATTGTCAACGTTTTTGATGTATTTTGTGCT
>JASJDS010000006.1 GCA_030065055.1 Calothrix sp. MO_192.B10
AACAAGTTACTAACTCTGCCTATATTAGCACAATTTAGCTTCTTTATCCCATCTTCTAAGGGTGGTAATACTGACTCCATAATGTTCTGCTGCTTCTTTTGGGGAGACATACGCTTTAGTCAATAACCTCTCCAAACCTTAACATTTCTCTTGTGAATATTTGGAGATATTTGAAAAGGTTTGGTAAGAAAATTATTTAATAGTAACGCCTCCAAAAGAAAGTAATGTACCCACGCTGAAGCATGCCAATTTTTCAAAAATATGTGGTAGTGGGAACCGGAAAGCTCCCTTTACATACAAAGCGGGCTTTCCGGCCCGCACTACAAATTTAAACATTTGGGATGCTCCCACCCAGGCTGAACTAACGGTACAGCCAAAATCCTGGTAGAGACGTTGCAGTGCAACGTCTCTACATTATTTTCCACCAGATGTCTATTATGTGCTTATCTTTGGTGGCTCTTTCCCAGGCCCTTCAGGCATTGTAGGCTGTTCTGATCCTGGATTATCCACAGGAGGGTTATTCTGCCCTTGTCCTGGATTCGGTATTGCCGGCTGTGCAGGCTGTGCGGGCTGTGCGGGCTGCGCGGGTTGTCCTTGTCCTGGATTATCCACAGGAGGGTTATTCTGTCCTTGTCCTGAATTCGGTATTGCCGGCTGTGCGGGCTGTGCGGGCTGCGTGGGCTGTCCTTGTCCTGGATTATCCACAGGAGGGTTATTCTGCCCTTGTCCTGGATTCGGTATTGCCGGCTGTGCAGGCTCTGCGGGCTGTGCAGGTTGTGGGGGCTGTCCTTGTCCTGGATTATCCACAGGAGGATTATTCTGTCCTTGTCCTGGATTAGGTATTGGCGGCTGTGCAGGCTCTGTGGGCTGTGCGGGCTGTGCGGGTTGTCCTTGTCCTGGATTATCTACAGGAGGGTTATTCTGCCCTTGTCCTGAATTCGGTATTGCGGGCTGTGCGGGCTGTGCGGGCTGTGCGGGCTGTGCGGGCTGCGTGGGTTGTCCTTGTCCTGGATTTTCAGGAGGATTTTCAATGATTATATTCTTAGATGAATCAGTAGTGGATGATGGAGTAGTTTCAACGTCATTCTTTTGGAAGTCAGATGCAGCGTCACCTGATTGCACAAAGTCTACTGTCGGGTCATTACCAGTATTAGTCGTTGGGGTATCAGAGGAATCTTCCTCAGATTTATCATTATTACTAGCTTTCTTAGAGTCAGATGTGTTTTTATTGTCGGTGAGTGCCACAAAAGAGGGGTTCTCTTGTACGCCCTGACCTAAATTTATTGGTGTTTGTTCTTTAATCGCTGTCACAGTTTCTTGACGCACGCTGGCAACTGCAGGAGCTGGAATAACCGCACTATTTGGTTTGTCTAACTCCAAATCCCTAACTAAATCGCTAGTGCGATAAAAAGTTCTGAGGTCGAAGTCGTATAAACCTTTAAAATTGCCATCTTGCACTACCATCATCTGTCCGGCTTTTAGCACTTGGCTTTTAGAACCATTTTGATTAAAAACTTCAATACCACTATTTGTGAGGGCACCCACAACCGTAATCTTTGTGTTCTTATCGTAACGGACAAATAATGCTGAACCGCGAATAGCAGCAGCAGCACTGGGAGTTCTAATGTTTGTTCGACCCCTTCCCGGTGGAATTAACAGTAATACAGTTCCATTATTTAGTCTAAAGTTACGGGTTTTGGGTAAAAAATTAAATACAGCCCTTTCTCCCACCCGTGCCAGAGAACCGTCGTTAAAAAGTAAGTCTGCTAGGGAAGACCTACCTGTGAACAATCCGTCTCCAGGAGTCATAGCATCCGATCTACGTGCCTTACGAATCGGTCTATTTTTGGTTCTAAGCCGCACAAAATTACGAAGATCTTTAATGAAAGCCCTATCTAGGGGTGTGTTAGCATCAGCCCTATCCGGTAAAGGCAGTGCCATCACTCCCCACAAAGCTGTTATTAACAATGGCAACAATTTGTAAGACATACCTGGCGACCTTGGAGAATTTGTAACTTTGATATCAAACCAGATGCACCAACTATCCTAACCCTCTTTAATCTCTTCTGCCAGAGAATACATATAAAACTCTTACAAGGAAGTGTTTATGCTCCTGGTCAGAGTATGTAATAGTCAATCCCTGATAGCACTTAAGATTTCAGATTTTGGGTGTAATTTTTGTCTAACTAGGAGTAATTAAAGGATAGTAATCTGTGAAACTTGGATTATTTTCCCTACTAAGGATAACAATGTTTCTTACGTAATTATGCTTAAACTTAATCAAAACTTCAAGTAAGATAATCAAACATACCATTAAACATACTGTTAAATGTACTATAAATATCTTGTTTAACTCTAACTAAAGTATTATCAGGGATTTGTTCGGCATAATTCGGTCTGATATTATACTACATATTAGTAAAATCACACACAAGAATGTAAAGTGACTCACACAAAAAGGAAGATTACAACAGTTAATTACCAAATTAGCCGATGGTTCTATGTTGGTTCTATATTCTTGAGTTTGTTCCCCTCCCATAGAGAGCCGTCCAAGGGACAAACCCACAATTTGAAGCACTACATAATCTCAATTGTATTAACTACAATTACTACTATTTGTCATAACACTATTAGCAATGCTGCACCATTGGTTAGTGTTGACAAAATACGCAATTGCGGATACAAAATCAGCGATCGCTCATGTCGTAAATTTCATTGGCAATTGACCCACACTCAATTGAAACAAAGTAATGCATTAACAAATACCATATTTGGTAATCTTGATCGACAAAATCATTCTATTGATAGATATACAAATGTAATTAATTTTGAACCTGAGATAGATTCATTTTTTGCCCCATCTGTATTGGATATAAGAAAATCAAATTTGATCCCCTGTAAATATAATAAAATTAATAGCCAAAATCCTTGTGTTTCTTTACCCCTGAAGGTTTCCCAAGCAGATACACAATCTATTTCTCAGTCGAATCCCGAACCAAATAATCCTCCTACTAATGAGCAACAGGGCGATCCGCCACCTCTAGAAGGAGAACCAAATCTTCCTACTTCTTCTCCTACAGAAGCACCACCATTAACCGAGCCTCAACGTACTGAGTCAGAAGATAAAATAGAGAGATTGAGGAGAAGTCTAAAGTCATCTAGTCAGAGGGAGTTGGGGACATTACGGGTTAGAGAGGTTAATAATCGAAATACAGGGAAAACTCCACAGTCATCTAGTCAAGGGGAGTTGGGGAGATTAAGGGTTAGAGAGGCGAATAATCGAAATACAGAGAAAACTCAATCGCCTATAGAACAAATTCCCCCCCCTGCAACTAAAAAACCAGTCAAACGTCAACCGACTCCTGCGGGTTATTTGATTGGTTATTTTGGCTATTTCACTAGCACTAATATCTTTTCTTCGGAAGTAGATCCCATAGGAGATGGTTTATTTTATTCTGGATTGACATTGGCTTCTGCTCCTTTGCGCTTTGGCAAAAATACTAGTTTGAATGCATCTGTTGACGGGTATCTAATTCGATACATCAACCAATCAGAGTTCGACTATAACCAAATTAGATTTAATCTCAATCTTTACCAAAAGTTAGCACCTCAAACCTATGCAGGAATAGGCTGGACTCATCAAAATTTATTTTATGCTAGGGATAGTGATTTCTTTGCTTCTGGCGATCGCTTTTTGAGTGAAAATTCTTTCCGCTTTTCTCTATCAAGACGTGACTTGATTGCTCCCAAATTAAGTTTAGATAGCGTTTACGAATTTCGTTATAATTTTGCCGATCCAGATAGCCGGAATCGAGTCATCAATTCACTGTGGCTATCTATGAACTACCGTTGGCAACCCCTACAAGTGGGATTAAACTACCAATTTAACTTTTCTGATTTTACCAAACGCGATCGCGAAGATAATTTCCATCGACTATACGCTAACTTAAATTATTCTGTCTCTAAGACTAGTCAAATTAGTGTGCAAAGTGGTATTGTTCTAGGCGGCTCTACAGATCCAAGAATTGATTTTGATGGTTGGTTTATTGGTGTTAACTACAGTTTAGAATTGGGTAGATTTTGAGAGGATTAGAGCTGACACATATCTATATGGTCAGCTTTCATATCATCAATTTGAGTATGGAAGATATTTTTGATATATTTTGTTTCTGATTTCTTGATATTTGGGATTAAGGCGGAAGGCTGTTTCAAAAGCCTGTTCAGCAGCTTTAGATTTCCCTTGTATCTGAAGAATATATCCTAAGCCATAATATGCTGCTGCGTAATTGGGATCGATGCGAATTGCTTCTCGATAGGATGCTTCAAACCAAGGGGCAAGGGAACAGAAAATACTGTTGCCTGTTGCCCGTTCCCTGTTCCCTCTCCCAAAGGTAGATAACCGTAATTACAACTATGGATAAAGATAATTCAAATACACAAAACCAGATTTTGCTACAACCCGGTACTTTGTGGCATCGCATTCAGGAAAGAACCGAACGCGCTTTAAAATGCGGCGCCCTACTGTCTATTCCTACAGAATTTGAATTTGTCGAGCAGGATGGGGTACGTTTCCTAGTTAGGATTATGTCTAACCTGGTTCGTAAAGACAAAGCAAAGCAGCAACAGGAGAAGCAAAAAGCATCCACCGGCAAAGAATTTAATCCCTTTCTTCCCTATGAAGCAGATTTATTTGTGGCTGATATTTCTCCAACTCATGTCTGTTTATTGAATAAATACAACGTTGTAGACTATCACCTGTTAATTATTACCCGTGAGTTTGAAGAGCAAGAATCTCCACTTACCTTGGCAGATTTTCAGGCAACGGGAGCTTGTTTGGCAGAGTTTGATGGTTTGGTATTCTATAACTCTGGTAAGCTTGCCGGTGCAAGTCAGCGACACAAGCATTTACAAATGGTTCCCCTGCCCTTGTCACCCGATGGAACTCACATACCCATTGCTCCCTTATTAAAGAATGCTCAATTTAAGGGTTCTATTGGCACTATCCCCCAATTACCTTTTTTACACGCTTTTACTAGTTTTAATCCTGATTGTGCAGCAGCAGGATTAGAAAGTTACTATCAGTTATTAACAGCAGTTGGGTTGCCAGGAAATAATCAAACAATATCTGGAGCTTATAACCTTTTAGCTACAAGGGAGTGGATGTTAATTGTACCGCGATCGCAGGAAAGTTTTCAATCAATTCCAGTCAACTCCCTTGGTTTTGCTGGTGCTATGTTAGTACGTAATTCCCAGCAGATGCAAGTGTTAAAAGATATTGGCCCAATGGGTATTTTAAGTCAGGTTGGCAGTAGTCAATAATTTAAATTTTGATTCCAGCGATCGCATATTTTTTCATGCAGTACAAAGTATCAAAAAAGACCTATAATTTCCGCGATCGCAGCGGCGCGAATCATGTAAAAATGGGGAAACTGATAACTGATAATTGCCAAGTTATTTATGCATCGTCGCAACTTATTAACTGCTTTACTGATCCTATTACCTGTTTTAACGGCTTGCCAAGAATTAACTTCATCTAGCAATTCTGCTACAACAAGTGGGACAAAAAAAGAAATTATCATGGGGTTAATTCCCGCAGAAAATAGGGAAGAGATTGAGAAGCAATTTGAACCGATGCGAGCCTACTTGGAGAAAAAGCTCGGCATCCCTGTGAAAACCTTTGCTGCAACTAAGTATGCAGGGGTAGTAGAAGCCATGCAGCGAGACAAAATTGATATCGCTTGGTTTGGTCCCCTATCCTATGTTTTAGCGGAGAAAGAAGCTGGTGCAGAAGCCTTTGCTGTGGGAGTGAGAAAAAGTAACGGTAAGTCTACTTACAAGAGTATATATGTGGTTCCTGGTGATTCTAATATTAAATCAATTCAGGATCTCAAAGGTAAAAACGTTGCTTTTGTTTCCCCAACTTCCACTAGTGGGGGTTTAGTTCCTACCTATCTAGTTAAGAAGGCAACTGGTAAAATGCCAGAAGAATTCTTTGGTAAACTCAGTTATGCAGGAGGTCACGATGCTGCGGAGCTAGCAGTTAAAAATAAGACTGTCGATGCGGCAGCAGACAGTGATATTACTTATAATAAAATGTTGAAAAATGGTCAGATTACCAAAGCAAGTAATCGGATTATTGCTGAATCTGAACCATTACCCGGTTTGCCTTTAGCATACCGTAAAGAACTCGATCCATCCCTGAAACAAAAGATCAAAGATACCTTCTTGAACGCTCACAAAGAGATTCAAGTGACTGGATACGGGGAATTATTGCGTTATGAAGCAGCTAAGTCCCAAGATTACAAAATAATTAGGGACATGATTCAGGAGCTTGGTTTACAACGTCAAGATATTTTGAGATAGTTGACAGTTGATGGTTGATAGTTGACAGTTGATGGTTATTGACATACTCCCACGAATAAAATCCGTGGGATTCTGGGATACTGGCGTAGACCGCAGGAGAACCCGTCTTACATCTACTCTCCCACCAGACAATGCCCTGCCTAGTTGGATTTCTCCAAACAACCAGAACTGGTTTTCTTTCTTCAGGTCTGCCAGACTATACGAGTCCCGGATTTTACCCCTAGCGACTCAGATTTTCCCAGTTAAACTGGACAGACTACAACTTCTCGGTACGTTTGAAGTTTTACTCAACCAACTTCTGATTGAAACCCCATACTCCAAGTGTGTTGTCAGATTTGTATATATTCTATCACGGCGGATAAATCCGCGCTGCGCCACATCCCACGCCTCAAGGACATAGGAAGGTAAATCTTTAAAAGATTTACCTTCCTATTCGTGGGCTTTGCGCTAAATTCTGTAAGCAACAGATTCTCTGTTTTTCAAAATCCAAAATCTAAAATCCAAAATCCAAAATTGAATGACCTTAATTCAATTAAATCAGGTAAGCAAGATTTATCCCAATGGATTAGAGGCAGTGAAACCAACTACCATCACCATAGCTGCTGGTACATTCACTGTG
This sequence comes from Calothrix sp. MO_192.B10, assembly GCA_030065055.1. Taxonomy (GTDB): domain Bacteria; phylum Cyanobacteriota; class Cyanobacteriia; order Cyanobacteriales; family Nostocaceae; genus Calothrix_A. The sequence goes on from JASJDS010000006.1 coordinate 6,983, forward strand.
ATTTTGGGATCTAGTGGAGCGGGAAAATCCACATTGTTAAGATTGATTAATGGTTTGGAGACAACCACATCTGGGGAAGTGATAGTTCTGGGGGAAAAATTAACCTCCCAGAATGTGCGCCGTCTGCGTGCTCAAACAGCAATGGTGTTTCAGCAGTTTAATTTAGTCGGGCGATTAAATGTAATTACCAATGTAGCGATCGCTAGGTTGTATTATAGTCCCTGGTGGATGAGTATGTTGTATTTATTTCGCCAGCAAGATATCAACATTGCTCGTAGGGCACTGGCGAGGGTAAATTTAACAAGTAAGGCTTGGCAACGGGCAGATACTCTATCCGGAGGACAACAGCAACGTATAGGAATTGCCAGGGTTATAGCACAACAACCAAAAATTATCCTGGCAGACGAACCAGTGGCTAGTCTCGATCCCGTTACTAGTGAGGAGATATTGACTCTATTACAGGAAATTTGCCGGGAAGATGGTATTACCGTAGTAGCAAGTTTACACCAAGTAGAGTTAGCGATGCAATTTGCCGATCGCATTATTGGCATTAACTCGGGTACAGTGGTGTTTGATGGTTCTCCTAGACAATTGGGGAGGGATAATTTGAGGGAAATTTATCGACGGCAGGATGGTTCCATTGATGAAAGTATTAACTTGGCGTTTTCCGACTAAAAATGGTTTACCATCCTTATCAATCCTACTGTTGTTAGGTGCTGTCATCTCCATATTATTACTGACAGCTCCAGTAGTAGAAATAAATCTCGGACGACTGTGGTTATCTCTAGGTAAATTATTCCAGTTTCTACTGAATTGGTTAACCATCCCCGATTGGGCATACTTACCCAAGCTGGCTGCTAAATTATTAGAAACAGTACAAATAGCCATATTCGCAACATTTTTGTCCCTATTTTTCAGCATACCTGTGGGGATACTAGCTGCTAACAACACCACACCCCACCCCCTCATCTACCATCTCAGCCGTAACCTGATGAGTTTCATCCGTGCCTTACCTGAATTAGTATGGGCATTAGTATTTGTGTCGGCGTTAGGTATGGGAGCATTACCTGGTGTGATGGCATTGACTTTTGTCACCACGGGTTTTCTAGGCAAGTTGGTAGCCGAAAGCTTGGAAGTGGTTGATATTAAGGCTATTAGCGGCGTGCAAGCCACAGGTGCAAACTGGTTGCAAATATTACTCTTTGCTATTTTTCCCCAAGCATTACCAGATTTGATTGCCACTTTACTATACGTTTTAGATCATAATATTCGCGCCGCAACAATTTTGGGTATTGTGGGAGCGGGGGGTATTGGCTTTGATTTAGTCGAAAGTATCCGACTTTTTAACTACAGTCGTCTAATGTTAATTATCTTGGCAATTTACCTATTGGTAAACATTTTTGATCGCTGTTCTGATATGATACGCGATCGCATCATTTAAACCTCGTCCATATTGAAATCTGTGTCATCCAAATCCAAACCCTTACCTGATTTACCACCTCGTCCTAGAAATTGGATGCCATTATGGTTGGGTTTATGTCTGATTATCTTACACTGGATCAGCAACGATTTAGAATTTTCCGTTGCTAGTGTTGTTCTCAATATTCATCATATTGGAGAATACCTCAGTCGCTATACCTCCCCCGATTTCAGCGAACTGCCAAAATACTTACTACTGATGGGAGAAACATTAGCGATCGCATTTTGGGGAACTTTGATTACTTTTATTCTCAGTATTATCCTAGCACCATTAGCCGCCAAAAATCTCTCACCCCATCCAATTTTATACAGAATCAGTCGAGAATTATTAAACCTCTGGCGAGCCATACCCGATGTAATTTTAGCCTTGATATTTGTCAGTGCTTTAGGCTTAGGTCCATTTCCAGGAGTTTTAGCCCTAGGAATACATATGGCTGGAGTTTTAGGGAAATTTTTTGCAGACAGTATGGAAAGGGTAGAACCTGGTATTTACCAGACATTGCAATCTACTGGAGCTTCCTTGACTCAAATCATTGCCTTTGCAGCCATACCATCAATATTCCAGGAAATAATTGGTTATACTCTTTACACTTTTGACCGTAATGTCCGCATGGCTACTGTTCTCGGATTGGTGGGAGCAGGGGGTATTGGTGTGGAATTAGAAAAGAAAATGGGGTTTTTTCAATACGAGCGTTCTGCGGCTATTCTAATAGTTATCTTGTTCAGTATTATATTAATAGATTACCTATCAGCATTCATTCGTAGAATATTCAACTAGTTTGATGAGTCGCGGTGTGAGAGATCCCCGACTTCTTAAAGAAGTCGGGGATCTGTGACTCATCATGATTTTTTCTTTTTTCCTTTAACCCTTCATTTTTTTACCTTCTTCAGTAAAGAATATTTCATCAGACCTCAAAAACAATTTTACAAAGGCAGGGGGTAGAATTTCCAGTTGTGAACTGTAGAAGGATATTGCTTTCAATTTTTTCTCTTGAACAGATGTAATTGTCAGTCGTGATGCTGATGCTATATCCTTTAACTTGAGCTTCAGAAATAGAGGTGCTTCCCAAAACAACCAAATCGGATATTGTAGCAATTCAGTATTTATTTTAGCTTGAGCGATCGCTGATTTAACTATTTCATAAGTAGCCTCATGATCTTGATGACAATCATGACGATGAGGGACATAAACTTCCCCTGGTTGGTGAACTTTGAAAAGCTGAATTACCTGTTGAATAGTCTTTTGTCGTTCTTTGCTTTCTAACAATTGTAAATTACCATCAGGCTTGTCTAAAAAGTAAATTGATGACTCTTCTACTCCCAAAACTTTTAACGCTGTTACGGCTTCTTGTTTACGAGTTTGGATAATTGTAGTTTGAGAATAAGATTCTAAATCAATGAATCCTTGTCCCCCATCTGTCAGAAAAACTACGATCACTGGTATTCCATGTTCCCGTTTCCGGGCAATCATACCACCGCAACCAAGGGTTTCATCATCTTGATGGGGAGAAAAAACTATTACTGGTTTATGGCTCAAGTCCATTATTTCACTGCCATGATTTAAGATCCAATTGCTGAGTAAATGAGACTGGATATTTTGAATTTTTTCCAACCAGATATTGGGGATAATTTTTCTAATTAGTCGCAGGAATAGTTTGATATTCATAATTTTTTGTCTGTAAATGTTTATCTTATTTGGATGAAACTCATATTAAGAAGTAATTAATATCTTCTGATACAAGTTCACAAAATCTCTGATATTAATGGTTAGATGATGATTATTAAATGCTGCTTAGATACAGATTTAGTAGGCACCTTTATGTTGCAACACAACCCGCACTGTTTGCAGCAAAATTCGCATATCTAACCAAAACGACCAATTCTCAATGTATTTGAGGTCTAATTTAATTGCATCTTCAAAATTATCAATATTAGACCGACCAGAAACTTGCCATAATCCAGTAATACCCGGTAAAACTTCTTGACGAATAAAGTATGCTGACTTAAATCTATCTACATCTCTACTAGGAAGAGGACGAGGACCAACAAGACTCATCTGACCAAGTAAAACATTAAATATTTGCGGTAATTCATCTAAACTATAACGGCGTAAAAATTTTCCAATTCTTGTTATTCTTGGGTCATTTTTGAGCTTAAATAAAACCCCATCTTTATTTTCATTTTTATCCTCTAGTTCAGCTTGTAACTGTTCTGCATTTACTACCATTGTCCGGAATTTCCATATTTTAAATTGTTTACAATGTAAGCCAATACGGTTTTGCTTAAACAAGATTGGACCGGGGGAATCCAACTTAATTAACAAAGCAATCAACAGATAAAGGGGTGATAATATAAATAACAACAGAATGGAAGCACAAAGGTCAAAACAGCGTTTGAGCCAAAAATCACTACCTGTAATAATTGGTGCTGGAATTGTTAAATAAGGAACTTCACCCATTATCCTCAATAAAGATTTATGATAAAAAAGCTCATTCTTTGTTGGTAATATACGTAATGTAATGCCAGCAGTAGAAAAAATCCAGCAAACATACAAACGGTTTTTAATTGAATTCCAAGAAACAAAAGCCTCTACAATGCCCTTTCTGCGAAGATATTTCAAAGTTGCTTCTCTATTCTCTAAATCGAGACATTTAGATTCAGCAATTCCTTTGATTGTGTAGCATTTTTCTCGTTCTATTAATTTTACATGGGTATCTTTGTTCTCTGCATCGGTAATAATAAAAATTGGATAACGAATGGCTCCTTTATTACGCAATGTTTTAGTTAAAATATCAAAAATAAGACGACCGCTACAGGTCATAACTATAGATAATAACCAAAATATAATGAAAGTGGAACGAGATACATAATAATTTGGTTCGTAGAGAAAAGCTATAAGTAATAAAAAGATTAGTGATAAAGATAGTGCCTTGATTAAAGAGAGGTATTTGCGACGATGATAACCTGCCTTATATAATCCCTGAGATGCAATGATCCCGATTTCAATTGCGAAAGTTAAAAGTAAAAATGATGATTGTTGAGTCCAAGGTGAATCTAATGGAGTACCATAAAATACTGCTAAATTACGTGCTATTACTAAAGCAAATGTATCTAAAAGAATAAGTGCGAATATCCGCAGTATTTTAGTAGATAATCCCTTCTGTATGCAGATAGATTTAGCAGACCTTAAATCCGATTTTGTACTAGTCAAAGATAACGATCTATATCCCATTTATGTTACCATTAATACGTTTTATTCAATAAATATTTGTTATTATAAATACAATGAATAAGCCTGTTGACTGAATTTTAAAATTCAAAATGAAATATTTTTTGATTCTAGTCACAGCTATATTGACTAATAAATTTTTCGATAAAAATGATTAATTATGTTCAGTTTTTTTCATCCAACCTAACGTTTTGGTGCATTATCAAAAGCTCTTGCCATAGCATTCCATGCCAACTTACGTTGGAAATTAGAGTCTAGTGGTAACGGACGTACTGGTAAGCGATCTGAACGGGGAGCAGCTTGGGATAACCAGGTATATTTATCACTTAACCCCCAAGTAATTACCGCAATCACAGATGGCTGTTCCAAGACAACTGAAAGATAGTCTTCATAAACACCAGCAACAATGCGATCGCGAGCAGCAAAATTTACAGGTAACTCTCGATCTGATACATCTAGTTCAGTAATTAAAATCTTTAGACCCAGACTGGCAACATCAGCCAAAAATTTCCGTAGTTTGTTAGGGTTAAACTGAGTTTGATGACCTAACAGGTGTGATTGAATACCAAAAGCATGAATTGGTACACCTTTGGATTTCAAACGCTCTAGTAATTTGAGAGTCGCATTTCTCCTCGCTTCATCCCTGGGGGTATCATACTCTAGCCCTGTCTCGTTGTAGACAAGTAATGCTTTTGGATCGGCTTGGGCTGCAATTCTAAAAGCAAGCTCAATGTAGTCTGCTCCTAAAAACTTTAACCATGAATTAACTCTTAAGCCATCCCTACGTCCATCATCAGTTTCAATGGCTTCGTTGACTACATCCCAAGAGTGTACTCTTCCCCCATAGCGTTTAACAATTGTTGATATATGATTGGTAAAAATGTCCTGAATTTCACTAGAGGTTGTTTGTGGATTTTTAAATTTGTCATTTAACCACTGAGGAATCAGCTCATGCCAGATTAAAGGATGTCCACGAAAAAGTATTCCATTATCAGATGCAAACTTGGCAAAATAATCAGTTTCAGTAAAGTCGAAATTATTGGCACTAGGTTGACTCCCAATCCAATAAAATCCTGCTACGAGAATAGCGCACTCTTGAATAAAACTAGACTGTAGTTGTAAATCTTGAGAAAATTCTGGGGATTCAGGATCTGGATGCGCTCCGTAGATTAGCCCTTTAGCCGCAGCCCTTTGTCTTAAAGAAGTATTACCAACCACAGAGAAATCCCTTTCACCTGAAGCTTTAACCTGTTTGTAGTCACTGAATCTGCTGGAGTAAGCCAAGGGAACCATACTCGCCAAAGCTCCTAAACCTATGAGAAAATCGCGCCGTTTCAATAATTTCTGATGTTTAGCCATAGTAAATATTCTGGGCTTACGGTAGAGTCATTTTTTGGCGTTGCTGAATCAGGATATGAAACGTCAAAATAACCTTTATTTTTCTGGCGTTGCACAATCAAGGGATGATTTTAATATATACGCCAAAATTTCCCCTTATTTATCAATAGTTTCAGGTTATGCAAATTTGACTATCATCCCGTAACGATGCAACGCCATTTTTCTTTGTAACTTTGCGCCTACCCTACCCTGCGGGAAGCCACTGCGTGTCTACGGGAAGCCGCTCCGCGTCTAATGCGCCTTTGCGTGTTAGCGAAGCGGGGCGCAGTCCGGCAAATTCATATTTTCAATCAGCAAAGCCCATTTTTTTCTATCATCGAGTCTGGCTAATGGAATTTTTTTCAAAAAGTTTCCAACCAAACCAACTTGCTAGCCATTGCATCATAAAAAACACTACAAATCGTGGATTATGCTTAAAATAGCGTTTCCATAACCGCCTTGGCTCCATAATTAACCTAAATAGCCACTCCATGCCTATTTTCTGCATCCAACTAGGCGATTGCTTGACACGACCAGAATGAAAATCGAAGGCAGCACCCACACCAACCATGACACTGGGAATATGGTGTTTATGTTCCGCCATCCATAATTCTTGTTTCGGACAGCCAATGCCCACCAATAAAATTTTCGCGCCAGACTCTCCTATTTGTTTGGTGTAGGCTTTATCTTCGTCTGGTGTTAGTGGACGAAAAGGAGGTGCAATCTTACAGGCTATTTTAATACCGGGAAAATGCTGATATAAGAAGGTATTAAATGCAGCTAAACTCTCTGGAGTACCTCCATAGAGACCAATCGGTATACCAGCTTGTGCTGCTGCTTTACATAAGTAAAGGGTCAAGGTAGGGCCATAAACTCGGGAAGTTTTTTTGATACCCAACGCTTTTAATGTCCAGACTAAGGGCATACCGTCAGGGGTAACTAATGCAGCATTATTGACAATGTTGGCAAATTCTGCATTATCAAATGCTTCCATAGTCATGTGAACATTGGCAACACACACATAACAATTTTGACCTTCGTATGCCCATTCAATAATTCTTTGAGTAGCATCTTCATAACTGGTAGCATCTACCCGCATTCCCAGTATATAGCGGTATTTGAGAGGATTAAACTTTCTATTTGTGAGTTTCATTTCATCGTATCTACATATGGGAAATATTGCCTACTGATACCAAATTGCAGTCACATAAATTACTGATATGAAAGTTGATGGGGTAGAATTTGGGAGCTATTACGAGCTACAACTCCTTCATAAATATCCATCAACATCTGATAATTCTTCTCGGCTGTGTATTTCATCTCAAATTCAGCACGAGCAGCCTGACGCATATGAGTTAGATTTTCTGGATGACGTAAGAGTGACTCTACCTTGGCAACTAAATCTATTGGATCCCCTGGACGAAAAACAAGTCCATTAGCATGAGGCTGAATTAACTCTGCAAAAGCTCCAATATCAGAAGCTATAACCGGTGTCCCCTTGGCAAAAGCTTCAATTGCAACTAGTCCGAATGTTTCGTATGACTCTGCACAAACCACCAAAAATTTGGCTTTCCCCATCAGCTGGTAAACTTCAGTGGAAGACCTATGGCCCAACCATTCCACACCCACATCTCGTGCTGCTACCCTAGCAACTTGGGAAGCTAAAGGACCATCCCCTACAATCTTGAGGGGTATTTGTTTCCCTAATTTTTCCCAGGCCTTCAGGAGTGTATCTATTCCTTTTTCAAAGGATAAGCGACCTACAAACAAGGCATATCCACCTTCTCCATCACCCACTCCAGGATCGGGATAGATAAAATTGGGCTTAACTGACAGTTTGGATGGGGGTAAATTCCCTTGAATAAACTTATTGCGAGCAAACTCTGTGAGAGTAATGTAACGATCTACCATTTTTTCCCAGGTTTGCAAGGCTCGATGGACAAATTGCATTGTGCCTAAAACAGCACTACCTGTTTTACTACCCCGATAACAGCCGTGAATAATTCCAGGTAAAGGGAAAAATTTGCCTAAACAGTCTTCACAAGTTTGACCGTCACGAAAGAAAGTAGAATTGGCACAAAAGAGACGATAATTGTGCAGACTCTGGACAATAGGAACCCCTGCTTCTCGACAGGCGTAGTAAATTGATGGTGAAAACTGGGGAAAAAAGTTGTGTATATGTACTAAATCTGGTTGAAAATCCTTAATTTTGTCTCTAACTAATTTTTTTGATGACAAGGAATAGACGGAATTTACCGCAGCCTTTACTTTATCTATAGGGTTGATGATGTTATCGTTGTTAATTTCTAAGTAAGCAATGTCATGACCATTCGCCTCTAACAAAGCTTTCTCAGTCTGTACAACTACATCCTCCCCTCCAGGTCGCTGATAACGATTATGTAATAGCAGTATCTTCATACTTGATTGAGAAATGTTTTATATTTTTCAGCTAGTGTTTGAGCTTGAAAGTCCTTAGCCCTTTGCAAACCAGCTTCACGCAGTTGTTGAGCAAGTTTTGGATTAGTTAATATTTGAGCGATCGCATCAGTAATTTCTCGGGCTTGACCAGGTGGAGTTAATAATCCATATTTTCCGCCCTCAAGAATTGTGGATGAGGCAGAAGGACAATTAGTAGATACAACAGGACAGCCTAATGCTAGGGCTTCAACTAAAACACGACCAAATCCTTCATGGTCAGATGACAAGAGAAATACTTGTGATTTTGTAATATAGGGATAGGGATTTGCCATAAATCCCGGCATAAAAACGTATTTTCTTAACCCTAAATCTTGTACTTGTTGCTCTAACTGAGGGCGTAATTCTCCTTCTCCCAAAATTAATAAATTAGCATCTATTCCATAGGATTGACGTAAATTATATATGGCTTCAATTGCCAGATCGAAGCGTTTTGATTGGGTGAGGCGACCAATGGTTACTATTGTTGGTTTATTAAAGATATGATTATATTGGTCTTCAATGGGAAGTTTTCTCCCTTGAATAATTTTATCCAGTTCAAAAGGAGGATAAATAACTGATAGATTTTTCGCAGGAACTTTATAATATCGAGTTATATCTTCTGCTACTCCTTGGGATACACAACGGATATGAGATATCTGAGGATATATCCAACTAGCGAAAAAATGATGCAACCAATTGTTACTATCTTGTATCCATTTACTTAAATTAGCTTGGACATCAGCGACCAATTTCTTGCCATGTAAACGTGATAATAGCCAAGATATATATGTTGGAGTTAGTTCGGAGGTAGAAATAACAACATCAGCATTCCTAATTTCATCGTTGAGCTTAAAGAATGTTCTGAGATGATGTAAAATATTAATTCCATCCCAACCAAGGGAACGATTAGGAATAATTAATTCTCCAGGGTAATCATTAACAAAATGGTAATTTTTGGGAGGTCTCAGGAGTATGAGTTTCAGATTATATTCTTTAAGCTCTTTTGCCAGAGGAATTAAACTCCGTTCTGCTCCTCCCATGCCTTCAAATCTGCCGACAATTAAAACTTTCATGACCATGACAAACTAAATCCACATTATTTATTTTGCAAAAAATTGATAACTTCATTGAAAAACATTGCAACCATTTCTGGTTTATGTTGAGATATGAAATTTTTTGACTGATAACCTAGTTCTACACTTGTAAGCAATATCATGACTATTAGCCTCTAACAAAGCTTTATCAGTATGTACGACTAAATCTTCACCCCCGCGATCGCTGATAGGGATTATGTAATAGTAGTATCCTCATATTTGAGTAAGCAATGTTTTGTATTCTTGAGCTACTGTTTGAGCACTGAAGTCTTGTGCTCTTTGTAAACCAGCTTCACGAAGTTGTTGAGCAAGCTTTGGATTAGTTAATATTTGAGCGATCGCATCAGTTATTTTTCGCGCTTGACCGGGTGGAGTTAATAATCCATATTTTCCTCCCTCCAGAATTGTGGATGGCCCAGAAGGACAATCAGTAGATACCACCGGACAACCTAACGCTAGAGCTTCAACTACAACCCGACCAAATCCCTCATGGTCAGATGACAATAACAATACTTGTGATTTTGTAATATAGGGATAAGGATTTTCAACAAATCCAGGCATAAAGATATATTTTGTTAACTCTAAATCTTCTACTTGTTGCTCTAACTGAGGACGCAGTTCCCCTTCTCCCAAAATTAATAAATTAGCATCTATTCCATAGGATTTACGTAAATGAAATATGGCTTCAATTGCAATATCAAAGCGTTTTTGATGAGTGAGACGACCAACAGTCACTATAGTTGGCTTCTCAAATATATGATGATAGCGTTCTTCAACTGGAAGTTTTCCCCCTTGAATAATTTTATCCAACTCAAAAGCAGGATAAATAACCGATAAATTTTCCGCAGGAACTTTATAATATTGGGTGATAACTTCTGCTACTCCTTGAGATGCACAACGAATATGATATATCTGAGGATATATCCAACGAGATAAAAGATGATGAAACCAATGATTACTATCTTGTATCCATTGATTTAAATTACACTGCACATGAGCAAGTAACTTCTTTCGATGCCAACGTGATAAAAACCAAGAAATATATGTTGGAGTTAGTTCAGAAACAGAAATAATAATATCAGCCTTACTAATTTCATTATTGAGTTCTAAAATTGTTTTAATCTGATGTATAATTTTAATTTTTTCCCAACTAATCGAAAGATTAGGAATAATTAATTTTCCGGAATAGCTGTGACAAAAAATATCATTATTTGGAGGTTTAAGGAGCATGAGTGTCATATCATAATCATCATCTTTTAGCTCTTTAATAAGAGAAATTAAACTCCTTTCTGAACCTCCCATTCCTTGAAATCTTCCGATAATTAATAGCTTCATTATAAACTAAATTTAGATTGTTTTTTGTAAAAAATTGATAACTTCATTGAAAAACATTGCAGCGGTTTCTGGTGTATGTTGGGATATGAGTTTTTTTGACTGATTGCCCATTTCTATACATATACTTGGGTCATCTATGAATTTTTTCATTATCTTTGCTAAGTCTTCGGTTTTATCTGGATCGAAAATATAGCCATTTTGACCATGAATAACCATTTCCGATGCTCCTGCACATTTAGAGCAAAGGATAGGTTTTGCAAAAGTCATCGCTTCAAGAACTACCATACCCCATGTATCTTCTAGAGTGGGAAACACAAAAACGTCCACCATCTGAAAGTAATAACTCAAGATACTGTAATCCAACCATCCTAACCATTTAACACAGTTCTGCAATTCATGTTGCTGGGTAAATTCTTCCAGTTCATTCCGTTGGATGCCATCACCTATAATTAGAAGAGTATAATCACAATAATTTTGCTCTTTTAGAAGTACACAGGCTGACAAGAGTTGCTTAATACCTTTCCTGGAAATTACTTGACCAACAAAGAGAAAAGTTGGACGTTTTTGTGACTTTATTTCTATGGTATCAATATCCATTTTCTGGGCTGATAACGCTTTTATGTCTGGTACTTCATAAGGTTGATGAAAAACTAAATTTTGATCTGCTTTTAAGATATTTGTCAGATACAACTTTCCTTGATTAGTGTTAGTTATAAAAGCATCAGCAAAGCGAGTAATCATCCGTCGCCAAAAAATACGAAATTTTGAATTACAATCATCCACTGTTGGTGAACTGCCTTCATAAGCAATCACAACTTGCCAGCGACAGATAGGCTTCAATAAAACTGCCAAAAAACTCCACAGAGAAAATGCTATGGTGAAGACAACCTGCGGCTTAAACTGGAATAAATGACTTACAATCGCTGGAGATACCAAGTCAAAACCGGGATTATAGCCAAGTAATGATTGACTTGTTTCTAGTCTTTTAGTTCTACCAACTAGTTCAACCGTAAATTTATCTTCATATCCTTTGGTAAATCCAGGCCATTTTCCAGTATAGATAATTGTATGATTAAAAAGTTCAGTCAATTTAGAGAAAACAGGATGCCAATAATTCCCTAGTTCCATAGAAGGAAAAAGCCAAGCTACACGGGTATCATTTTTATTAACCATTCTCAATTACTCTTATAAATTAGTGAAATACTAATGAATCTTGGTCTTAACTCATTATTTGCACCATTCAAGGGCAAGAGCCAGAGGCTCTATATTCTAGTTACCAGGCTCAGCCTGGTAACTAGGGTCAAGGAGGCTCTGCCTCCTGTTCTCGGAATTGGTGCAAGTTGTTGGTTTTAAGAAACTGTTTTGGCTGATATTTGATGGCTTTTAAAATTTTTAAATACAGCTTTTAAGAACAATCTTGCATATGGAAGAAGCCAATATATCCGCCATAACCAACCCCCATGTCTATAAGCAAAGATTTTCCACTCTTGGATTGGTAAACATTTTGGTTGGTTAATCTCATACCAACGTTGACGTAGGGTTTTATTTGGTTGCTCCCAAACTTGTAGTCCCGAAAGATTCTCTTCGCAGGTTCCAATATATCCTGGTGCTACCCAAACCGAACAACCTTGTTGACAAGCTCGTAAACCGTAGTCTACATCTCCCGTACCGTGGGTAAAAGCTGTGTCTAGATTACCTACCCTCTTCACTACTTTTCGAGGAATTAGCACGCAATTCCCATTCATAGTTAAACAAGGTTTTGCTTCTTCACCAGGCTCTACAGGGTCAAATTTGAATGGATGCCATTTGTTTGTGCGGATCATACCTCCGTATGTAAATACACCAGTCTCTGGAGCTTGAGTAGAGCCAACTACAATTGGTCTATGGTAGTCCTGTTCGAGTAAGCTTGTGTAAGTAGTGAGTAAATTATTTAGGGCATTGGGGTAAAGAAGAGTATCATCATTGAGCCAAAGATAGTAATCGTAATCAGCCTTCATCGCTTCACCAAAGGCTAATCTCATTCCTCCATTCCAAAATAAGTTGCCATCCCCTGGGATTAATTTCACTGTGGGGTAAGAATCACTGATTGCTTCTCTGGTTCCGTCCGTACTACCATCATCAACTAAATATACTTGAAGTACTACATTTGTGGATAAATTCTGCTGAGATAAACTTGACAAACAAGAAAGTGTTTTTTCCCGTCGATTATGACAAGTTATAAGTACTGCAAGACGTAAGATATTTACCATAACTATATGAATTTCATTAATTATTGTATGATATATTAATTGCTATAATTAACTATGTTTGTAATTATTTATGATTTCATTGAAAAGATTTAAATATCGATTTGATTGAATTTCCAATGTAAATTCTTGCTCTACTTTTTGACGAGAATAGTAAGATAATTTTTCATGTCTCTCCAGATTTTCTAGTACCCAAGCAATTCCTGCTGCTAAATCTTCGATTTCATACGGTTTTGCCAAATAGCCGTTTATTTGATGGTCAACAATATCTGTTAACCCAGTAGCATTAAATGCAACTACTGGTGTTCCACAAGCTAATGATTCACTCGCTGTTTGTCCAAAAGCTTCTTGTAAGGATGGTACTATCATAACATCAGCAGCCGAATAAACTAATGACAGACAAAGATCATCTCTCAGGCGTTCTAGATAGTGTGTCTTGAATCCTAAATCTGGTGGGTTATCGGGTTGAGATGCACCGAAAATAACTATTTCTAACTTATCTTTCCAGCCAGATTTACTTAACTCTATCAGTGCTGGCTTTAATAGATGAAATCCTTTGTTTATATCATCAGTCGCATCCATTGCTCCAAATAAAATCAGTTGTTTATCTTCAGGTAAATCCAGTAATTCTCGAGCTGTAAATTGATTGATAGGTTTATATTTTCGAGTATCAAGTCCATGGGGAATTACCTCTATGCGTAAATTCTGAAACAGAGAACTGGAACTAGCAGATTGAGCTAACCACTTACTTGGTGAAATAATTGTTGGTTGCAAATTTCTCCAAGCTCTTAATTTGCGCCACCATACCCAATGGGATAAATCCCAGTTCTGCTTACTACCTAACCGGGGACACATACCGCATGAAACTTTGTAGCGGGAGCAATCCCAACTGCAGTGGCATCCACCAGTAAAAGCCCACATATCATGTAGAGTCCACACTACAGGAGCTTTCAATTTGCCAATTGTTTCTATCTGCATAAATCCTGCACTAATCCAGTGCAGATTGATAATATCTGGATTGATTTGAGCCACCCTAGAAGCAACTGTATCTGGTATCCAGTGAGAAGAAAACAGCATTCTTTCTCGATGGGGATAAAGCTTTTCTGGTAAGTAATCTAATGTCAGTTTTGCCTGTGCTATACCTTGAGATATTCTAGTCTTATGTGAAAGTACTGTTTTGTCGTCACTTAATTTCTCTTGTACTAGCACTTGCGAATTGACACCAATATCTTGTAATCCTTTGTGTAAACGATAGGCCGCACGGGCTGCACCACCATTTGTATCAGAAGTACTGAGGTGTAAAACTTTCATATCTCCACTTTTGCTCACCATTATTCAAAATCATCCTGTTATAAATTTCAGTATTTAAAGATAGCTTTCCTGTATATTTTTGTTGTACAGATGATATTGTGGTTTGATTATTTACTCGTAGTTGCAAGAGCTAATTTGAAATCTCTGTTTCTCCTAATTTTTTGCGATTCAATAATCATAGATAATAAGATTGATACATATATTAAAAAATCGATATTTGGATTTATTAGTGCAGATTCAGACAAATTAATAATTATGAAATATACCAGAAATTGCATCGGCCACAAGTCTACCCATGTTTGAGATCTAACAAGGACTCGTTTTAAAGCTTTGAATAAGAATTGCAGCAAAGTTATTGTAAAAATAGTAGCTCCAAATAGTCCTAACTCTAATAAAATTGTGATGAAGCCATTGTGAGCATCACCTGCCCACTTGAACTCTGCTTTGATATTTAAGGCCTCAGCACTATTCCAGAATCCAGAATATCCATAGCCAAGAAAAGGTCTATCTGCTATCTTTGTCATTAACTCTGACCACATTGGAGTACGCCCACTAAAGGTGAGTAAATTTTTGCCTTGAGTCGCTACTAGACTATATGCATTATCCAATAACCATATAGATGTGCCTATAATTAACATTAGTGCAATGTTAATCAAAATGACTTTTAAAACATGAGATTTATTTTGTTTGATCAACTTGTAGATAAATATCAGAGATATAAAAGCCACTAAAATGACAAGAGATGTTGTTGAATCTGCAAGGATGATCAGAATTGTTGATAATATGAATCCAGGCCATAGTATCCACCAATATTTATAATTATCGAGAGCAAGATTTAGAAAAATACCTGCACTTAAAGTCATCATTGCTCCCAATGAATTTTTATGCTCATATATACCACACCATTGACCCGACCATGTGTCTCCATAATGAATTCCATAGGAGGGTAAAAATAAACATAATATTGTAGATTCTACAGCTACTATTCCCATTACCCAAGCTAGCAACCACATTTGTTCTTGTATACTATGCTTCCAAGATAAGTACGCTCCAAACAAAAATGTCATTAATAGCCATCTCGAAGTAAACCAAGTTGCCTGTGGAGCTTCAGACCAAAAAATGGAGAAAAGTGTAAATCCGATCATCAAGAGAAGAATTATATTTTTCGTACTTATATATATGCATTTTTTCCAATTTCTAAAGATTAAAAAGAATAAGAGTAAATAATGAAGTGAATTAATGATAATTCCTACAAAAGAACCACCTAAGATTTCTACTGAGACCTCTCGGGGAGGTTTGATTTTAAAAACACCTACATAAATAGCCAATACTAAAATTGTAACTATTCTTTCTAGCTGATTAATAGACATATAAATATAAAATATCCTGACAAATCAATCTATATATCTGATTAATTTTCAATTCTTGGTATGAAAAAACTTTGTAATATTTTTCGAGGTGGTAAGGCAGTAAAAGCATAAGAAATTACAGTAGAAATTGCTGCACCAGTTTCAGCATAAGCAGGAATCAAAAATAGATTTAAAATAATATTAGTAATTGCCCCTATTAAAGTTCTGTACATCGAAAGGTGAGTCAAACCTTCGGCAATAAACCAGGGTGATATTGCAACTCCTATAAAAATAAAGAAAGAAGACCAGATGTGAATTGCTAAAACCGCCCCCGCAGCTGAGTAGCTTGCACCAAATAGCATTGTAATTATCGTCCCTGATAAAAATGTCATTGGCACTGTAATCATCACAGACAATATCATCATGGCAATCAGAAACTGTTTGAGGCGTTTATAGTAAAGCGATTCATGAGTTTCCTTAGCGGCAAAAATTGCGGGAGAAACTGAAGCAAGGATAGCCATTGGAATAAAATACCAGACCTCAGAAATACGGGTTGCAACTGAATAAATACCCACTGCTTTATTCCCGACCATTTGCCCCAACATGATTTGATCTATTTGCATATAAATGATAATGCCCAAATTAGAAAGAATCATGAACTTACTTTGCTTTAACAGAGTTTTAGCTAATGGAAAACTCCAACGCCATAACCAAAAGGAGAAGCCTTTAATCTTGTAAGCGATCGCTAAACCGATTCCAAAAAAACCGATTTCTGCCAATGTTGTCCAAGCAAAAGCAATTAATGGTGCTTGCATCTGAATTAAAGCAACCTTGACCAAAGCAATGATTAAAAAGGCTACATTTCTAGCAACAACAGTGTACTTTGACTGCACTTGAGACTCAAACCAAAGATCAATGGTGTCAACAGCTTCAAAAATTCCTGCTGTTGCTAAAATTACTACTATCGTGACTGTCAGAATGTCGTCCTGACGTAACAATAATATACAGATAGTTGCTAATAACAGAGAGCTAAAGCCACCTAATATTTTCAGCCAGAAAGTTGTTCCTAATATCTTCTCTCTGTTAGATGAGTCCCGTACAAGCTCGCGGATGACAATGTTATCTACTCCGAGGGTAGTAAGTGGGCTGAACAAGGCTACAAAAGCAATGGCATAGTTAAAAAGACCATATTGCTGTACTCCTAGGTAACGAGCAACCCATACTCCCACAAAAAGACTAATTCCCATGCGAAGAATACGGTCAAAAAACAGCCAACTTACATTGGCAATAATTGCACGTAGTTTTGGGTGAAATGTGAAAGGTAATAACTTCTGAATTTTGAATTGACTTCCCATAAATGGATTTCAATAATTAGAGTCTGTAAGTATCGTCTATAGGAATTAGGACTTACGCAACTGGCATATTTTTTTGTAGGGTGCGTGACAGCACGAAAATATTTGAACCTAGCAATAAGACTTATAACGTCACGCACCAACCGCTGATTGTGACAATTGCGTAAGTCCTGGGAAGATAGTTTGATTTATGAAATCATTTGTGACGATAGGGAACAGGGAATAGGCAATAGGGAACAGAAAATGTACTGAGATTTTTTCAAGACTTAATACTGAATTTCATCGCTTTAGGAAAACCTTTCAATTCTTGTTTAATTTTCCTCATTTTTTTGAGTCCAGGAAGATAAGTTAGCTGTTTCCTCAGTAATTGATTAATAGAATTGGTTAAACCTCCTATTTCTGTAATCATCCGTGAGTGTGTAGCATAATCCCACTTGTAAGTTTCTCCTCCAATTAAGAAATCAAACTCTTTATGTCCTTCCCGATAGCTAGTTTCCATAGTGAAATGCATGAGTAAACGACCCGGAGCATAAGTATTATATTGGGGATCGTATGCTGCAATCCATGAGTAAAAACGACCCTCCCAGACAGCCCCGAGGTCCACAGCTAAGAATTTATCGCCGACTGAAAGACTTGCAACTACTAGCAAACCACTATTCATCAGTTCTTGAAAAAGGCGGACATTTGTCATGTCGGCAAACAACTCTTGAGCTTCACTGAACTGTGCAGATTTCAATTTCATGCAGAAGTCCAATGCTTCCGCTCTGGTATCTTGCCATACAAACTTTACAGACCCTACATCTTTTTCTAACTTGCGTTTCCGGCGCTGGGAATCACGATAGAGTTTGGAGTTATTGGATTTTAGATGAGCGAGAAATGCCTCCCAAGAAGGAAAGCTAGTCCAGTCGATCAAAGGAGCAGCTTCGTAAGGCACAAATAAATTGCGATCAAACCACTCTTTGGCTGTAACTACACCATGACATACTCCGGCAATGTAAGGCACTGTTTTATTAGTGGTTTTTGCCTCTGCAGCTGGGACAGGCTCAAAAAAATCAATAAATTGCCAGTCGGTAATCGGTTTTCCATCTGGGAATGTAGGTAATCGCCATATCTGACTTTGGAGTACAAAGTCTTCTAGATGAAGTTCTACTTCTGGAAAATATGCTTTGTTAAAGGCTTCAAGGAATGGAGTAGAAGAATAAATATTCATAAGACTTTAGTATTTATACATTTGTATAAGACCTCGTCCTTAAGGACGGGGTTAAAATAAAGAAGCTTGTTTCGTCACAGGAGAATTCTGCAATAGATCGCCGGATTCTACTGATTCATGAAAGTGATATAAATAACTGTTTGGTTCTCGTTTTCTACTTACATCATTTACTACCATGCCTAATACATTCTGACTAGACTGACTCAACAAATCTTTGGTGCTATTTGCACTATTCCAGTCAACCACTCCAGGACGAACTACTAATAAGATGCCATCAGTTAGTCGCCCAAGGGTAGTTGCATCTGCGGTTCCGAGGATAGAATTAGTGTCAAAAATCACTAAGTCATAATCTTGAACAAAACCTTGAACTAATTCAGCCATCCGTTGAGAATTGAGCAGTGAGAGTGGATTGGGTGGTAAAGTTCCAGATGGAAGAACAAATAGGTTCTGCATCACCTGTTCTATCGGAATATCAATGCTTACTTGATTAGTAATTACATTACTTAGACCAACCACATTCTTGAGCGAAAGTCCCCAAATATGATGCTGGGTTGGATGACGCATATTAGCATCTACTAGTAATACCTTACGCCCCATTTGAGCCATTGCCACAGCTAAATTAGCAGCCACAAAAGACTTTCCTTCTTTGGGCACCGAACTTGTCACAACAATGCTTTTTAGCTGCTTATCGGAAAGAAAATTTAAGTTTGCTTGTAGTATTTGGTATGCGTCACCAACAGGGAACTGTGGTATGTCTGTGCCAATCAATTTGGGAATCTGTTCCTGTTGCTCTGCCTTTCCCAGAAAACTCCTTTTACGATGCTCGCTGATTGAAGGAATAATGCCCAGTAGGGTATATTGGAATAGTTCTTTGGCTTCCTTAACTGTTTTCAGGGATTGGTCAATTAAATCTAATGCTAAGGCCGCAATTATACCTAGCAGAATCCCAAAAATTACTCCACCCCCAATAATCAGTTTCTTGCGTGAAGCGGCGGGTTTCTCCGGTATAAAAGCAGGAGATATGACCCGCACATTACCAATATTTTGGTTTTCGGCTAACTGCACTTCTTGCAGTTTCTTTAATAGTGATTCATAAGTTACTTGAGATGCTTGCAGTTTCCGCTCTAGTTGTCTTTGAGTTTCCTCTAGCTTGGGTAACTGTTTTGCTCTTTCTTTATAAGCAACCAAGTTTTGAGATAGTTTACTAATTTTTCTCTCTAAAGCGAAATGCTCTGTCTCTGTGCGTGCAAATTCTTCAAGTAGACGCTGTCGCAGCTGTCCAATCTGGGAATTTTTGGCAGTAATCGGCTGATTGTTGCCAATTACCTGCTTTGTCTGCTCTTGTAGCAAACTATTGAGAGTCGCAACTTTCTCTTTCAAGTTTACGACTGTAGGATGGGCATCTTGAAAACGGGTAAGTGCAATCTTAAGCTCGGTTCGTGCTGATTGAATTTGAGTCAGCAACTGCTGAATTCCCGGTTTTTGACTTAATGAAGCAAAAGCTACTGTTTGTTGGGAATCAATACTTGCTTGATTCTGTAACTTTTGCAACTTGGCAGTTACAGAAGCTAGTTGGGCTTGATTTTGAGAAATCTGTTCTTCTAAACTAGCGATCGCTTTTACACCAGCAATTTCCTCTTCTTGTAGAGAAATAATTTTATTATCCTCTTTGAATTTACGCAGATTTAACTCAGCTTGTCTTACAGATGCCTCTGTTTTAGGTAGTTGTTCTAAGATAAACTTGCGAGCTGAGGCTGCTTCTCCTCGATTGGCTTGCATATTTTGTTGAATGTAAATTTCGATCAATTTATTCACAATTTTTGCAGCCTGTACGGGGTCTTTATCGGTATAAGAAATTTGCAAGACATCCGTACCTTTAGCACCTGTTGCATTCAGATTATCGGTTAATGCTTGAACTGGAAGAAGTTTGCCTTTTTTATCTTTGAGTTGAAGATCTGCAATGGTTTTTTCAATAGCTGGACGTGATAGAACTATTTGTGCTTGGGTATCTAGGGGGTTAGCTTGAAAAGTTAAAGGCTCTATCTTCCCTAATGATTCTCCTAATCCTGTGAGTGATGAAGTACGATTAGTCTTTATCAGCAGGTTTGCTTCCGTCTTATAAGTAGGTTTTAAGGAAAACGCGAATAAGGATGTCAGGGTAATAACCATCCCAAATACGCTGAACCCAGCTACTTGATGTCGTTGGAGGATAAGCCAGTATTTGTAAAAATTTATCTCTTCGATATTTTCTCTAGATTCGTTCATGGTCAATACTCAGATTACTCATACGTAACTGGACACAGCTTTTCATCTCCAATGCCAAAGATTGAATAATTTTTGATTATCACAATACAACAGATGATGAATATCTACCTGATTCAGAAAAACATTAAATATCTACTCTACCAATTTATAAATCATCTATTTTTATGCATTATTTAGTATATAAATTTTGGCTAATTTATATTTGCCAGATTATTGTTGTTTGATCAAATTCAATTATTTCGCAGTCAGAATTAGAAACCATAACTGTAATTTAATCAAATTTTATTATTCCTGATTTTATATCTGATATTTATTCAATACATTTAGACTTATCCACTCGTTACGTTGACGTAGTCTGTGTCGGAGGGACTTGAAGTCAGATGTTTGGGATTACTTCCTTACATCGCAATGATTATAATTACTTTGTTCCTACGTAAGTCCTGAAATTATCATTACCCAAATTCACTCAAGTTTTATTCTGTTTGTGAATTAATAATATGATGTCCGGCAAATTACCCATAATATGTCATTGCGAGTGGAACGAAGTGAAACGACGCAATCCCAGAGTCTTTGAGATTGCTTCCCTTCGATCGCAATGACGGTTATTTAAACGGACATCATATAACACCCTTAAAAGATAACTCATATTTTTTATGCCCCATATATCAATACAATTTACAATTTACTATTTTTTTTGATTTTATCGTTGAATGTTTATTTTGTTATATTTTATTAATTAAGTTGTCAGCAGACAATATCCATTCAGAGCAAAACTAGTATTTCTTTAATGAAATGTGTAAAATATTTGTCAAAATTGCCCTCGTTTAAATTAATTATGAAGCCATTTTATTGAAGATAATGATGTTTTTACTTGTATAAATATAAAACATTTATCTGAGTTGATCAACGCATTTAACACAAATTTTATCTAAAATTTACTGAAGAAAGGCAGAGTACAGAGGGCAGGATGGAGAAGGAAAGAGATCTATAGCACTTTTCACTTGGATGGAATACAGTCAGAACCTCAACCGGGCTAAAGTCACCCCCCTCTATTAAAGAGAGGGGAAGGGGTGAGGTAAAATTTGTGTACTTCACTCAACTGAAAACGCTATAATTGTTGTCGCCAAGCAAGTCCTGTGTGCTTTGTCCCGATGCAATATGTGAATAAATCCTGTCTGCCTTCAGCAAAGCTACCATTCTTCAAGGAATCTTTGAAATAAATTACGAATTTATATGCATACAATCTAAAATGTGATATTAACAATCATGATGGAGTTCAATGACTGAATTAAATATAGCGATCGCAATTATCCTCACAATATCAGCATGATGAAAATAGGTATTGCCCTCATCCCCAATCAGGAAATGATTGCATCAATTATTCAGCTCCAGCAAAAAGTAGCTGATTGCTGTATATTACATCCACAGTTGGGTACTGATATTAATCTTCCTCACATTACCCTGCTGCAAGGAAGGTTTGCAGAATCGGTTGATTTAATTGAGGTAGTTTCTGATACTCATCAATATTTTTTAGAAGGGAATTACTCTTTAGAAGTGAGATTGCAGGGAATAAAATATGTGCCGTTAGGTTGGTACTTTTTGCAACCTCATAATAACCCTCTATTTGCAGATACACACCAATTTGTGTTTGAACGTTTAAAAGATTGTATGGTAGTGACAGATGAGGATAAACAAAAGGATATATCCCGTTCAACTTTACTAGAACAATCTAATTATCTTAACTATGGCTATAGGTTTATTGGTCAAGCATTTGAGCCTCATATTACCCTGGGAAGAACTGTAAACAATTTGCCATGTAACCATGAAGAGCAATTACGTTTAATATTTGAATCATCGAAACAAGATTACCAAGGTACTATTCAACGCATAACAGTCTATAAAATGGGTATTAATGGTAGTCATGCAGAGACTTTATATGAAATGAATAAATGAGTTTATCTCAGTAATTACTCATTGTTACACTACTGAGTACCCCGAATGTGTAATTTATGGTTTAAGGTGCAGGTTATCATGTTCTATTCATCTGGGTTGCCAACAAATGAAATATTTATGTATTTGAAGTTTAAGTAATACAGGTTGTGTTTTGATTAGCAATAGGTTAATTTATAGTTAAGTTTATTAGACAGCCCCAGGGAAATTACTAAATATACGGGGATACTGCAATAGCCACAAATTTAATAAAAGTTAGCCTGATTATGCCTCAGATAATATGCATTAGCTTACCCTCTCAGGTTCAGGTAAACATAGTTTTGGCTAATGCACATTAAGTTTAATTTATAGTAATTAATTAATCTAAAAATTAGATATACAAATGCTAATTCAATTTAGAAATCGCTGGTTAATATTCGTCAAAATATATACACCAATACTACTTTTTCTGTTGTTAGTTATATTTTTGAATTTTGTAACAGGTATTCCTATAAGTAAATTCACCAGAGATCCAGCAGCGATCGCGGACATTAATCCTTTCTTTGGTTTGGTGTCTAATATAGGCATATTATTGTGGTGTGGGACGGTATCTATCTGTTTTTTTAGTTCCACAATTATCAGAAAATATAACCAGCATATTGACCTTTATAAAGTCAGGGATTTTTCTAATTTTTTGATGATTGCTGGGTTCATAACTTTAATTCTTTTACTGGATGATCTATTTCTTTTTCATGAACTAGTTTTTCCAATTTTTCTGAAGATTCCCGGAAAATTCTTGTATGCCAGTTATGCCATCATAATTTCATGGTATTTTTTCAGATTTAGAAACATCATCATTAAGACAGAATGGACTTTTCTCTTTTTAAGTTTATTGTGCTTTGGAACCTCAATCATAATTGATGCCTTAAGAGATATCTTAGACATCAGTATTTATCAAGCACACCTGTTTGAAGATGGGTTTAAACTACTTGGTATTTTTAGTTGGTTAAGTTACTTTGTCAAGGTTAGTTTCAAGGTTTTATTTCGCTACGCTCTAGAAGGAGGGAAGGAGTGAAGGAGTGAAGGAGGGAAGGAGTGAAGGAGGGAAGGAGGGAAGGAGGGAAGGAGTGAAGGAGGGAAGGAGTGAAGGAGGGAAGGAGTGAAGGAGGGAAGGAGTGAGGGAATTATTTTCATGGCTTGGTTGTGGGATTTTCCCGTGGGGGACTAGCTTGAAAATAGGGAGTTCGGAGTTCGGAGTTCGGAGTTCGGAGTTCGGAGTTCAGGAGTAGGGGCGCATTGCGTGCGCCCTTGAGAAGTTAGTCATAAAGCCTTTTCATCCTTGGTTGTGAGATTTTCCCGTGAGAGGTTAGCTTGAAAATAGTGAGGAAGCGCGGAGTAGGGGCGCATTGCGTGCGCCCTTGAGGAGATTCAATGAATAGTAGGAGTTATTGCCAGAAATTACCAGATTTAGCCAGTAATTACCAGCAAATAACACATCAGCTAAATGATTTAACCAACCTTGGGGGGTTGAATTCCCCTGCTTCTATAAGCAGTGCGTTTTGCGTCGGGTTAAAATTCCCGTTGCTCCCACGTAATTTGCTCATTCTAAATTCTACATTCTTTTACCTTCTTGTTCTTTTTCCTAGTGAACAGTATATACACCGAAGGGATGAAATAAAGGGATAGGATTGTAGCACCACCAACACCACCAGCAATTACTACTGCTAGGGGAGGCCAAAATCCGCCTCCACCTATAATTAGGGGTAAAAAGCCAAACATCGTAGTCAACGTAGTTGTGAACACGTGACGGGTGGAATGGATAACTACTTCCCGTACTGCTTTTTTATTTCCAGTGGATGCTGCGGGATCATTATTGAGAGCGGAGAGAACAGTAATGGAATCATTGACAGCCACACCAATCAAACCAACCGTGCCAATAATGGGGTTGAAACCATAGGGATAGCCAAATAGCCACACTGAGAGCAATCCTAAACCTGCTGAGAGGATAGCAATGACAACAATCAAACTTGCTAACCTAAAAGAGCCTAAAGACAAAACTAGGATTGCAAACATACAAGTTGTAATTAAGACAATACTGGAAAATAAATTGCCCACAGCGTCGCTACGATTCTCATCTTCACCCCCAAACTCAAAGGAATAACCAGGGGGTAATTTAAAGTTATTATTTAACTGCTGTTGAAAGTCAGCCAGGATGGTAGCTGGGAGACTTCCAGCAGTAATAAAGCCTTGAACTGTATTCACCCGTTGTCCGTTATACCTAGTAATTGCAGCCAGCTTTGGAGCTAATTTCACTTCACCCAATGCTGATAGAGGGGTAGAATTTAAAGAACGAGAATTGGTAGTAGCTGTCTGTAAATCTAAGGTTGCGATTTGATTTAGATTACCTCGATCCGCATTTGATAAACGCACCCTTACGGGTAATTCTTCCGTAGACTCCAAAATAGAACCACCAGTAATGCCTTCTAGGGTGGTATTCAATTGTTGGGCAATCTTACTATTATCCAATCCTGCCAAACGCGCTTTTTCTTCATCCACGTGAAGTTCTAACTGGGGCAAAACCTCATTTAGACTAGCACGGGTATGGGTGACATGATTTACATTTACTAACAGAGTTCTGGCTTTTTCTCCTAATTCTTGGAGGCGCTGAATGTCAGCACCATAAATCCGCATTTCTATAGGTGCATCAATGGGTGGTCCTTGTTCTAATTGTCTTACCAATATCTGTGCTTGGGGAAAGTCGGCATCCATTTCTGATTGCAACTGTTTGACCACATTATCACTGGCTATGGTTTTCATTTGCACTAAAGCATTGGCATAATTAGCTTGGTTTTGCTTATTGTTAATCAAGTTGTAGTAAAAGTTAGGAGCACTTCTACCAATGTACCAATGCACATCAGTAACTTCTGGATGGGCAATAAAACGTTCCCGTATCTGTTGGACGATTGATTGGGTTTGTTGTAGAGAAGCTGAAGATGGTAATTCTAATTGTATCTGTAACTGGTTGCGGTCTGCGGCGGGGAAAAACTGCAATTCTAATTGGGTTGCACCAACAATAAACCCAGAAATGGGGATACTTAAACACAATAGGATTCCTAAAACTGGTCTAGCAAAAGTCCATTTTAAGGAAAGGCTATATATCTGCGTCAGTTGGCGGTGAGAAAATCCTTCTCGCCACCATTTTGGTGTAGAACGAGATTGTTTTGATTGACGGCGACGGTGGTAATACCCCAGTATCTTTACTGTAATTACAGGAGTGATGGTTAAGGCTACTACTAAGGATGCTGCCACTGCCAAGATTACATTTAAGCCGATTGTGCCCACAAATTCCCCCGTATTACCCGGTAATAGGACAATAGGGAGAAAGGAAAGGATGGTGGTAAAACTAGCGGCTACTAGAGGAGTTGTTAAATAATTTACACTTGACTGAATAGCTTGTAGGGGATGGATTCCGGTTTTTAGGCGGTTGTGTACTTCATCGGTAACAATAATGGCGTTGTCAATCATAATACCCAACGCCACAATTAGTCCTGTAACGGACATTTGGTGTAGGGGAACTCCCAAAAACTGCATACAACCAAGTACTATCAACACCGTCAGTGGTAAAACTATTTGCATGGCTAGAGATAATTCCCAGCCCATCATGAATAATGTCACGGCAAATAATAATACCGCCCCCAACAACAAGCTAAATATCAAGTTATTCAAACGTGCTGTCACATATTGATTCTGTGACAACAGCACCTTCAGTTTCATGCCATTGGGTAACTCCTGTCGGAATTTGTCCAACTTTTGATCAGCTTGCTTTGTCCATACATCTATGCGTTGTTGAGATTCCACAAATACTGCCACAGTAACCGCTGGGTTTCCGCTAGCAAAGGCTAATTCATTGGGCGGTTCTACAATACCTTTTTCGATCCTTGCCAAGTCGCCTAAGGGCTTAAATTGACCGTCACCAGAGCCACAGGTATTACAGCGAATGGGTATTTGATGCAATCTTTTGAGGGAATCTAATTCTCCTTTTACCTCAATTAGCAAGTCATTATTATTACCACGTAATTGTCCGGCGGAACTCTTAGAATCACTCTGTTGAATTTGCTGCGATACATCCGCTGCCGTCAACCCTAATGCTGCCAAATCAGGAGCATTTACAGTAACCCTAACTTCCTCATTGGGAGCGCCAAAAATCTCTACTTTTTCCGTACCACTGATAGCTCTCAGTTCATCTTGCAGTAACTTCGCTTTGCGCTGGAGAATAGCATAATTGGGAGAATCATCCTGTTCCCAAGTCAAGGCTGCTATTAAAGCGTAAGCTCTGATCTGAACTTTTTCCAAATCTGGTTCAGTTGTTCCTTGGGGTAGTTCTGGCTTGACTTCCCGCAAGCGATCGCGTATTCTCGACCATATCCCATCTACTTCCGTACTTTTCACCCGTTCGAGTAACTCAATAGAGATAGTGGATGCTCCTGCTCTGGAAGTTGATTCGTAGGTTTTGATTTCCTCTACTTCGGCTATTTTGCTTTCTATTTTTTCTGTAACTAGTGCTTCTACCCTTTCAGCAGTGGCTCCAGGATAGAATGTATTGACTAAGGCGACACGGGAAACTAATTCCGGATCTTCTAGTCGCGGTAAACTCAAATAGGATGTAAGTCCCCAAACAATAATTAAAAAAATTGTCAGGATCAATAATCGAAAATTTTTGTATAAAAGTTTAGACATGATTATTTATCCCTCAGTAAATATACTTTTACTCGAACTAAATTATTAAATTATTGCGGTTCTGAAGATTAACAGATCCCCGACTTCTAGAAGAAGTCGGGGATCTAAATATCCAAATCAGCTACGGGACGCACTAACTGACCAGTAACAATTCTTTGGGTACCCTCAGTAATAACTCTGTCGCCAGATTTAATAGCTCCACGTACCAGAACCCGATCGCTGTCTGTGTGTAAAATTTCTACGTCTCTTTTTTCCACTAAATAAGCTTTGGTTGGGGATTTCTGTTTCTCTGTTTCAGTTAACACATAACTAGACCACAAACCCCTTTCACCACGAACTAAGGCATTGATGGGCAACCAGTAACCATTGGTAGGTAATTTTTGTGACAATTGCAACCTAGCAATTTGTCCTGGTGCTACAGATTGTGGTTGTGATGTTTCCAAATTGAGTATGACGGTGCGAGTCCTAGTAGTTGGGTTCACCTCTGGCAAAATTGATGTAACTCTAGCTGGATAACTCTTTCCTTCAATTGTTATCTGTTTGCGACTACCAGGTGTAATTTTGTCAATTAACTGCAAGGGAATGCCAATTTCCACTTCTGGTTGGGTATTTTCTACTAGGCGCACCACCGATTGACCTGGATTGACAACGGTTCCCTCATCTACTTGACGTTTGGAAATGATTCCGGAAAAGGGAGCTTTAATAGTACTTTTAGCAATGGTAATCTCTACATCGCTAATTTGAGCATCCAGTTGCTTAACTACGGCTTTTTGGGCAGCTATCTGCTCTTTACGGGTTCCTGCTCGTAATTCTTGTAAATTACTACGGGCAGCAGCTAAACGCCTTGACAGAGCATTGGCATTAAATGCTACTTCGTCATACTGCTCCCGAGAAATCGCTCCTTCTGTGTATAAATTTTTTCTTCTTTCTTGTTTAATTTCTTCTAACTTCAGTTGTTGCTCTAAGTCTTGAACTTGGGCAAGGGCAACTGCTACTCTTTCTCGTCTAGGCCCTGCTTTCAGCTCATCCAATACTGCGATCGCTTGGGCTTTCTTCCCTAGTAATTGTTGTCGTTGTGCTACCAGATTACTGGTATCAAGTTTAGCAATTGGATTACCAGTAGTGACAGGAGATCCGCGATCGACTTTCAACCATATTACCCTACCCGATCGCTCAAAACCTAACTCACTGGAACGGACTGCTGCCACTTCTCCCGTATATGCTTGCAAAACAGAATAGGACTCCACTGCTGTTAATTTCTCAGTTTTTACAGGCAAAATATTTGTAGCAGCAGCTGTTTGAATTTCTGATTTTTGATTGGGCAAACGCCATACCCCAGTAGTAAAAACTGATACTATCACTATGGCAGTCCCTGAGACTAATACCCACAATCGCATCTGTTGAGGAAGGGGTATTGCTTTCTTGAATGTATTTAACGGCACTTGTTGTCTTCCTGTCAGTTCCTCTTCCATTATTCCCATGCCCTACTACATAACTAAGCAGCCAACACAATGAAACTTTGATTTAGTAGATAGAGAAAGTTTTATGCAACTAGTTGCATAAAACTTATTTAATAAAATATATTAGATGTATTGTGAATGTCAAGAGGTTGGGGTTATGGCGTTAGCACAAGCTGTGATGAGTCTGTTAGCTCACAAAGCCTATAGTGGTTATGAAATGACCAAAGAATTTGAAAGTAGTGTGGGTTATTTTTGGCAAGCAACTCACCAGCAGATATATCGCGAGTTAAAAAAGCTAGAAAAGGAAGGCTGGGTGAGTGTGGAAGTCATTCCCCGGGGAAAAGCATTGGATAAAAAGGTTTACCACTTAACTGAGCTAGGAAAGCAATATTTAACTGAGTGGATTGACCAAGAATGCGAATTGGGAGCTATAAAAGAAGATATCTTGGTGAAAATATTTTCTGGACATTTAGTACCTGGAACTGTTCTCATACAGCAGCTAGAGATGCATCGTCGTCAGCATATGAAAAAATTGGCAATCTACGAAGGTATCGCTGAACAATTTGCTCATGCTCCACAGAAATTATCCCTAGATGAACTATGTAAATATATGACTTTGCGCCGGGGGATTATTTGTGAGCAGGAATGGATTAGATGGTGTGAAGAGTCTATAGAAATTTTACAGAAAGCTGATGTCATGTCATTAGGATTGAAGGGAGAAGAAAATAAAGAGCGATCGCATGTATCTTGATAATGGGAAAAATATGATAGGGAAAGTTATATTTACTTATCAGCAAAATGCTTGTGGTTAAATATGTAAGGTTCTCCCATTAACCGTTGATAGAGCTAGATTAAATAGCCAAATTATTTACTAAACTTGCTCATTGTTGGTGAGTATGAGCAAGTTATGTGGAAAATTAGAAATTTTGGTAAAAAAGTATAGTATGGGGAATGCTATGACATCAATTGAGCCGGAAGTGACAAAGCGAATTACGGAACTGCGACAATTATTGCAACAGGCTAGTTATGCTTACTATGTCCTAGACAATCCAATTATGGAGGATGCGGTTTATGATCGCCTCTATCGGGAGTTACAAGATTTAGAACTCCAGTATCCCCAATTGATAACAGCGGATAGTCCAACTCAACGGGTAGGGGAGAAGCCAGCCACTCATTTCAATTCTGTACGTCATCATGTTCCCCTATATAGTTTAGAGAATGCCTTTAATGTAGATGAGTTAAAGACATGGGAACAGCGTTGGCGGCGACAAGCACCAGATATTACTGAAGTGGAATATGTCTGCGAGTTGAAAATTGATGGTTCGGCTCTGGCGTTGACTTATGAAAATGGCATCTTAGTTAGGGGGGTGACTAGGGGTGATGGGGTGATGGGTGAAGATATTACCCAAAATGTACGCACCATTCGTTCTATCCCCTTGCGGCTGAACTTAGAGGGGTTAGAAAATTTAGAACGGGTAGAAGTGCGGGGTGAGGCATTTTTACCCTTGGATGTGTTTGAGCAAATTAATGGAGAACGACAAACAGCCGGGGAGAGTTTATTTGCAAATCCCCGCAACGCTGCGGCGGGTACTTTAAGACAATTAAACCCCAAAGTTGTCGATCAACGCAAGCTGGATTTTTTTGCTTATACCCTACATATTCCCGGTATGGATGCAAGTATTGTTAATAGCCAGTGGCATTCTTTGGAATTCTTGCAAAAAATAGGTTTAAAGGTTAATCCTAACAAGCGTCTGTGTTCATCTCTACAAGAAGTCGCCGAATATTATCAGTATTGGGATACTGAACGGCTGAATTTGCCCTATATGACTGATGGGGTGGTAGTCAAACTCAATTCGTCATTACTCCAAACCCAACTAGGCTTTACCCAGAAATTTCCCCGGTGGGCTGTAGCCCTGAAATACGCCGCAGAAGAAGCACCCACTAGGGTAGAAAATATTACTGTGAATGTGGGACGAACGGGCGCGATTACACCTTTAGCGGAAATGCGCCCCGTACAATTAGCAGGGACAACAGTGTCTCGTGCTACATTACATAATAGCGATCGCATTGCCCAATTAGACATCCGCATTGGTGACACAGTAATTGTTCGCAAAGCCGGGGAAATTATCCCGGAGGTGGTGCGGGTATTGGTAGAACTCCGTCCCCCTGATGCAAAACCTTTTGTTATGCCCACCCACTGTCCTGTATGTGGTCAACCTGTAGTCAAACCAGTGGATGAGGCAGTAACTCGCTGTGTCAATACCTCCTGCCCTGCCATCCTCAAAGGAGCCATAGAACATTGGGTAAGCCGGGATGCCCTAGATATTCGCGGTATTGGAGAGAAGGTTGTACAGCAGTTGGTGGATAAAGGTTTGGTTAATTCTGTCGCTGACTTATATGACTTGACAGTAGAACAATTGTGTGGTTTAGAAAGAATGGGGGAAAAATTAGCGGTAAAATTGGTAGATGCGATCGCTAATTCTAAACAACAACCTTGGTCACGGGTATTATATGGTTTGGGTATTCGTCATGTTGGGAATGTCACTGCCCAGACGTTGACGAAAAAGTTTATCACTGTGGAACAGTTGGCAAATGCTAAAGTGACAGATATTGTTGCTATTTATGGTATTGGTACGGAAATTGCCGAATCAGTATATCAGTGGTTTCAAAGTAGTGCCAATCAAACATTAATTACTCGCTTGCAAGGTGCTGGGTTACAATTTGCTACCTCCCCAGAAACAGAAACCGTCAGCGATACTAATCAAAAATTCGCCGGGAAAACCTTTGTGGTTACAGGAACTTTGCCCACACTCAAGCGGAATGAAGCTAAGGAATTAATCCAAAAAGCAGGTGGTAAAGTTACTGATTCTGTGAGTAAGAAAACTGATTATGTAGTGGTGGGTGCAGATGCGGGTTCTAAATTAACGAAAGCGCAAACATTGGGGATTACTTTGTTGAACGAGGAGCAACTCTTGGAAATGGTGCAAGAGTAGATATAGCTAAATGCAAACATAAACATGACATTTTTTCAGGGTAGTAAAATCTGGCGTTGCATAATTGATATGATGTTCGTTTAAATAACCGTCATTGCGACCAAAGGGAAGCAATCTCAAAGACTTTGGGATTGCGTCGTTTCACTTCGTTCCACTCGCTGCGGACATATTATGGGTAATTTGCCGGACATCATATGAAGTATGAATTAGCTCACGCAAAGACGCAAAGGCGCAAAGAATCGTTGTTTAATCTGATCGAAAATGTAAATTCATACTCTGATTCAGCAACGCCTAAAATCTAGCCTTCAAAGTTGATGTAAATGCATTATGATTACAGATAATGAAGCTCTTTGCAAATATTCCCTGCATTTAATATTATGTCTAATCGTCTACAAATATTTAGAGAAAGAATGGCTGCTTTTGAAGGTGCAGCAAACCCCCAGGAAGCAATAGAAAGCGGTTATTATGTACGTGCCCCTGGTCAATTATTAGCAGAAAAATTATCTGCCCGTGTTGCTTTACGTCCGGCTTCTTCTCATTTATTAATAGGTGGAATTGGTTCGGGTAAAACAACTCAATTATTAATGGCTTGTGAAAATTTGAAACAAATAGGCGATATTTATCCTATTTATATTGATGTGAGTTTATATACTGATATCTCTAAAATTAAGTCAGGAGTTTTGACTGCGATCGCAGGTTTAAAATTATCCAAATTAATAGAAGCTAGCAGTGATAAAAGTATTCAAAAATTGGTAAAAAAAATTGATAATATTGCATATGGATATTCCGAAGAAATTAATCTGGTTGATGCAATTGGCGTTGCAAGTAAAAGCATTAACACAATTAAACGGGAAGGAATTATTCCAGAAAAAAATAATTATGGTATTAAAGGTAATTTAATTGAAGCAGTTCGTGATTTAGCTATACATATAGCTGAGAAGAATGATAAAAAAATTGTTTTATTGTTTGATGGATTAGATAGATTAGAAAGTACTATGGCATTTTCAGAAATTATTGCTTCAGATGCAAAAGCTATCACAAATTCAAATATTGGTCTTGTTATAGTGGGGCCATTAATATCTTTATATTTAAATAATCGAGCTTCTATTGAAAATTATCTAGATTATTTTTATCATCAACCTTGTTTTGATGTAGAAAACGACCCCGAAGCCTATAATTTTTTTGTTCAAATTTTAAAAGTTCGCTCGCCAGATAATTTTATCGAACAACCAGCAATTGATTTATTAGTGAAATTTTCTGGTGGAGTTTTAAGAGATTTAATTAATTTAACACAATCAGCTATTGAGGAAACGTATATATCAGGAGAAGATCAAATAACAGAACAATATACTAAGAAGGCTATTTTGACATTTGCTAAAGCGCAAATGCTTGGTGTCTCAAATGATGAGTTGAAAATTCTACAAACAATTATGAACAAAGAAAAATTTATTCCCCGAACGGAAGAAGATATCAAATTATTAATTACTAGACGTATTCTTGAATATGAATATCCCAAACAACGCTATGTAGTTCATCCTGCTATTGTACCAATAATCGAGGGGATATATGCTTAAACAAGATATGAATATTAAATCAATTTCTATTGATGAATTTCTTCAGCGTGTAGGTTCGCAACCTCATGGTAATATTTGGTCAGTACTTGTCACGCCAAATTCAGATAATTATGAAGTCGTAGAAGAACTTGAAGAAACACTTTCTATTTTTACAGAATCTGAAGTAGGGATAATTTCTGCTAATGTTCCAGTCAATATTATTGTAGACAATATTAAAAAATCTGCCGAAAATTATTTAATTATTTATAAGTTTGAAAATTGGAATAATCATAACTGGCGCGAATTTGACCAAATGCGAAGTAGATTATTTAAAAAATTTGGAGTTGTATTAGTCATGTCACAGGAAACTGTGAAAAATATGTTTACAAATGCTCCCAATATTGTTAGTTGGATAGGCTCAAGGGTATATAAATTTGCACAAGGTATGGAGTTATTAACAGAGGAGGAGTGTAAAACAAGATTATTAGCACTTCAAGAATGGTCAGGCTATTCCAATACTAAAGTAATAGAATTAGCAGAGTCACAACAGCTTCCTTCTGATCCTGAATATGGTGAATGGTTGGTGCTTCTTGGTCGGGAGGATTTAATTGGACGGTAAAATTAATTGGGAGAATTTCTGCGAACAAATTCAACAGCGAACTTTACATTCTACACCACTAGCTGTGAAAAGTGCGAAGTCTTTACGTGCCGAGATATTTAAATGTTTGACTTCTGCATATAATGAGGGTTTTTTGAATACTAAAATTCACGAAATACATAGTCTTTTAAAAATGACCCCTCAATCCAAGGAAATTATTGAAATTACCGGAGGACAAAGAAATTTTAAACGCGTTAGAGAAACCCCCCACTTTGAACGAACAGATGGATGCTGGTTTGATTTTGCAATTCTGGTAAATCAGAAAGATAAGTCAGCGGAAGTCATGGGATTTACTTTTGAAATCAGATTTGTAGACGATAACCCTATAAAATTTCTACGTTTTGACTTAAATTTACCCGAACATAATAATCAAGATAAAGGAAAACGATTTCACATACATCCAGGTTATGACGAATTCATGATTCATAGCCCCCCAATGTCACCTCTAGAAATACTTCATTTGTTTCTATACGATTTATATCTCCCCATACGCCCTCGCTCGTCTTAACCCTTTTGTGTCAATCT
Source organism: Calothrix sp. MO_192.B10 (assembly GCA_030065055.1). Classification (GTDB taxonomy): domain Bacteria; phylum Cyanobacteriota; class Cyanobacteriia; order Cyanobacteriales; family Nostocaceae; genus Calothrix_A. Next base: position 41,542 of record JASJDS010000006.1, read on the forward strand.
GGAAAGAAAAAATAAATGTAGGTTGGGTGGAACGGAGTGAAACCCAACAATACCAACTTCTTCGGGTGTTGGGTTTCGTTCCTCAACCCAACCTACGCCTTCCCACACTCCCCACACCTTTTTTCGCTCACCCCCCACACACCCTCACTCATCTTAATTACGCCACTCCCCATCAGACTTGAAATCAGCAACACTGGAAAGAAAAAATCAATGTAGGTTGGGTGGAACGGAGTGAAACCCAACAATACCAAGTTCTTCGGGTGTTGGGTTTCGTTCCTCAACCCAACCTACACCTATACTACACCTATACGATTTGTACCTCCCCACACGCCCTCGCTCATCTTAGTTACGCTACTCCCCATCAGACTTGAAATCAGTAATACCAAAAATTCTTCCCAAAAGACATAAAAACAGTTAAGTTTTGTTAAGGAGCTATATATAATGTATCTTTATGAGACAGCAACTAACCGAAGGTAATGTTGGTAGCCAGCTGGTAAAACTGACATTGCCAATGATGGGGGGAATCTTTGCACTGGTTGCCTTTAACGTAGCTGACACTTACTTTGTGGGGCAATTAGGAGCAAAACACTTAGCAGCCATGAGCTTTACTTTCCCTGTGGTAATGACTCTGGGAAGTTTAGCTATGGGGTTGGGAGTGGGAGCATCATCCATTATAGCCCGTGCCATTGGAGAAGGCGATCGCACTCGCGTCCAACGGTTTACCACCAATAGTCTGACTCTCTCTGTATTGGCGGTAGGTATATTCGTCACCTTGGGTTTATTCACCATCGATCCCCTATTTACAGCCTTAGGAGCCGATGCAGACATACTACCCCTAGTGCGGGACTATATGCAGATTTGGTACTTTGGGATGATTTTCCTAGTAGTACCTATGGTTGGTAATAGTGCCATTCGCTCTGCTGGCAATACCACCACCCCTAGCCTAATTATGACCATTGCTGCTGGCATTAATATTGTTTTAGATCCTTTATTAATTTTGGGATGGGCAGGATTTCCTCAATTAGGGATCCAAGGGGCTGCTTGGGCAACTTTAATTTCCCGCGCCACTACCTTAGTTGCATCTTTGCTAGTGCTACATTTCCAAGAACGGATGCTTTATCTAAAGCTACCCAGCTTCCAAGAAACCTTGTGGTGTTGGAAAGATATTCTCTATGTGGGATTACCTGCGGCTGGCACTAGTATGATTAATCCCATTTCCATCGGTATAATTACTAGTCTATTAGCAAGCTTTGGTGCTGAGAGTGTCGCTGCTTTTGGCATAGCTTCCCGGATAGAATCATTTTTCTTGATTACCTTGACAGCTCTTTCTGTCAGTATTGCCCCCTTTGTAGGACAAAATTGGGGAGCGAAACAGTATGCACGGGTAGGTAAAGCTTTAAGATTGAGTTTTCTGTTCAGCTTATGTTGGGGTGTGGCGGTAGCATTGATTTTAGTACCAACGGCTTCGTTGTTGGTAGCTCAATTTAATACTGATGTCAACGTAGTTTCCATTGCCACTCTTTACCTGTGGATAGTTCCTATCAGTTACGGTGCTACTGGGGTAATTTTAGTCTCTAATGCTGCATTCAATGCCCTTGGTAAACCCATTCCCTCTGTTGTGATGACAGTCGTAAGGACGTTTGTCCTCTATATTCCCCTGGCATATCTGGGAGGGAGATTATTTGAAGTTCAAGGTATTTTCATTGCAGCTAGTATTGCCAACCTAATAGTAGGAATTGGCGCTTATGTGTGGAATCAGCAAACCTGTAGTGTAAGAGCAGCATTGGCCGCAGAACAAGCTTTATAGTGCTACGCGCTAGGGCGTGTTTTCAAACCCCAAAATCCCACAGGCTAAAGCCCGGAGGCTACACGAGCATTAGACGCGGAGCGGCTTCCCGCAGGGTAGCCTGCCTCTGCAGGCTCAAGACCTTGATTTTTCGTCTTTGGGTGAGAGTAGGGAACAGGCAACAGGCAACAGGCAACAGTTTCATCCCTGATTTGTCCCGGCTATCCATCCCCACCGCACAGGCGGATGGGGAATTCCGCCAAATTACTCCCTTCCCGGTGTAAGATTACCTATCTTCTTTTTCTTCTTCCTTTGCGTTCTTAGCGTCTTTGTGGTTCATTAAATCGGTATTCTTCTGGCGGGAAGGGAGTAGTTAAAATGGTTGACTGGTAATAGAGAAATAAATACCATTTTCTTGCAGTGTTCCCTTATCTGAATCCACTCCTATCAAAGGAATCCCCCAGTCCACACGGATGGTGAATAAATTTTTCTGCACTAGTTGTAAACCCAAACCAACGGATGCCAAGGTGTTGTTTTTTGGTGTTGTACCGCCACTATTCCAAGTCGTACCCACATCAACAAAAGGTACAACTTGCAACAGAGTTTGGGATTTTTTCAGAATTGGTAGACGTAATTCAGTAGACAACAAAGCTCCATTATCAGTCAACAAGAAATCTTGACGATAGCCGCGCACACTACCCAAGCCACCCAAACTAAATTGCTCTGTGGGGACAAGAGAGTTATCTGCTAATTGAACATCACCCCGCACCACCAAAATAGTATCGGGAGCTAACAAGCGTATCCATTGTCCTTGACCCCGCCAACTAAAAAAGCGGCTATCGGGAGCATCATTATTAATAGATGCATTCAAAGCACCAATACCTATATTAAACTGCGATCGCACCGCAAACACATGACTTTTATCCCGTTGTGTCCACTCTTGGAAGAATTTCAGGGAGGAAATCCGGGTACGCCCTTCCTCGTCAGCACCAGCAGACAAGGGAAAGGGTGTATCTAACAGGGAAGTTTCACTTTCAGTACGGGATGCGGTAAGTCCTAAGGTAAATTCCTTTGAGGGTGTTTGCAATAACGGCTGACGGAATGTCAGCTCGTAGTAACGGGATTTGGAAATAATATCCAGCTCGTTAAATGGATCTTCAATTACATTGCTAGATGTATTATTATAAGCCAAGCTAAGAGTACCATTCCCTGCATTTACGGGGATAGCATAGTTTATGTCAAAGGCATTACTACCATCGGTATTTGTATAACCAATGGATAGTTTATCTCCCCATCCTAATAAATTACCTTGATTAAGTTGGGCACGACGGCGGAAACTACCCACACTAGGGGAACGACCATTATCGAAGTTAAATGTAGTTCCCAAGGTATCGCTCTCAGTTACTTTAACATCCAGGATATTTCTTCCTGGACGGGAACCTGCTGCAAGTTCGGCAGATAAGTTTTGAACTAGGGGATCTAATTGTAATAACCTTAAAGAGTCCAATAAACGGGGGACATTTACTGGTTTTTTGGTGGCTCTAGCGATACGCCTCCGAATATAGCTGGAGTTGAGTCTTTTCAGCCCAGTAACATTAATACTTTCTAATCCCCCTTCCACTACCTGAATCTTGACTACCCCATCATTCATAGTTTGTGGGGGAATTAAAGCCCCAGAGGTGGCATAACCATTATCAATATAAAGTTGTGTAATCGCCGAACGCACTTGAATCAATTCCGCAAAGGATAGAGGACGTTTGGTAAATGGTTCGAGTACCTCAGCCAATTTTTCGTCACTGAAAACAGTACTACCCTCTACCTGAAAACGCTCCACGGTAATTTTCCCCGGAACCCCCTCAAGAGTGGGAGAAATATCTGGATTATTTTCTGGAGATTGATCGAGTAGTTGTTCAGGGGGAGGAAGTAAGGGGGTATTGAACTGAGTTCCCGGAGTAGGGGACTTAGGGGAAATAATATCCTGTGGTGGTGGAGTATTAATATTAGTTGCTGATGTTTGGGGAATTTGAGCAACAAACCTATCGCTCTGACCAACTTTGAGATTTAAACTTGACCCAGATGCAGGAATATGTTCGAGCTGCCCTGAATTCAGTACTTTATTCGTAGCCAAAGATACGCAATTTAGAGATGCATTCTCCTGGCAATTTAATTGCTTCCTTCTAGATGATACTGCTTGAGCGCTACCAAAATCTATCAGGAATAACCCTGCGATCGCCCAAAAACATAACTGATTAATCTTGAAATAGAGTAGGGGTAGATTAAATGTTGATAAATTATATATTTTCATAGATTATCTCTGTCTGAAACAAGAGAATTTGGTAAAAAAAGTTGATGTTAACACTCTAAAAAAAGTGTATTTACGGATAAATTAATTGACTAACAAGGTCTTGATATCTACTGTTTAGATTATTCCCAAAATACCAACCTAAGCAACACTTGAGCATAAACTGTTACCCTTTGAAAAAATAAGCCCGTAGACCCATAGTGGCTTTCCGTAAGGTAGGGCAGCGCGTTAGAAAAGCTCCTCTGCAAGAGAGTTCTGAAACGAATTGCACGCTCGATAAGCGTAAAACCTTGATATTACTAGTGCTAGGGGTGTAGGGAATGAAGAAAGAGAGAATTTTTTCAAGCACTAAAATTGAATGGGTGACTTGCGCGTAGCACTATATAGCATTTTTCAGTTGAGTAAAGTACAAAATTTTTACCTCACCCCTTCCCCTCTCCTTGTTAAGGAGAGGGAAATCTTTAGCCCGGTTGAGGTTATAACTGTATTTCATCCAAATGAAAAATGCTATAGTAAACAGTCTGAAGCGACGAAGTCAGCAATCTGATTAACTCTAACTGCTACGATAGAACGCAACTTGGTATTAGTATGGGTTTACAAGCTGACATCTGTGTTTATTTTTTGGTCAGGGACGTATTTAAGACAACAGTACACTTATATGCATAAATACATAGTAATATAGTTTGAAATTAGACTTAATTTTTGTTCCTTCAGAGGGAATCATAAATCTGTAATGAACAAAAAATACTTGGAGGAGGCATTAGTGTCATGTCACCCAGAAATATCAAAATTATTCGCGCTGCTTTCCGCGAAATTCAAAAACTTTCACCCTCTGCTTTGTCAGAAATTTACAAAATTTTACATCGTTTGAGTCAAGGGGATGAAAAACATACCAAACCCCTGAGAGGATACAGAAAGCTATTGCGTACTCGATGGGGTGACTGGCGTGTCATTTGGCAAAAAGAAGGTGACAATATTTTAGTGATCAAAGCTGGTAGACGGGGGGGTATTTATGATGAAGTGTTTGATGTATGTAATTATCTGAATCCCGTTACTCCTGACATATTGTCAGAGCTGCTTCATCCCCAAGGTACAGCACTAGCAGAAAATCCTGCTTATCAGTGGAATCACCAAAAGGATGCTGATTGGTATAAATTTGTGTATGGTAGTTACCGCCATTCTCCTCAGCTCACGGATTACCAAAGAACCATACTGGACGAACCACTGACAAAATTACTCACATACCCCCATATTACTACCGATACATTTGAGGATCGGGGTTGCATAGTTTTCCAAAGTGCTCCGGGGACTGGGAAAACTGTGTGTGCAAGTTTATTTGCGAGTGAAATCCACCGTGCTTATGGGTGGAATACGATGCTAATTGTCCCGGAAGCATTGCGTAGGGATATTGCTGAATATGCGGAAGTGAAACAATCCCTAGAACGGCAGCATTTTTGGTTGGGGACTTTTCCTCAATGGCTGGGTAAAATTCATCCAGAATTTAACGATAAATTGGCTTCTCCCCAACAGGAATTAGAAGCTTTAAAAAAAGCGATTAAATATACTAAGCAAACAGATATTAATCATAGTGACGTGTTGCTTTACCAAGCTTTTGTGCTGCAAGAGCAGAATCATAAGCAAGGTAAAAATGTCATGTTTCAAGCTAATGCTAAACGCATAAATCGTTTATTAAATATTAATAAGAAACATTGGTATAATGCTTTAGCCTGTCGGGTCAGTCGTTTAGATGCGGCTAAATTATTACAAACAAAAATCCACAAACCAATTACTAATACTGAATGTTCTATCCTAATTGTGGATGAAGCTCAAGATTTGCTGTTAAGTGAATTACAGGCAATTATTGCAGTTTGTAAATCTTGGATAGGGCAGGGACATCAAACATATCTATGGTTATTAGGAGATTTAAATCAACGCATTAATCCGACTGATTTTACTTGGAATCAATTAAAAATTAGAAATAAAATTGAGCTGAAACGTAATTACAGAAACTCTCGACAAATATTAGAATTTGCCAATCAATTTTGTGAAATTGGACAAAAGATTAGCTCTACTGTGGGGGCGAAGAAATTACCAGACCCTGCCAAACCAGAGGATGCCTTTGAAACTGGGGAACCGGTAAGGTTATTGGAATGTGCCTCAAAAGCAGAAGCTTTGCAATTTTTGCAGGCATTGGCAGGGGAAACCAAAAAGGAGGAAAATCGCCGTCATTTACTCCACGATTTAGCTAATGCTGTGAAGGTATTTTCCACTAAACCCCTGAAATCCTCAGAAAATTTATTGATTTTAAATCCAGAACAAGCCAAAGGGAGAGAATTTGAGGGTTGTGTGGCTTTTTGTTTATTTGAAGGAACTGCTACCCCCTCATTAGCAGAAAGTTTTCAATGGTATACCTTACTTACCCGCGCTCGGACTCGGTTGTTGGTGGTGGCAACTACTGCGGAAATCAACCGGCTAAATGCATTTGGGGGTGATTATTTTAACAATTGCGATCGCGTTGATAGTCAAACCGCGATCCAGTGGATGACGGAAGTTGCCAGTGATATGGATCTCAACCAAATTACCGATGACGTGCAGCAGCGATTACTCAAACGGTGTAAGAGTGGCTGTTTATACTGGGATACTTATTTGGCATTACAATTTGCCGGGGTGAAAGATGGGGAACTGTATCAGTGGGAACAAAAAGCGATCGCCCTACTTACCCAACATCCTCCAGAGCTGTTAAATAGGGAACTACAGCAAGCTGAGAATATTTCTTTGCGTTGTTTGATTCTCCGGGCAATGCACCGCTCTTGGCAAGCGGTAGAAGCCGCCTCTCCCTTAAAGGATACCGATGTGCCAGAATATGAACGTCTACTTAAAGGTATTGCTAAAGATTTAGAACGCAAAGGACTTCCTTATGAAGCAGCACGGGTCAGGGCATATTTAGTGGATGGTAACTACAAATACAATCTACCTTTTTGGCAAGATATTATTCATCCATCCCAACAGCCCAAACCTCTAGTTGCTTTACTTTGCGAAGCCTTTAACGACCGTTTAGCAAATTTTATGTATACGCAAAATAGGGAGATGAAGGCGTGTTGAAATATACAGATGAAGAGATTGCTAGACAACTGGAGGAGTTGGGAAACACCATCACCACAGGGATTAATTCTGCTCGGGATGTTCTCCAACAAGCCCAGCAAATCGAAAACTCCGTCTTAGAAGTTCAACGTACTGTAGGGGAAAAAGCATCGCAAATTGAGGCTAGGGAATCGGAAATTGGGGAAATGACCGAGAAAATTACCCAAATGCGCGAGCAAATAGAGCAGATGTTGCAGCAAGTGGAGTCAGCGGTAAATGAGGTGGGTGGTAAGCAAGGACTACAAGCATTACGCCAACAGTATCAGGCAGAAATTACTATCCTCCGTAAAACCCAGCAACGCCAATTTTTTTGGTTGTTAGCCCTCACCTTTGGCGTTGCTATGGCGGCAGTATCAGCCATTATCATTCGCCCATAACTGTATATTCAGATGACTCAATCATCTCATGGGAGTATGGAAAAGCTCGATCGAACCGTTGATCGATCGCATCTAACTCAATTTGGGGAATCGCTTTCCATTCTTCCCTAGTTATCCAATGAATGACGATGGTTACTTCTGTGGGTTCTGTGGGATTGAGCCACACCTGTTTCCTAAAAAACCCAGGATAAGTCGATAATGCTGTTGTCCACACTTGTGCATCCTGCTGAATAAATAAGTCCCGGTGTTCCGAGGGTACTTTAAACTTCAGTAACTCAACAACCATGTATTTTCATTCCCCATCTGGTTTTGCCACAATATAGTTAGTTATAAACTAGAACAATTCCTTAGCATAGCTTGATTAGCTACACTTAAAAACAGGAGTTGGCTATTTGAAAAACATTACAGGAAGGGAGTATGGATAACAATAACTGGATGCAACAATTGGTAATGCTCGGTATTGGCACAACATCTTTGGTAGCTGACAAACTCAAGGAAGCCAGCGAACAACTAGTCAAGGATGGCAAACTCGATCCCGAGCAAGCCAAGGCGGTTATGGATGATATGGTAGAGCAATTAAAGTCCGAGCAGGGTACTTGGGAAGCCCAAATGCAAAGACAAATGCGAAATATGATGCAAGATTTAGGGGTAGCTCGTCAAAATGAAGTGGATGAGTTACGGGGAAGAATTGACCGACTAGAACGTCAAGTGAGAGATTTAGAAAATAAGCTTTGGCGGTAAATAAGCATTTCTGATGTGAACTAAGTCTGTCCTACTGATAATCTAGTTGTCGAACCACCTCAGTAGGAAGGAATAATTTTGAAAGCGATTTTACTTAGCTTGGGCTTGATGCTTCTATGCGTGGTTGTGTTGGTAGTAGCACAAATCGGTGGTACACCACAAAATACCGCTATTGCATCACAGTTGACTACTGACACAACAAGCCCCACCATTGAAACTGACAAAAATACCCTAATTGCAAAAAATCAAATGTCTGATACCATTACCACCGCCTCTGGATTAAAGTACGAAGTTATTAAAGAAGGTGACGGTGCTACTCCCGAAACCGGAAAAACAGTTACAGTTCACTATACTGGAACCCTAGAAGACGGAACCAAGTTTGATAGTTCCCGCGATCGCAACAGTCCTTTTAGCTTTAAAATCGGTGTTGGACAAGTAATTAAAGGTTGGGATGAAGGTGTGGGAACTATGAAGGTAGGAGAACGCCGTAAGCTCATCATCCCCCCTGATTTGGGTTATGGTTCCCGTGGTGCTGGTGGGGTGATTCCCCCCAATGCTACCCTGATTTTTGATGTGGAATTGTTGAGTATTAGTTAATTGTTATTTGTTATTGGTTATTAGTTGTGAATAACTAATGACCAATAACTAAAGAAAAGCATACTATTTCTAGGCATTTTGTAAGCTAGCGTAACCAAAAGTTGCATTAAATTCTTCACACCAGATGCCTACAGATTTATAATTATCTAGGTTTACACTATCAGGAATCATATACATCTGTTCTCCCTTGAATTTTTTGATTTCTGCCAGTGTTATGTAGTTTCCTTCTTTGATATTTGCAGGGACACTGGTGTTTTTATGTAAAATAACCTTGACATCGGGACCATTACCTGTAATAAAGGCTTGATTGAATTTGAGATAGCGTTTACCGTTGATGTTGACAATCTTGGCTTTACCTGTGGTGGCTTTTTCGGCTTTGACAAAGTTACCGGATGCAATTAATGATGTGGGTTTAGCTGCAACTGTGGTGGCTTGTGTGGCTTTAATTGCTTGGGCTGGTTGTGCGTTGATTGCTAATTGTCCCAAACCGCCAAATAATAGAATAGATGCAATGGTGGAAGTTGCTAATGGGTTGAGTTTCATGGGATGTTACCTCGGAGTGAATTTGTTTGTGTCCTTTTGCTTGATTACTAATATCGGGGATAACTCTGAGGGACTAGTGATGGGTAACTTAAGTAAAGCTAAGAGTTTTATGAGAAAACTGAGAAAGTATAGCAGCTTTGCTGGAGGCAGTAGGCAGAGGGCAGAAGGGAAAAGCTTGCTATGTCTTCATTCTGGATTCTCAATTTGTCCTAACCTTTAACCGTAGTGCTATATCTTCCTAGCAATCCTATTTGATTTGTAAAAATGGAAAGACTCAGATCCCCGACTTTTCCCAAAAGTCGGGGATCTTAATATCAAAAGTCGGGGATCTTATAGAAACTAATCGAAGTCCAAAACTCAAGTGCCTTAAGGCAGGAGATGTAGGACGAGGTAGCACTTTGGCTGTGCCTTTAAATGATAAAATACCAATAGTCAGTATAAGACATTAAAACCTACCGAGGGACTCTCGGAAAGTATACGCC
>JASJDS010000267.1 GCA_030065055.1 Calothrix sp. MO_192.B10
GAAATTACCAGGTTTGATGTGTGGTACACTGGGGCGATTTTTCCGGAGGCTGGCAGATTTTTCTAGTTTTTTACCCAACCCATAGGGGATGGGGTTTTTGACCCCTATAGTCAGAAGTTTGAACAACAGGACGCTCAAAGCTGGTGACTTCAAACTTCTGACTTCGATAAAAAATATGAGTTACTCGTCATAATCCTAGGGGCGAGTAACTCATATTCGTTAATCCAGGGTGCAGGAGTTGAACCTGCCTAGGGCGAATTATGAGTTCGCTGCCTCATCCGCTCGGCCAACCCTGGTCAGCTACTAATGTTAGCATAAACTAGCATGATTATGCTATTAAAAATAAACTATCATATTTTTTAGCTTTGACAATTCGAGGTTGTCAACCGCTACCCTGCACCGAAACCCTACGGGGAGGGCGGAAGTCACCCATTCACCCATTCAAACAAAAATATTGTTCTTAAAGTGGTATTTTCAGTTAAATCTCTTAAATCTCATAGCCAAAACCTTATAAGTCCCTTAAAAGCGGTTGACGAGCGGTACGCCACCCCCTATGAATGTAAAAAACACGAGATATCCAATCCCTTTCTCCCTTACCCGTGTTTCTTGAAAGCGACCCCACAAGGGGGGAAGTAATAAGTAATAAAGAATTAAATCCCCTCGCTATGAATGGAACAAACAAGTCAAATCCTCTTCCTTCCTGCCTGATGCATAGGTGCCTCCTGCCTTGTTTCTTGAGAGACTAGTCCTGATAGCTCAGATACCTTTATTTATAGAAATATTTTTCCGCAATAGCTGATTAGTAATGAAACTAAATTCCACCATACTCTTGACTTTGACCTTGTTAACCCTAATGTTAGGGGCTGGCTCTGTAAGTGCTTTTTGGGGTTTTACCTTAGGAAGTGCAGCACTCGAAGGTGTAAGTACCCCCGACTCCCGTCCCACCAATAAATTTGCCAATTCTAAAGTCAATTCTTCCCAGCAAGTAGGAGTCATGATGTTAAAAGAGGAAGAAATACTTAAAATGGTCAAGGCAAGGATTGAGGGCAAAACAAAAACAGCTAAAAAACGTAAAAGCAGAAAGAATAAGCAACAGGAGCAGAAAAAGAAAACTTCCTTCACCAAACAGGAAGAAAAGCTCCAAGCAGGTTTTCCCATCAAAGCAGAGAGTGAGGGAGTGAGTTTATCCGTACAATCTTCTCGCTTCTCTGGTGGTGCTTTAGAATTACAGGTAAAAATGCAGAATCAGGGTTCGGATACGGCACGTTTTCTATATACTTTTTTGGATGTCACCGATGATAAAGGTAGGACTCTAAGTGCTAGTACGGAAGGATTACCAGCTGAGTTGCCACCAGAAGGACCAATTTATACTGGTAGGGTAATAGTTCCTACACCTTTGCTAGATGGCGTAAAGAAGATATCACTGACTCTAACTGATTATCCGGCTCAAAAATTACGCTTGGCAATACCAAATATTCCAGTAGAAAGATAGGTAGTATTATTAGGATATGGGAAATTGGTAGTTATGGCTTAATCGCGTTCTATTTTTAAAGATGCCAGTTACTGTGTTTTTGTTTGAGATCGGGAACAGAGGAATTTTTTTTGGTTGCTTATTTTATATACAAGTGGCTCCCAAATCTACAATTGGAACGCGATTTTAAGACTAGATTTGGCAGTGAGAGTTTTGGCTAACGTAAGTGGGTCGGATGTGGGTCTGCGATTATTATCAGTATTATTGCTGATTGCAATTAATGCATTTTTTGTCGCAGCAGAATTTTCTATGGTGACAGTTAGGCGATCGCGTATTCGTCAGCTAGTGGAAGCAGGTGACATTCAGGCAATTTCCGTTGAAGGTTTACAACGTAGTATCGATCGCCTCTTGTCCACCACTCAATTAGGTATTACTTTGTCAAGTTTGGCACTGGGATGGATTGGAGAAAGTACAATTGCGGGACTGGTGGAAACATGGCTCAAATCTTGGTTTCTGTTCAATGGTACTAACCGCTTCATTGCTCATTCAGTATCCATTCCCATTGCCTTTTTTCTCATTGCCTATCTACAAATTGTGTTGGGTGAGTTGTGTCCTAAATCAGTGGCAATGCTGTATTCCGAACAGCTAGCCAGGTTTTTAGGTCCTTTAGTAAAAGCGATCGTCCGTTTTTTCAGACCATTTATCTGGATTCTCAACCAATCTACTCGCTGTCTGTTAAAGTTTGTAGGGGTTGAATATACTGGTCAAAGCTGGAAACCACCAGTAACGCCAGAAGAATTGCAGTTAATCATTTCTACGGAAAGAGAATCTACAGGTTTATTGGCAGGAGAACGAAAATTACTCAACAATGTTTTTGAGTTTGGAGAGGTAACGGTACAAACAGTTATGGTTCCTCGCACAGCCATAGTCACTTTACAAACCGATACTACCTTGCAGACTTTATTCGAGACAATGGCAGAGACTGGTCACTTTTGTTATCCAGTAATCGGAGAATCTTTGGATGACATTCGTGGCATTCTTTACTTTAAAGACCTAGCACAATGCTTGGCTATGGGTAAGCTGAAGGTAGATACTCAGCTGCAAAAATGGATGCGTCCGGTGCGATTTGTACCAGAAAATACCCTGTTGAAAGAACTTTTACCCATGATGCAGCAGGAGAGACCTACCATGGTAATTGTGGTAGATGAGTTTGGTGGTACAGCAGGTTTAGTTACGATCCAGGATATTATTGCCCAAATCATTGGAGAAACTGGAGAAGCCGAAAATACAGATGAGTTGTTGGTTGAGTTATTAAATGAGCAAACATTTCTCGTACAAGCACAAATTAATTTAGAAGAACTCAACGAAATTTTGCATCTCAATTTGCCATTGAGGGAGGAATATCAAACACTAGGAGGGTTTTTGCTGTACCAGTTACAGAAAATACCATCCCTTGGTGAAACTTGCCAATATCAAAATCTAGAATTTACAGTGGTTTCCCTGGATGGTCCCCGGTTGCATCAAATTCAAATCCAATACTTGGAGGAAGGTGTGATGGAGTGATGGAGTGATGGGATGACAGTTGACAGTTGACAGTTGACAGTTGACAGTTGGGATTACTGAAGAAGATAAATGTAATCCTCTCTCACTCCTTCCCTTCATCAACTATCAACTAACAACCAACAACCCTCAACTATCAACTAACAACTAACAACTAACAACTAACAACTATCAACTAACAACTATCAACTTCCTATTCAGCATAAGGAATAGGATCTTGGAGTCCTAATTCGGCGAAAGCAGCAAGGCGTAAACGGCAGGAATCACAGACACCACAAGCGACATCACCACCAGCATAGCAAGACCAAGTTAATTCCCAGGGAACACCCAATTTATTGCCTAATTGGATAATTTCCGTTTTTTTCAAGTCAATCAAGGGAGTATGAATTTTTATTGGTTTCCCCTCCCGTCCTTGCTTTGTTCCCAGACGAAATACTTCCTGCATGGCTTGGATATAGTCAGGACGACAGTCAGGGTATCCTGAATAGTCCAAGGCGTTGACACCGATGTAAACCCTTTCTGCGTTAATACTTTCAGCATATCCCAAAGCAAAGCTTAAAAAGATGGTATTGCGAGCTGGGACATAAGTAATCGGTATATTTCGCGCCATTTCATCTAAGGCACGTTGTTGGGGTAAGTCAATGCTGTTATCCGTTAAAGCTGAACCTCCCCACTGCCTTAAGTCAAAGCTAACAACTTGATGCTCCACAACACCAGCAGTTTTGGCGATCGCTAATGCTGATTGTAATTCTTGACGATGGCGTTGCTGATAATCAAAGGAGATTGCATAAACCTGACAACCATCAGCTAGTGCTTGGTAAATAACGGTGCTAGAATCTAGTCCTCCAGACAAAAGAATTACAGCTTTCATTGCCAAATATTATGATGTAGAGTTGATGAGCGATCGCCAAATGAGGATATATTATCTTTTATTTGTAGTATAAAAATCACTATTTTGACTATAAGTATGGCAGATATACAAATGTGGGGAACTTGCGATAATCTTTGAAATTCTTCATAAACAGAACCTCTATGTTACCATCTGGATGGTTTTCAACGGCTCGTCGATGGGAACATAGTATCCATGCTAACGACCGTAGCGTCTCTAATTTTTGGTGGTTGAGGAGAAAATCATAGTGCAAGATAGCATGTTAGCGACAGAAACAAATTTCTATACACAGCGCAAACAGCCACAGCCAATCCGCATAGGTGTGATTGGTGTGGGTAATATGGGACAACACCATGCCCGTGTACTGAGTTTTATGAAAGACGTTGAACTGGTCGGTGTAGCAGATATTAATGTTGAGCGTGGTTTGGAAACTGCTAGCAAATATAAAGTCCGATTTTTTGAGGATTATTGCGACTTATTACCCCATGTAGATGCAGTTTGCATTGCTGTTCCTACCCGTTTACACTACGCTGTGGGCATCAACTGTCTTCTAGCAGGGATTCATGTCCTGATTGAAAAACCCATAGCAGCTAGTATTTCAGAAGCAGAATCTCTAGTTAATGCAGCAGCTGAATCTGGATGTATACTCCAAGTAGGTCATATTGAGCGTTTTAGCCCTGCTTTTCAGGAATTAAGCAAAATTCTCAAAACAGAAGAAGTCTTGGCCCTAGAAGCCCATCGCATGAGTCCTTATGCCAATCGGGCAAATGATGTATCGGTGGTGCTAGATTTAATGATTCACGACATTGATTTATTGTTGGAATTAGCCGCAGCACCTGTAGTTAAATTGACAGCAGGTGGTAGTCGAGCTTTAGACTCCGGTTACTTAGATTATGTGAGTGCAACCCTGGGCTTTGCCAATGGTGTTGTTGCTACCCTTACAGCTAGCAAGGTTACTCACCGCAAAATTCGTAGTATTGTTGCCCATTGTAAAAATTCATTTACAGAAGCAGATTTTCTCCAGAATGAAATTCTAATTCATCGCCATTCTGCGACTAACTCCATAAATGAGTATAAAAAAGCACTTTATAAGCAAGATGAAGTTATCGAAAAAGTTTCTACTAGTAATACTGACAAGTTAGGTGCAGAATTAGATCACTTTGTTAGCTGCGTGCGTGGCGGTAATCAGCCTTCGGTTGGTGGGGAACAAGCACTCAAGGCTTTAAGGTTGGCAAGTTTAATTGAACAAATGGTTCTAGAAGATCGGTCGTGGAACTTGTTGGATTGGCAGTCTGACTCGAAAATACACTCATTAACTCCCACTCTGTAGGGGATTCTAAAACATAAATTGTCTCACTAGGAGGGTTGACAGTTATTGAAAGGATCTAATCACTTTCTTTCCCTTCTTCCCCCCAGGGCGCAAGCCTTGCGCCCCTACTCCTACCCTACGAGAAGCCACTGTTGCGTCTACACTCCTTCCCTCCTTCCCTCCTACCCTACTCTTCGAGAAGCCACTGCGTGTCTACGGGAAGCCACTTCGTGTCTACACTCCTTCCCTCCATTGTTTACCAAAAAATTTGTGGCGATCGCCTGTTACACAAACATCAGTAGCAATACATGAATCAGTTTGCTAGTATACTCAGAATATATGCTGAGTAGTCAGTGCGAGCTTAAAGATAAGCATCTTGACCGTATTTGCAAATGATTCTGGAGGATTTAGTTATTATTTGTGAGGTACTAAGGATTTAAAAGCAAGCGATAGAGCAAAAAAGGGTGGAAAAGAGACATTTTCCTGGAGGGATGTACAAAAATAGGCTTTTATGTGTAAAAACCAACCTTGACTTTGTTCAAGTTTCGCCTAAATCTTGTCAAAGTAATGTTGAAATGCGATCGCTGAAGTAAAATTTAGCATAGTTATAGATACAGTTGACGTGCCCAAAAAAATCTGGTAGCACGCTTTTTTGTAACATGAGCATGTTAACTTTTTAGAGCTAGGTAAAAACTAGGAGCTTTCATGACAGACCAACCATCTGCCGCTACCCCAATGAATGCCGCTGCTATTCCCATGAATAGAGTATCGGCTTCCACGCCCATCAATGCTGCTGCACCCAAGCCTATAAGTAGTGGTGGCAAAAATATTCTCAGTGTTGACTTAGGTCGAACTTCCACAAAAACTTGTGTCAGCCGTGATGCTGGCAATGTGATTTTTGTTCCATCTAATGTGAAGCAAATGTCAATGGAACAAGTACGGGGAGGTGTTTTTGAAGCCCGCGCAACAGACCCATTAATGGATCTGTGGTTGGAGTATCAAGGTCATGGATACGCCGTAGGTCAATTAGCAGCAGATTTTGGAGCAAATCTGGGCGTAGGTCAATCCAAGGTCGAAGCTGCATTGATTAAGGTGTTGGCATCTGCTGGCTATTTCAAACTCAAAGGTGATATCTCTGTTGTTTTAGGTTTACCTTACCTGTCCCAAGAACAGTTTGAAAAAGAAAAAGCTCAGTTGGTTAGCCAGTTGAGCGGTCCCCATGTGATGAACTTTCGCGGCGAACCTGTGGAAGTAAATATTGCCAAAGTTTGGGTGATGCCAGAAGGTTATGGTAGTCTACTGTGGTGTGAGGCTCAACCCAAAAAAGGTCCGGGAAGTCCCGATTTTACCAAGTTGTCAGTGGCATTGGTAGACATCGGACATCAAACCATTGATTGCTTAATGGTTGATAATTTTCGCTTTGCCCGAGGAGCTTCCAAGAGTGAAGACTTTGGGATGAATAAGTTCTATGAATTGGTAGCCAAGGAAATTGATGGAGCAGATAGCCAATCTCTAGCTTTAATTTCCGCTGTGAACAAACCAAAAGGCGATCGCTTTTACCGTCCTAGAGGTGCTAGCAAGCCTACCAATCTGGATGATTTTCTCCCCAACCTCACAGAAATGTTCTCTCGTGAAATTTGCGATCGCGTGCTAGCATGGCTACCAGAACGCGTTACTGACGTGATTCTCACCGGAGGGGGTGGAGAATTTTTCTGGGAAGATGTGCAACGTCTTCTCAATGAAGCAAAAATTAACCCCCACTTAGCTGCACCTTCCCGCCAAGCCAATGCTTTGGGACAATATATTTACGGAGAGGCACAGATCTCATCCAATCGCGCTGCTAGGTCTTAATACTAATGTTCCAATGGTCAAAAAAGGTAGTAAAATCGGTTACGTTTGAACCAGGGGTTGCAGATGAAAGTTTGTTGGCACTTGTTGAAAGCCATTTGGAAAAACAACCAGATAAAACTTTTAGCGACCTCTGTAAAGAGGCTCTATGGCAGTCTTTATGCGTACCGGAATCTGTCAAACCTGGCCAAATAGCGGCAGTCAAATCAGGGGCTGAACAAAAGATTGCTGAATTGGAAAGTCAACTGGCTAACCTTGAAGAACGCTTTTTTGCCAAGGAAGCTCATCGTTTAGAGGTGATGGAACGCCAAATGACGCAGTTGAGTCAACAAGTTGCACAATTGGCACTCGCGGTTAATCAACAACCAGCAGCTATCCAGCCTGGGAACTATTCAGCAGTAACTACGGAAGTGGTACAGGGTAATTCTAATTCCAATCACAATGCTGTTACTACTCCCCCGGCAGATGTTGACCCATTAATCAGCCGTCTGAGTGAGTTTCTGGAAGATTTCTAAATTTAATATTAGGGTGCTTTTACTCATGTCAATCCTCCTTATTAGTTGTTGCTATTAAGGAGGATTCGCATTTTTGCGGAATGCTCGCGCTCTCTTGATTAGACATCTGGTGGAAAAGAATGTAGAGACGTTGCAGTGCAACGTCTCTACAAGGATTTTGGCTGATGCATATTTAATTTTCACGCCTATATCTATTGGTAAAATTATACCAATTCAAATCATGTTGGCGACACATACATGATTTGTAAGGGCAGGGCATCCACAATCTTTTGGTATATAAAATTATCTTACTGATGTTCCCCACCTATCTGTCCCATTTTTTTTCACCATAGTATTATCTATATCTAATTTTCAGGCATAGAATTATCAGGTTAAAAATTAAGGTCATGGCATTAGCAAAAATGATTGCTATATCCTGGCGTAGTAGACCATATACCAACCACAAAAAAATGCCAATAATAAATGTAATTAACATTCCATAAGAAACATCTTTTGCTGATTTAGTTTGCCAAGTTTTCAACATTTGTGGCACAAAAGCACCAGTGGTTAAAGTTGCAGCAATTAATCCTAAAAATGTCAGAGCCATGAAGATAATGTTGGCGATTATTCAATCAGTATTTTAACTGCTATCAATTTCTCTGAGAGATAATTATCTCATTAGTTCTGAGAGGTAAAAGCTCCCCGACTTCACACGGAGCCTGTTGCGAGCGAAGCGCGGCAATCCGGTCGCAATGACAAATTCTATTTGCGTAAGTCCTGTTGAAAAAAGAATGGGACAGATGGGTAGGGGCACGGCATCAGCAAGATAATTGTATACACCAAAATATTGTGGATGCCGTGCCCTTGCGAAGAATATATGTGTCGCAAACATTATTTGAATTGGTATAATTTAATTTTAGTTACCCATAATACGGCTGAATTTAGCAGAGTACAGGGACTACAGAGTCAACTACCTACACTGACTGAGTACAGTACAGTGTAGGCTTGCAAGAATCAGCTTGCAACGAAAGAGATGACTAGCCCACAAGCTGTTACCTGACACGTACCTCCGAGCGTTTCCCTAACTCGGAATAACTAC
>JASJDS010000268.1 GCA_030065055.1 Calothrix sp. MO_192.B10
CTACAAACTAGAGAGAGAGGGAGGCAAATTCATCCAAGTTGACAGATTCTTTCCCAGTACAAAGCTTTGTTATTGTTGCGGATATAAGAATGATTTGCTGAATTTAAGTATCCGTGAGTGGATTTGTCCAAGTTGCCAAACAACCCATGACAGAGATGAAAATGCCTCACGGAACTTGAGGGCAGAAGGGATAAGAATACTGTCAACAAATACTGCGGGACACGCAGAAATTCAAGCTTGTGGAGAAGCAGTAAGACTCGTTGGTACTTGTACCAAAAAGCGTGTTTCTGAGAAGCAAGAATCTCCCGCTACACCGCTTTGCGGTTAGCGGTGAGAGTGTCAAACCCATTCTTCAAACTAAATATTGGGTATTCGGCACAATGGGAAAGAAAGCATACTCATACCAAGCAGTCCAGATAAAACTACGAATCCACCTCTGCCGTTTTTCGGGACTTAATTCATAGGCAAATGCCCCACGGGAGGTATCAATAGAAGATAGGTGGGAGTTACAAGCGCAGCCATGTTGATAAGTAAAACCATATTGGGAAGCAATACTTTGCACCTTCATTTGCATAGCAAACACCTTACCAGCATGAAGCACAGCATCCCAAGCACGCTTGTGTTCTATGTCGCGCTGATCGAACCTTAAGGCTCGCTCTTCAAACACATGATCCCGGTAAATGGGAGCTAAATGCACTTGGTAGAAACTTGCAGGAAGTTCATAACCAAACTCTTGAAATAAATCAATACCAATGCGAGCAACTTTCACCTCGTTTTCATAACCTATCCCCTTGGACTCAACATCACGAAGGATTTTTTCCCAGTTTGGATAGTTGTGAATCTGAAAATCATGTCCGTAGAAATCCAGTGTTTCCCGTGCTAGTTGTGTGAATAATTGGGAAAATGATGATTTGAGGTGAGCTAGTTCTGGGCGTTCGTTAAATAAGTCTACATCACCCTGTTCTAACTTGTATTGGAACAACTGCGCCATCTCGACATAGTCTTGTGGATTGCAGAGTCCTACATTTGCCGTTCCCTGGGCAATGTCTTGCCATACAGCAGGTAATTGAGAAACTTGAACTGCATTTTCCCCAGCGATCGCTACAATACTAGGTATTTCCAGAAGTTGCATAGGTAACCTTCAAAAAGATGATTGCAACAAAGTTATATACGCAATATAACTTGACTTTTAGTGTTTGGTTTTACATTTGGATATAAAAGTAAAAATACGTAATGTTTGACAGACTGTCTTTTGACAAGGAGAAAATTTGATCCCCTAATATCATGTGCGGATGAATACTTATAAAACCTCACCCACCTGCGACACCCTTTCCTACCAGTATTGCCTTAGTTTTAAGTATAAATCATTGCTTAATACAAGCTTTATATAGACAAGAAAAATTTCAAGTAAACTTATTATTTAATAGGATAAAAATAAATTAAGCTAATAGGTTTATTCTCTTTGGGGAAAATAGTTTCTATCCAAATTTGGTAGATATTTTACTAATGCAAAAAATAAATAAAAAAGGTAAATAAAGCAACATTTTATTTTTGAAAATGAAATTATTTTTGATATGGAGTTAAATTCAGTTTGATTTGATCTAATACCAATGGGAAATAATTGTCCATGAGAACTAGAGTATATTCACATTAAGTTAAGTATTTGTTAACTAAGAGCGTGTTCATCAAATAATTATTAAAGCGTAGGGTGGGTTATGCTTGGGAGCTAACGCACCATCATCCCAGGTGCATCTGCGGCTGGTAAAAATCTGATGAGCAACCCGAAATACCTATTAAGTAACTGGGTCAAATTAAATATAAAACCTCACCCCGCCTGACGGCACCCCTCTCCTTAATAAGGAGAGGGGCTAGGGTGAGGTTCCATCTTACATTTAATTACGCCTACCTACTTAAGCCGTAACACACCCTACTTAATATTTTATTAATAAACACCCTCTAAGGTAAGATATGAACCTTAACTTAGCAATAGCTTATATCTCTGGAATTTAATTCTCCATTTTGATTGAGAATTGATAATATTTTTATCAACCGACAACCATAATTTTAACTGAGAGTAATTTATTCATGAATAAACAGCAATTATCAAAAAAAATGGCACGCTTACCAGAATTTTTGTTAAGCAGCTTATTTGGATGGCTGCCCACAATTTTGTTTGGTCCCCAGCTAAGACTTTTAACTTATCGCCTCATTTTTTCTCGAATGTCATGGAAAGTTTTTATTCAAGATAATGTTGAATTTATTGGTGCTGTGAATATAGAAATAGGAAAGAATGTATATATTTTCAGGGGTGCTCGTTTAGATGCTAGGGGGGATAAAAATAATAAGCTTTCTTTAGGGGATGGAGTGGCGATCGAACGTAATGCTGAAATTGGATTTTTAGACGATACACATATAGATATCGATAGTGAAACATTCATCGGTCCAAATGTTTGTATTGGTGGTCCTGGAGATATCAAAATTGGCAAACGCTGTTTAATTGCTGCTCACACCGGAATTATTGCTAATAATCACAAATTTTCCGACCTTTCCCAAGCGATTAAAGACCAAGGTGTTACCCGTAAAGGAATTACCATCGAAGACGATTGTTGGTTAGGTCATGGGGTAACTGTACTAGATGGTGTCACCATTGGAAAAGGTAGTGTAATTGGTGCGGGAGCAGTGGTGACAAAAAGTATTCCTCCCTTTTCTGTAGCTGTGGGAACCCCTGCAAGAGTAATCAAAAGCCGGAAAAAACAAGAGGTAGGAGTTGGGAGTTAGGAGTGATGGAGTGAGGGAGTGAGGGAGTGAGGGAGTGATGGAGTGAGGGAGTGATGGAGTGATGGAGTGATGGAGTGAGGGAGTGAGGGAGTGATGGAGTGATGGAGTGTAGACGCTTCGCGTCTACAGTTTTGGAAATACATAACCGAAAGATTGTAAACTCTCCTCAATTTTCTTTCCCTCCTTCCCTCTTTCCCCCTTTGGGAAACCTTTAGTGTTAACTCTCGTCTGAACAATAGATTAGTTGATTAGGTTCCAGCCTGGGGGGCATTTACTAGCTCAACCATATAACCTACCATAAGTCAACATATCTACCATTGGCAATTGGGGAGGTGGCTAACTGCTGAACTGCACCTAATTAACCAATTCGGGGTATACTATTTTTCTCCAAAAAGGGGACGAGATTTCGGTAAGATAGGACAAGTTATCTTTTTTCTGTATTGTAGATACGGAAAGCCTTTCATACCCAACTGGAGACATTCCCATGTTGACTTTAAAAATCGTAGTTTCGATTGTAGTTGCCTTTTTTGTCAGTATCTTCGTCTTTGGATTTTTGTCTAGCGACCCCTCTCGTAACCCTGGTCGTCAAGATTTAGAATAGAGCGCGATACAGATTATTTTTTACTGCCCAAAGGCTAAACATTTACAGTGTAAATGCCCGTCCCTTAATAACCGCATTGTCAAAAGTTATTGGGTGGTTTGCCCCAGGCTAGGCAGAAAACCATGTCGGAAGGGACTATTATATATTCGACCTTCCGGCTATTCACGCTCAATTGTGCTGAAATATGCTTCATCCAGTTCTGCCGCCCGCAGTGCCTCCTCTTTTAAGTAACTTACCAACAAAACTCAACTCTGATGTTAGTAATACTACAAAACCTAGCTCTGCAAGGCACGAAAGCAAATCTCCCTCAACCAATGTAGAGAATACTCTGCAAAAGTCTCCAACTACCAATAAAACAAATAATTCTCAATCCTCATCTTCCTCTAACAAAAAGATTAGGGAACGGTTATTAGTTGGTAAAACTTTATCAACACCTAGTTCTCCAGAAACATTTCCTCCAGAATTTTCTCCCCTGATAAGGAAGGATAATGCCGCGCTTTTGGGCGGTCAATTATCTGTAGGTTATCCGATGGAACCTACTTACAATCAGGTAGGTAATGGAGAGTTTACACTTACAGAAGAAGTTTTAACAACCACTGACAATTCTCCCAGTGAAAAATTATCCCCTGCCACAACTTTACAGCAGGAGGATAAATCAGTCCAGTTAAACAATACAGATATAAAATCGGCAACTCCTCCAGTTAGACAAAAACCGATACAAATTAACTTTAATTCTGGCGGTAAAGCCACACCTGCGACTATAGAATTTAAGTCTCGCAGCCAACAATCTCAATTACCTGCAACGGACTCCACAAATCAACAAATACCTACACCTGCATCAGAAAATACCAACCAAGGAGAAAGTAAGCCTCAGGATTCATCTCCCCCTCAAAGACGAATTGTAGAAGTAATTGCCGATCGCCAGGAATATGACGAACAGCGGCAGGTTATTACCGCTGAGGGGAAAGTGGTGGTGCGGCTTGATGGAGCAGTGGTAGATGCTGATCGCCTACAAGTTAATTTGCAGAATTTGATTGCCGTGGGGGAAGGTAATGTTGCTTTAGCCAGGGGCGATCAAATTTTGCGAGGGAATAAATTTACCTACAACTTTATCCAAGATCGAGGCGAACTCCAAGGGGGTAGGGGAGAAATATTTATTCCTAGTGCTGCCCGAGATTTTTCCTTTTTGCCCACAGATGTAACGGCGGGGGGTATTTCCGAACCAGTGAGCGATCGCGTTAGAGCCAACCAACCTCTACAAGCCAGTAGTCCTGGTGCGATTAACATTACCATCGGTGGCAGGAGAAATGTGAGTAACTTTCCTGCACCCAAACAAGGGGGTGTAGTCAGGCGATTACGATTTGAAGCCGCCAAGGTTGATTTCTATCCCAAGGGTTGGCAAGCTAAAGATGTGGAAATTACTAACGATCCCTTTTCGCCTCCAGAACTAGTATTAAAAGCAAATACAGTTACCCTGACTCGTAAATCACCCTTGGAAGACAAGATTAAAACCAGGAGACAACGTTTAGTATTTGACCGAGGTTTGAGTTTACCTATTCCTAAAGATTCACAAACCATAGATCGCCGGGAGAGAACAACAACTCCTGCATTGTTTTCCTTCGGTTTTGATGGAGATGAACGGGGTGGTTTCTTTTTGGAGCGTAACTTTCAAATCCTGAACACCGAGAAATCTAGCTGGAGCATCACCCCACAGTTTTTACTACAAGAAGCTGTCAGCGGACCAAGTAATATCTCCTCACTATTTGGCTTAAAAAGCCGGTTGAACGCTACTTTAGGACCGCAAACATTGTTAGAAGGCTCTGGCTCCCTAACCAGTCTTGACTTGGGTGAAATAGATGAAAATTTGCGAGCAAACCTCCGCTTGCGTCAGCAGCTTGGCGATTTGCGAAATCCCCATAACTTGAACATCGAATTTAACTATCGCGATCGCCTTTTTAACGGTACTTTAGGCTTTCAAAGAGTCCAAAGTAGCATCGGTGGTATTCTTACTTCTCCGGTAATTCCCATAGCTAAAGGTATTAATTTTAGCTACCAAGCCGGAGCACAGTATATTACTGCCAATAGCGATCGCCAAGACTTACTAGATACAATCCGCAGTAACGATCGCGTTTCCCTGGCTCGTCTCCAAGGTAGTGCAGCTATAAATGGTGGTTTTTTACTGTGGCGAGGAAAAGGATTACCAGCAACAGCTAAAGAAGGATTGCGATACACCCCTAATCCCGTTGTTCCCTTTTTAACTGCATTCGGTGGGATCACTGGTACTACTAGTTATTACACCAGTGGTGATAACCAAAGCACTCTGATTGGAACCATTGGCTTACAAGGGCAGTTAGGTCATTTTTCTAAACCATTTTTTGACTATACCGGCTTTAATATTAGTTTTTCTAAAGGTTTGAACACTGGAGAGTCGCCTTTTTTATTCGATCGCTCCGTTGATAACACAGTATTAAGTGTTGGCATTAACCAACAAATTTATGGCCCCTTACGTTTAGGATTTCAAACCATTATTAATTTAGACACTGGGGAGCGCAGTAGTACAGATTACCTTTTAGAATACAGTCGCCGTACCTATGGCATTACCTTACGTTATAATCCAGTGTTGGAATTAGGCGGGATTAGTTTCCGTATCAGTGATTTTAACTGGACTGGTGGAACCGATCCATTTTCCGACCGTTCGGAAGTCAAACCTGTGGTTGGTGGTGTGAGGCAGGGAAATTAATAAGTAATAAGTAATAAGTAATAAGTAATAAGTAATAAGTAATGTAAATATGATAGGATAAAAAACTAATAAAGCAATTAGGAGGTGATTTAATCTTGGCAGCAAAAACATCTAGTTGTATTACAGAAATACCGTTAATTACAACTTCTAAAGATTTGTCTGTACTTGCTGCCAGATTAGAAGGGGGAAGACAACTTTATAATGCGGTTTTATCTGAAGGTAAAACCAGACTTGAATTAATTCGTAATTCACAGCTTTATCAACAAGCTAAACTAATTCCAAAAACGGATAAAAAAGCACGTAGCACCGCATTTCAGAAAGCTCATGAAGCTTACAGGTTTAGGGATTATGATTTACAGGCTTTTGCTAATAAAACAGCTATTGCAAGTGTTTGGATTAAATCTCACCTTGATGCTAATACCATTCAAAAAATAGCGACTAGAGCGTTTAAAGCTTTAGAAAGAATGCTGTTTGGTAAAGCTAAAAAAGTCAGATTTAAACAAAAAGGACAGTTTTCATCTTTAGAGGGTAAAACAAATAAACTAAGGTATTAGATGGACTGGTAATAGTGTTGAATGGTCTGGATTAAAGCTACAAGCTATCATCAATAACGACCCTGTAATATTACACGGTTTATCCTCAAAGATTAAATATGTTCGTTTGGTACGACGTATTCTTAATCAAAAAACTTACTGGTTTGCTCAGTTAGTTTGTAGGGGAGCGCCATATGAAAAGCCTAAAAATATCATGATGGCATTGTTGGTATTGATTTAGGTGTTTCAACTGTTGCAATTGTTGGAGATGAAAAAACAATCTGGACTCCCTTTGCTGTGGAATTAGATTCTAAGCAAAAAGAAATTAGAAAATTACAACGCAAAATGGATAGACAGCGTCGTGCTGTTAATCCTAATAATTTTAATCCTAACGGTACAGTTAAAAAGGGTAAAAAGCATTGGCATCAATCCAACCGCTACAAAAAGATTGCAGCTCAAAAACGTGAAATAGAACGTAAACAAGCGGCTTACCGTAAATCTTTACATGGCCATTTAGTCAATCAAACTTTAAATCTTGGCAAAAATATTAAAACGGAGAAAGTATCTGTTAAAGCTTGGCAGAAAAATTATGGTAAGTCCATAGGTTTTAAATCGCCATCAAGTTTTCAATCTGAACTAAAACGCAAAGCTGAAAATGCTGGCGGTACAGTTCTAATGTTTTCGACTCGTAAAACTGCACTTTCTCAAACTTGCTTGTGTGGTAATAAACAGAAAAAGTCACTATCCCAACGTGTCCATCATTGCTCAATTTGTGGGTTAAAGATGCAACGTGATATTTTATCTGCTTACTTGAGTCGTTATATCGATCCAAAAACAGAAACTCTGTCAATCCAGTTAGCTAGAAATGGCTGGCTAGGGATGGAACAATCCTTGCTGGACGGTTGGCAGAATGGGTCAAATCAATCTACGAGAACTGCGGTTAGTCCAAAGTCTCCTACTAGTAATAGTGGGATAGAGTTGATGTGCAGTAATCCAATAGCGCGTAAGGAGTCGGAGTCTGTGAGGACAAACGAAACTCACGCAGTGAGTTGGAACCCCCTCCCTTTAGGGATGGGGTAGTTCAGACAAAGATTGCCACCATGAGATCACACAGTTCTTAGCTGGAGATTCTTTGACGTGTTGGCAAGAGATTATGATTAGCTAGATGCTCGTGAATCTCTAATGGTCTATGGTTACACAAATCCTTGGCTAAATCTTGGATTTGTAGGTTTTTTGGTAATACAGGAATCACCTCTTGACGAACAACACCCAAAATCTGTGGTTCAGCTACAAGCAATACTTGTTGAATATGCCAGCTTTGAGTGAGATTCAAAATTTCATGGGCGATCATTTGAGCAAAGCGGCGTTCAAACTCTACCACATGACTTTCACGGCGATCGTCATAGGCATGAGCCTTACTTCCTAAACCTTGATTACGTCCAGTTTTCACATTTGCCCACAGTTCTTTGCCCTGTAGTTCCTGAATAGGATTCAATATACTTTTTTGTTCGATCAAATTTGGACCAGACTCATATTCGGGAAATTGTGCCGATTCTAAAGTCAGGAACCTTGCTCTGGTTCTATCCATAACAGTAACCAGGATTTGATTCATTAGTTCACCCCCTCATGTTTACATTGGGGAATCAATAGTCATTTTTAATGGCTATATTCGACTCTACCTTCACAAATAGCAAAACAACTTGAGGAATTTGTGAGGAAATGTAAGTTTTTCCTTACTGTTTCCCTTCAATTTATCAATGGAGTAATACCAATTCTAAGTAAAGTCGCACCAAAGAAATTTCGTAGAGACGTTGCACTGCAACGTCTCTACAATCAATATAAATTGCATCTTCATACAAAAACGGTATAAGGAAGTGCAACATTTAACCTGTGCAAACCTGCGTATTCGCAGGCAACACCTGTATAGCATCAGATGAAAATCTAATGGTTGTTGCCGACAAAGCTTTGCTGTATAACAAAGCGCTGATCAACTTTTTTGGAGGCTTAAATAATATGCCTACTCTAACCGCGCTATAACTTCTCACAGTCCATTGTTTAACGTCGCTTAACTTACGACCAGCTTTCTAGCTTTTAGTTCTTCGTTGGGCGGTAGGGTTCCCTTGTGAAAC
>JASJDS010000097.1 GCA_030065055.1 Calothrix sp. MO_192.B10
TTATTACTCCTTCGGAGTGAATCCTAAGCCCTTCGGGCACGGCAAAGCCGAACGGATACGCTTCGCGTTAGCGAAGCTCCTCTGAAAGAGGCGCGCCATTTGCTTTATGCCGGGAAACCCGTCCACCGCAATGGCTCACTTATTACTTATTACTGATTACTTATTGAATCATGAACAATGGAAGCTAAAAAAGGTTTTCGTGACTGGTTTGCAACTAACATGGGCATTACCAATGCCCGCAAAGAAGAGATTTATTGTGACTTACTAAATTCAGTAACTTTACAGGATGTGAGTTACTGGCTACAAGTCTTATTTTCAGCTGCGATCGCCACCTTAGGATTAATATTAGATAGTCCGGCGGTAATTATTGGAGCAATGTTGATTTCTCCGTTGATGGGGATGATCCTTGCCAATGGTTTAGCATTTGCGGCGGGGGATTTAATCTTAGCTATTAGGGCACTTATAAATCTTGTTTTGAGTTGTTTAGTAGCGATCGCTTTAGCTTTCCTCCTGGTAGCTATATTACCCTTAAAAGGCCTTAATTCAGCAGAAATTGCGGCTCGGATTAAACCCAATGTTCTGGATTTAGTTATTGCCCTATTTTCTGGTGCTTTAGGTTCCATTGCTACCTGTAAAGTCTCAAAAGGGGCTGTTACTTCTATCCCAGGGGTTGCCATCGCAGTTGCTTTAATGCCCCCTTTATGCGTAGTTGGATATGGTATTGGTGTCACAGTTAGTCTCAATTTACCCGACGGGCTGAAAATTGCCCGTGGTGGTGGTTTACTATTTTTAACTAACTTAACTGCCATTACCTTGATGGCAATGTTAGTATTTTTGACAATCAAAATCGATACTCCATCAATCCGCAAACAGGTACCACTTTGGCATAAGCAAGATCAGGAAAGTCATGGGGTACAGCAATTTCTAGAGCGGATTCCAGTTCCCACCACTCCTCTAGAAATTATCGGTAGTCTTCCTAGCCGTTTGATTGTCATTTTAATTCCAGTTATCACCCTGTTGTTTCCTTTAAGTCAATCTTTCACTCAACTTAACAAAGAAATTACCCAGAAACAAAAAGATAATCAAATTATCCAAATTGGTACGGAAATATGGCGAGAAAAGTTTGCCAAATTCCCTGATGGCGAATCTCGTTCTGATATCAACAAACTTTTAATTAGCGAACAAAATCAAAAATTGTTGATTCAGATGAATGTAATTACCAAAAAGTTTTATACCACTCAAGAAAAAAAAGAATATACAGAAATAGTCGCATCTCGTTTAAATAGAGCACCCGATTCAATATCACTGCAATTAATTGAAATTCCTACCGCTTCTAACGATATTATTGCCGATCTAGTAGCAGCAATTAAATCACAAGAACACGAAGCAACACAAGAACTACCATCCACCGTAGCAGAAACCCAAATTACTTTTCTCAAAAGTACGGAAGCAGCACTACAAACATTCAAACTGCCTGCACCAGCTCAATTACTGCGTTATGAAGCCATCACTAGTAACGTGGAACCTTTAAGTTTGAATCTCATATATTTGAGCGATCGAGAAATTGGTGCAGATGCCAAAAATTTATTGATTGAGGATATCAGAACCAGCCTCAACTTTCCCAATGCCAAAGTCCGGTTCCGAAGAATTTCTCCTGCTCCTGGTTCTATTACTTTCGCTCCAAATAGTACAGCACTTCAACCAGCCAATACCCAGTTATTAAATCGTATTGCTCAAATCTTGAAACAGCAACCTAATTTATATCTGGAGATAATTGCTGATGTGGAAGGAGAACTTTCTGAGGAGTTTACCCAACGCAGAATAGCAACAATTAAAAATTATCTAGTTAGTAATTTACAGATTTCTACTAATAAAATTACTATTACTACTGGGAAAGTTTCAGCTAGACGCACAGTGAGTTTTAAAATCTTGAAGAAGGGTGAAGTTTAAGGTAATACTTAGTCAAGGGTCACAGATCCCCGACTTCTTTAAGAAGTCGGGGATCTAAACACCCGCGACTCATCAAAATTAATGGGGCAAAGCACTAGTTGCTAAAATTTTATAAAGGTCTGAAAGAGCACTTGAAAGATTTAGTACGCCTCGTCGTTGCTCCCGTTCTGTTGTCTTTAACAGTAAGTTTGATATAAGGTTTTGTACCCACTTTACAACTTCCGTTAATAGAACTGAATCCACCGTTATTGGTTTGCTTACCGATAGTAGCGTTTCTTCCTGGATTCCACATAAATTTATAGCTACCACTTCCACCAGCAACCTTTGCAAAACAGTTGTATTTTCCTCCACCAAAACCCTCACAGTGCATGGTACTAATACTTAAAGATGCAGCTTGTGCGGAAGTTGCTAAACCAAAAGAACCGAGGGCAGAAGCAGCTAGTAAACCAAAAACAGCTATTTGACGTTTCATAAATAATCAACCTTTTTTGTGTGTGCGATAAGTTCAATTTCACAACCCATTCAAGGGCGTGACATTTTGAACTTGGGACAAAATGTGACTTTTTTTGTCCTTCTCTTCTAAGTATGTTTGATTATTTTCGTCAATAATTTGGGAAAATTCAGGAGTTCAGGAGTTGAAAAATTGGGTTAAATTCAGGTTTATGATAGAAGTAATGGTAAAAATGGTGGCTATCACCTAGAAATGATACGAATCAATAAAGCGATCGCCCAGTAGGAAGTAACTGGAGAGATAATTAAAGTATCAGCATTCCTTAGGCATAGCTCATGAAACAACAACGCCTCAACGCCTATCTTCGCTTAATTCAAGGTTTACTTAGTTGTCCCCACGGAGAAGAGTGGACATTATTGCAACATAACGAACAACTGGTAAATCCGGAATTGGCAGAGGTGATGGAACAAGTTGCTCAACAACTCTCCCAAGAAGGCAAGTCTGAAGCAGCAAAGTTTTTACACCATTGGGCAGGACAATTAAACCATATCTTTGAACAAGCCGTTCATGTCCATAGCAAGGATGAAAAATCCCAAGCTTATCTCCAGTTAATTCAAGCTTTGCTAGATTGCCCTGGTGGTTCAGAATCAGAGATTTTAGCCGCCAACCAAGATTTAATCGACCCCCGATTGGTGCGGATGATGAAACAGGTAGCTACCCAAATGGCTGCCAGAGGCGATCGCGAAACGGCCCTATTTTTAAGTAATTTAGCAGCGGAAATCAGCCGTAACCTAGTGCCAGTTAATACATTTAAAGCCAATCTGCACAAGGATGCCAAGGCAGCCAAGTTAGACAAAGAACAACCCCCTCCACAACCAGAATCAGTCCATCAACCAGAACCACCACCAAAAAATCACACTGCTGATTTGACACCCATATTCCCATCCCAACCAGCAGCTGCAAATACTCATAATCTAGAACAACAATTAACAGCGATCGCAGATTCTTTAACCAGGCTAGAACAGATGTTAGCTTCCCGACTACCACCAACAGATCCCCTCTGGTATATGAATGTATTAGAAAATGCCCATAAATCCAATTGGATTTTATCCACAGAAGAGGTGGAAAAATTAATTGGAGTGAAACCCAGATGTGATGCTGGTCAAGACTCTTTTCAGCGCGGCTGTTGGGTATTCATGAAAATAGGTAAAATGGGTTCCCAAACTGCTTGGCGGGTAATCAAGGAAGATGTGAATTGAGCTTTATACATTACTCCCTTTGGTGGTGTAAGATTATACCAATTTTAAAAAAGAATGCGACAAATAGATTCTTGTAGAGACGTAGCATTGCTACGTCTCTACCGAGGGATGTGTTGTGATCATTTATTAAATCGGTATTACCTATCTGCTCCCTTTCTCTATCCTCTGTGTTCACTGTTCACTGTTCATTGATTTAATCAGTAATCTTTGGGCAGGATAGGAGTAATGATGTAGCCATTCACCCTGCTTTCCGCCCAACCTGACAAGCAGAAAGATAGGAAAGCTGAAGACTTCCTCCAAACTGTTGCTCAATTTTCTCCCTCAAGCCAGCAAATAAAGCATCCCTATTTTGTATATCGAGTTTGATACATTGGGAGTAAGTATGCAAAAGTGTCAAATACTCATCGGTACTATAAGTAACTTTACAGTCTATATATTCAGATACCAAGTCTTTAAATTTACCTGATTCCATGACAATATCCGCAAGACCTCTGAGGTTATCTTCCTGCTTTTTTCTTCCTTCGTATCTGGCTAGAAAGGGAGCATATTGTTGATACACTGGCTCTAATTCTTGGTAAATTTCATACCGAGGTTCAAGGAGCATATTCCACAGTAAAATCAAACAACCATTTGCTTTTAAAGCAGCCGCAGCTTTTGGATAGGCTGTATTTGCTGGTATCCAATGAAAAGAAGTTGCTGCCAAAACTGCGTGGAATTTACCAACCTCTAATTGCCATTCTTCAAAACTGGTATTCTCAATTTCGACATTTGCATACTGAGCGCAATTTTCCCGTGCTAGCTGACTTGCTTCTGAACTTGGCTCCAAGCAAACCATGGGAAAGCCTAATTTAGCAAATCCTACCGTTGCAGTTCCAGGGCCACATCCTACCTCCAAAATTTTGGCGTTTGGGGGAAGCTGGGCTAATTCTACAGCACGACTGATAATTTCTTGGGGATAACAGGGTCTTGCCTTGTTATAAGCATCTGCAACCTGAGAATACCAATTTTTTCTTTGTTCTAGGTCTTTTTTTGAATATTCACTGATTTCTTGTTTAAAGTCTTTCATCTTCTAGGGTCAGGACTTACGCATTAACAACGATTTTACGTCATTACGAGCGATAGCGAAGTAATCGCCAAGAACTCTGGGATTGCTTCCCTACACTACGTTTCGGTCGCAATGACAAATAATGCTTGCGTAAGTCCTGAGGGTATTGGATAGATTATTTAATAATGACGAGGGATAACAGATCCCCGACTACTTTAAGAAGTCGGGGATCGCTCACACTCGCGACTCGTCAAACAGAAATTGTAATTAAATTTTGTTAAGATAAGACACGATGCTTAAACCCCCCTTCCCTAGCTTGGAGACTGTTGATGCTGCGATTAGAACATATCAGTAAAATATACCCCACAGGCGAAGTTCTGAAAGATATCAACTGGGAAGTTAAACCAGGCGATCGCATTGGTTTAGTTGGTGTCAATGGAGCTGGTAAATCTACCCAACTAAAGATTGTATCTGGGGAAATTGAACCCACTGCCGGGGAAATTATCCGTCCTGCCAGTTTACACATAGCTTATCTCAACCAAGAGTTTGAAGTTGATCCTTCCCGGACGGTGAGAGAAGAATTTTGGACTGTATTTACCGAAGCGAATCAAGTACAACAGTCTTTGGCCCAGGTACAGCGAGATATGGAAAGTGCCTCACCAGAGGAATTGGATGAATTAATCCACAAGTTGGATCGCTGGCAACGACAGTTTGAAGCTTTAGATGGATATGGTTTAGAAGCACGGATCGGTAAAATTTTACCAGAAATGGGATTTGAGCAGGAAGATGGCGATCGCCTGGTGAGTGCTTTTAGTGGCGGTTGGCAGATGCGGATGGGATTGGGTAAAATTCTGCTGCAAGAGCCGGATTTATTGCTGTTAGACGAGCCGACAAACCATTTGGACTTAGAAACCATCGAATGGTTGGAAGGCTACCTTAAAGGCTTAAATACCCCTATGGTGATAGTTTCCCATGACCGGGAGTTTTTAGATCGGTTGTGTACTCAAATTGTGGAGACGGAACGGGGTGTTTCCACTACCTACCTGGGTAACTATTCCGCATATCTGCAACAAAAGGCGGAAAACCAAACTGCACAAATGAGCGCTTACGAACGCCAGCAGAAGGAAATTGATAAGCAGCAAGCATTTGTAGAAAGGTTCCGCGCCAGTGCAACCCGCAGTACCCAAGCCAAAAGCCGGGAAAAGCAATTAGACAAGATTGAACGCATTGATGCACCTACCGCTAGTGTGAGAACCTTACAATTTCACTTTCCCCCCGCACCCCGCAGTGGTAGGGAAGTGGTGAAAATGAAGGATTTAACCCACATATATGATGATAAAATTCTATTTTTGGGTGCAAACTTATTGATTGAAAGGGGCGATCGCATTGCCTTTTTAGCTCCCAATGGTGCGGGAAAATCCACTTTACTACGTCTGATTATGGGTATGGAATCCCCCACGGAAGGTAAAGTTAGTTTGGGTGAACATAATGTCATTCCTGGCTATTTTGAACAAAACCAGGCTGAAGCCTTAGATTTACACAAAACTGTCATGGAAACCATCCATGATGAAGTTCCCGATTGGAAAAACGAAGAAGTACGCACCCTTCTCGGTAAATTTTTATTCAGTGGCGATACAGTATTTAAACAGGTAGTTGCTTTGAGCGGGGGAGAAAAAGCACGTTTAGCCTTAGCAAAAATGCTACTTACACCGGCAAATTTATTAATTTTAGATGAGCCTACGAACCACTTAGATATTCCAGCCAAAGAAATGCTGGAGTCAGCAATTAAAGATTATGATGGTACGGTACTAATAGTTTCCCACGATCGCTACTTTATTTCTCAAGTCGCCAATAAAATAGTGGAAATTCGCGACGGAGAATTTCGGGTTTACCTCGGTGATTACCACTACTATCTCGACAAAATTGCCCAAGAAAAAGAACAAGCCAGATTAGCTGCGATCGCCGCCGAAAAAGCTGCGAAAAAAGCCGCAAAAGCTGCTAAAGCCGCAGCAAAGAAAAAATAATTAGTTATGATTGCGTTCATAGATATCATCAATAACTACAGAAATAGGTGTTGCTGAATGAGAGTATGAATTTGCATTTTTCAATACGATTGAACAACGATTCTTTGCGTCTTTGCACGCCAGTTGCTTCAAGTCGGCGGAGCCCTTTGGGTTGCGCCACTTGACGGCAGTTGACGGCAGTTGACGGCAGTTGCTTTATGCCGGGGCTCGCGCAGCGTATCCGCAGGATTCACCCTTTCGGCAGTTACTCCAGTTGGGGAGACCCCAAGACCGTACTGCCTCACCACCGCACTGCCTCCTTTATGCCGGGGAACCCCTTCGGGTTACGCGCTCCGCGCACGCTATGCGAGCGCCAGTTGCCTGGGTCGGGAAACCCTCCCGCAGCACTGGACTCACCGTCCACCGCAGTGGCTTACCGCCCAACGCACTGGCTCGTCTTTGCGTGAACTTAATTCATACATGGATTCAGTAACGCCCAGAAATAAGGTGGGCAATGCTCCACCTTATTTTATTCAACAATCAAACTGGATTCCTATTTAGTTGATGAATTAATCTATTAAACGTCAGTCTCAAATATCGCAAGTCGTAGCCGATCTGCTGACTCTTCTATTTCTACCAAAGACTCAAGACTAGCAACTACACTGCGTTCAATTCCTAAAATTTGCGCTGCTCGGGCAACAGCAGCTTTTTCTTTATCGTGGTATACTCCATCAGCACGGCTCATTTTTATCGCCTGATATAACATACAGCGGCGAAAATTGATAGGAAAATCATAATGAATACCAGCCAAGAGCTGTTCAATATCCGCGCCCTTCCCATCAAATTTGATGATATTTTCTTCTATGAGGTCGGATGGTACTCCCACCAGATTTTGTTCTTCAACAAACCAATCTAATTCTTTCTGGGCTAACTCATTATCAGCACTGGCGATCGCTACTATTACTTTCAGATAATTCCTCGCGACATCAGTACTGATAGGTGCAGTAACGTTATATTTCTTCTGAGCATATGGCGTTACTTTAAAACTAGTTTCAGTGACCATGGTTTTTTCCCTGGATACTTTGCTATTGATATTACGAGATCAAGTCAAGTAAATTATCTATCTTGGGGATTAGATTGATTCTGGTTTATGGACCTACATCATGGTCTTTTTTAGCTTCCCTTTCTGCTCTAGCCTTACCAGCTTTAACACTCCGTCTGAGATGCAAGCTTACCCAGATCATCTGCTTGAGAGGTTCAGGTACTGCTGGGTGCAAGCCCTCGGAAATTTCTTCAAACGTTTTGATTGACCCTGGATAAACAAAAACTGGCCATCCTTCTTTGGCAAGGCAGGTGAACAAAGCCGACTCCTCAAGAAGGTAGGTTATGCTCAGGTGCCTTTTTTCCTGGAGAGACTCCTCTTTATGCTTATTCTCCTCTTCCAGCTGTTCAACTCGATTGAGATATGTCTGGGCAAATGAGCTTACCATCCTTTGAAAGGATTGATCCTTTTGATAAAGACACTGCAAGTCCTGGTAATACATCTCAAATTCTGATTGCTTCTCGATTTGCGAAGCCATCTTGAACTCGAACCGACAGCTTCGGGAGTATTGCTCGAACAGTAAACAGTTTTCATTGATAAACTTCTCTCCAGTGCGAATTGCCTCAAGCCTTGCTTCATCCCCTTTAAGTCCTTGTCTAATCTCGATTGTCAGTCGGTATACACTATCGCAAACTAGCACTACGCAAGCCTGAAAGTTTTCGCTAATCCATTTGATGCAGGCTTCGATGCGCCGATTATCGACGAAATTTTTGCTTCCAAGGCTGATTATGAAAACACACTTTTGATACTCAGACAGTGAGCTACGTAGTCGAGCAGGAAATACCTTGGCTACAGTTGCCTTGTACCCATGAATTTGTATCATCTTTAAGTCGTACTTCTTTCCGTTGCACCAGATAGCTACGGCTCATTATACTCAGAAATATAAGAATGCCTATTTTCTTTACCCTTTAACCAACCTTGGGGGGTTGAATTCCCCTGCTTCTATAAGTAGTGCGTTTTGCGTTAATTGTATTTGTTAGCACTTCTTTACACGTACTGTCTAATTAGCGATCGCCCTAAATAAATACATACCCATGACTCAAACAATAAACAAAACACTAACATTTGAAGAATTTGTCAAATGGAAACCAGAAAACGAACTATATGAACTACACAATGGGGTAATTGTAGAAGTGCCGCAACCAATTGGTAAACATGAAAATGTTGTGGGATTTTTAATTGAAAAAATATTAGTAGAGTATGTACGTCTAAAATTGCCTTATTTCATTGCTTCAAAGGTGCTGGTAAAACCTGATGGTGAACAATCTGCTTATTTGCCCGATGTATTGGTACTAGATAAGCGAAATTTAAAGAATGAACCATTTTATGAGGGAGAATCTACTGTTTCTCAAAGTGAATCAATACCGTTAGTAGTAGAAGTTGTAAGCACTAATTGGGGTGATGATTATGCCGTTAAATTTGAGCAATACGAGGATATAGGAATTCCAGAATATTTAATTGTTGATTACTTAGGATTAGGTGGTAAAAAGTTTATTGGTAGTCCTAAGCAACCTACCATTACTGTTTGTCAATTTATTGATGGTGAATATAAAACCATTTTATATAGAGGTGATGACGTAGTTCAATTAAAATCATTCCCAGAATTGAAACTGACCGCAAACCAGATTTTTCAATCCGCACAAGTGAATACTTAAGTAGGGCTTGCTGTTCGCGTAGCGTAGCGTTAGCTATAAAAGTCACGATTGTGGGGGTAGGCAACAGGCAACAGGCAACAGGCAACAGTTTCAGCCTTATTTTTAGTGGTTTTTTGTACCAGAATAAATTAGAAATGCAAGGATTTTAAACCTCAAATCCTTATTTCCTTGCACTTATTCCTGGAAAAATAGCCTGAAAGCATTGATAAATCAATATTTTATAGTTATTCAGCAGACCCTAAGTAAAAATACCTTGGCTACAGTTGCCTTGTACCCATGAATTTGTATCATCTTTAAGTCGTACTTCTTTCTGTTGCACCAGATAGCTACGGCTCATTATACTCAGAAATATAAAAATGCCTGTTTCCTTTACCCTTTAACCAACCTTGGGGGGTTGAATTCCCCTGCTTCTATAAGCAGTGCGTTTTGCGTCGGGGTAAAATCCCCGTTACAAAACGTAATTCACTCATTCTAAATTCTAAATTCTACATTCTTTTAACCTTTCCTCTATTTATTTTGATATGTCCAACAAAGAACCGTGGTTAGCCACAATATTATCAACATTTTTACCGGGTTTGGGACAAATCTATGCCCAAAAAAGAACGAAGGGATTTTTGTTAATTTTTATTTATATATCTCTCCAATTGATAGCATTTTGGCAAATATTGAGTTTGCAAGGTAATATAATCATTGGCTTGAGTTTTTTCCCACTTATTTTTCTTTTCTGGGTTTGGAATTTATTCGATACCTTTGCTGCCGCTAAAAGTAACAATAGTAGTGATTTTGAAGACTTACGCCAAAGCACAAAAGACCCTTGGCTAGCCATGTTTTTATCTCACATATTATTTGGGATTGGTCACTTTTACATTGGTAAATGGTTATTTGGTATTTTCGCAGTTATTGTCATAATTCTCTGTTCAATTGCTAGTCCTTTACTCGTTGCAATTATTTCACCTGGCATTGCATATTTGGCATATACTTTTACACCAAACCGTCGTGAAAGATCAAAAAAACTAGCATTAGCGATCGCATTAATCATGGTCGCTTTAAATCTATTATCAATGGGTTTTGCATTCGCGCTGAGAAACTACGGTGTTGAAGCTCGCTGGATACCTTCAGGATCGATGGAACCAACCCTGCATGGTTCCCCAAATCCATTGTCAGCAGATAGAGTGTTAGTGGATAAATTTAGCTATCGCTTTCAAGTTCCACAACGGGGGGATATTGTTATTTTTTCACCTACGGAGCAACTACGTTTAGAAGAATACACTAGTGCTTTTATCGATCGTGTGATTGGTTTACCTGGAGAGAAAGTAGAACTCAGGGATGGCAAAGTCTACATTAATAACAAACCTCTCAAGGAAGATCGGTACTTGTCTGCTTCTGTGCGTACATCAGTAGAAGTTTGCACCTCAGGAGTCCAACCACCTTTCCTATCCCAGCCTCAGACCATACCGCCAAATTCATATTTAGTTTTAGGTGACAATCGCGGTAGCAGCTACGACAGTCGGTGTTGGGGGGTTGTACCGCGTAGTAACATTATTGGTAAAGCTTACAAGATATGGTTCCCTTTCGACCGAGCCGGTGCAATTTAAATCCCCAAAAATAAAAGGAATCATAGTGGCGGTAAGTAACTGGGTCAAATTAAATATAAAACCTCACCTCCGAAGTTTGGCGGGACGGAAACCGACACCGCCAACTTCTCTCCGCCTGATGCCGCCCCTCTCCTTAATAAGGAGAGGGAATGGGGGTGAGGTTCGATCTTACATTTAATTATGCCTACCTACTTGTGTCTGGTGTCACCATCCTTCAGGTAAATCCCCATCCGTGAGAAACTAAGGTTGTTATGGTAAATAATATTTAATAAATAAAAAATTTTGTTATAGATTTGTATTGCAATAGATAGAGTAATAAAGACATCTACCCAGTTCAGGCTAAAGCCAAACAGTCGCGATGAGTGGAATATTGCAAAAACTCTATGCCAATGTGGTCAAAAACAAAGGACTACTAGCCCTTCTCGTGGCGAGCGTGGGTGTTAGTGCTGTAATTTGGGGTGTTCGGGAATCGAAGTGGCTGCGAAGGTGGGAGCTAAACGCCTATGACCAAATGCTGCGACTGCGTACTCCGGAAAAACCAGACCCCCGTATTGTCGTAGTAACTATTAATGAGACAGATTTAATCACAACAACATGGCCATTGCCAGATAAAACCATCAATCAACTGTTGACAAAAATCGAGTCTTTTGGTCCAAGGGTGATTGGTTTAAATATTTATCGACCAGGGCAAAAAAACTTTGGTGCAGGGCTGAAAAATCCCCAGCTGTTGATTGGGTTGTGCAAAATGAGTTCTCTTAAAGAACCCGAAATTTCGCCACCAGATAATTTTCCCATAGTCAATATCGGTTTTGGCGATGTCATGACTGATGACGATGGCATTCTGCGTCGTGCTTTGTTATTCGCCTCATCTAACGATAAAAAATGTACTACTGATTTTTCTTTTGCTTCCTTGCTAGCAATTGATTACTTAAAAAAACAAAATATTGATTATAAGTTTCTTGACAACAATAATTTTCAGCTTGGGAAAATTATATTTCCAAAGCTGACACCCGATTCTGGCAGTTATGAAGATTTAGATGCAGGGGGTTATCAAATACTGTTAAATTACCGCCACCCCAATCGACTTGCTCGCAAAGTGACCCTCACCCAAGTAGTTAACAATCAGGTCAAGCCAGAAATATTCAAAGATAAGCTGGTAATTATCGGTACTACTGCTGCCAGTGTTCATCCTGGTTTTTATACGCCCTACGGTGCTGACCCAAACCAACCTGCAAGGATGCCTGCGGTATTAATTCATGCCCAAATTGCTAGTCAATTACTCAGTAACGTATTAGACGGGCGATCGCTAATTCGATATTGGCCGCAATGGGCAGAAACCATCTGGATCTTTGGTTGGTCATTATTCGGCGGTATTATTATCTGGCGTTGGCGACATCCCCTACCATTAGCAATAGTGGGAGGAACAGCCTTTATCTGCTTGGTTGGTATTGGTGTAGTATCGTTTTTTCAAGCAATTTGGATACCAGTAATTCCCCCTATGCTTGCCTTGGGATTCACAGTCATTAGTGTAATGGGTTACACAAGTTATCGCACCCAACAAGATTCCCAAAAAATTATTATCCAAGTTGAAAAACAAAAAGAAGCGATCGAACAGTTAAATACTATCCTCAATTCAAATACAGGGATTCAAGATACCCACAATCATTTTGATACAGAAGAAAAGAAAACAGGAGATTTTCTGTTGGGAGGGCGCTATAAAATCAATAAAGTCCTTGGTTCTGGTGGTTTTGGATGTACCTATTTAGCAGCAGATACCCAACGTCCAGGTAATCCCATATGCGTTGTCAAACAGTTGATGCCAGCGCGTAGGGATACAAATTTCTTACAGGTTGCCAGGAGGTTATTTGATACAGAAGCAGAAATTTTAGAAGCTGTAGGTAAACACAATCAAATTCCATCCCTGTTGGCATATTTTGAAGATAACAACGAATTTTACTTAGTTCAGGAATATATTCAAGGACCAATTCTCAGCGATGAATTGCCGCCTAAAAGTAAAATTAAAGACGAAAAATTTGTGATTGAAATGTTGCAAGAAGTTTTGCAAATACTAGTATTTATCCATGAGCATAGAGTAATTCATCGGGATATTAAACCTAGTAATATTATTAGAAATCAAGCCGACAATCACTTAGTTCTAATTGATTTTGGTGCAGTCAAAACCATGCAACCACCAACCAGCGAGCAAACAGAATTGGCAACAGTAGCCATCGGTACACGGGGTTATGCACCACCAGAACAATTCGCCGGACATCCTCGCTTGTCTAGCGATATTTATGCTTTGGGAATGATTGGTATTCAAGCAGTTACAGGTATACCACCCCACGACCTACCAGCAAATCCAGAAACTGGTTGTGTAGAATGGCATCAATGGGCAAAAATTAGTCCTGAATTGGTGGCAGTTTTAGATAAGATGGTAAGTTATCATTTTAGCGATCGCTACCAATCAGCAGCAGCAGTTTTAGCAGATTTGAAAAAAATTAAACTCTCTGATTCTTAGAACCATCATTTTATTATTCTGATAATTATTAATTTTAAATGGCATATGAATCTGGAACAAAAAACCACAATAGAAGGAATTTACGAAGTATGTATTGGCGTTCCAGACGCGGTTGCAGCCATTCAATATTGGGAGCAATTTGGCTATCGTATTGGTGGAGAAGGCAAACTTTCAGCAACAGCCGCACAACAATTGTATGGGGTCAACTCTCCCCTGCGTTCCGTACGTCTCTACCATCAAGATGCCGATCATGGTTTAATTCGACTGATGATTTGGCAACAACCCACTAATCGGGGATTAGGTACGGGTTCGGGTTCCATGAAAGTTAAAGGCAATCGTTGGGCAACAAGTTTAACTGGCGATATTTTGAATATTTTAAATCACATTGAGGAAGCAAAAGCTGCTGGTTGGGAAATTAGGAATACCCATCCTCATTGGGAAATTATTTATAACAAACAGCAAAAAAGTCGTCCTTTTAGCTCACGCTTGTGTGGGGTAAGAGAAATGTTAATGCTACAACCCCTAGCGCGGCAAGTTTTGTTTCAAAGATTTGGTTATACCATCCCCAATTACGGACAGATTCACCCAACTTGCCTCATGGGGACTAGTCAATTTACCCATATGGGGATGATAGTGCAAGATGACAGCAAGGAAATACTGAAATTTTACGAACAAGTTTTAGGCTTATTGCGATCGCGGGATGATGTGGAAACTAGCTACGAATCTTCCCTGGCTGGTAGAGAAATCTTTGACCTCAAACCGGGAGAAAAGTTTTTTGTCACCGCTTTTGACGACCCTCGTTCCTCCCAGAGTGACTTTATGGCAGCACGCAGTGGCAGACTATATATTATCCGCTTTCCCGAACGCATAAATCTAGAATCGCGGTTTAGCTTTGCCCAACCTGGTAGTTTAGGAATGTGTTTGTATACTTACCGAGTACGGGGACTTAATTCATACTTTGACAGGGTTCAAGCTAGTTCAGTACAAAAATTTACTGCTATTGCCCCTAATGAATTTGGTGAGATGAGTTTTTCTTTTGTACCACCAGATGGTTATTTCTGGACATTGGTTGAAGATTAATGGCCGATGGAGATCCCAATTTGCCTAGTACTCCACCACATTAATTTTGATGGGCAAACCAACTTCTAGACTTCTCCTCTCCTCCTCTGACTCTGCGCTCTCTGCGCCTCTGCGGTTTCTGACTCTACCCCTCAGAACTAATGTGGTAGACCACTAGATTCAATTTAATATTCCCACCAAAATGCTGACTAGGGTGGCGATTTCTTCTGGTACTCGATATAACTTC
Organism: Calothrix sp. MO_192.B10; assembly: GCA_030065055.1. Classification (GTDB taxonomy): domain Bacteria; phylum Cyanobacteriota; class Cyanobacteriia; order Cyanobacteriales; family Nostocaceae; genus Calothrix_A. The sequence continues at coordinate 14,885 of JASJDS010000097.1, forward strand.
AAATCTTCAGTAATGTGTTGATTTTGACGATGGTAAATACCAAAACGCCAATCTTCTCCCGTTGTCACCGCTCCGTATAAAATCGGTGTAGGCGATCGCGTCCATTGGTCTAAAGCAATTAATTCCACCGCCAGTTGAGTAAATCCCCTACTTAAATCAGCTTGTTTCGCTTCTATGACTAATAAGTCTTTACCTTGACTAATATAATAATCCAAACGACCTTGCAATCGTTCGTTAATATTAATCGGGTATTCAATATTTAATTGAGTTTGGGTAATTTCACATACTTCTAGGAGAATAGGAGCAATAATTGCTTGTTTGCGAGCATCTTCACTCAATAATTTTACCCGTCTGAAATTGCGATTAATGATAGCAGTTAGGGATGTAATCCTTTCCTCTGGAAGCTCAACAGTTGGTAATTGTAACCTTTCTCGGTTGTAGCTGCATCCAAACTCTGCCAAAATATCTTCCGGCGAAAAAGACAGTTCAAAATATTTACTAAAGGTGTAGTTTTGGTTGGGTTGCAGAATCTGAGGACGACTCATGATAGGTTGTGATGGCTGTTGATTCATACTACCGCAGCCACAAACACCCTGTTCCCAACTCACACTCAAAAAAACACCCCCACCGAAGTGAGGGTTAGTAGTGAAGTGTTCAGTGATATTAGGGAATATAGAGTTTAATTCAGTATAATTGGTTCCGTATATGTGCCTATCCTAGCAAGAGAAAGTCACCATGGGAAGAGCGATCGCTTACTCTTCAAAATCACTTCACATAAGCTAAACAAACTACTGTTTTCATGAGGAGATGCCATCAAAGGACTACACCAAGGCAAAAAAATACCCCCACCGGAGTGAGGGCTAATCATAGATTGTTCAGTGTTATTAAGGGATATAGAGGTTTAGTTTAGTATAATTGGTTCCGTATATGTGCCTATCCTAGCAATGGAAATCACCATCGTAAAGGCGATCGCTTATTCTTCAAAATCACTTTACCTAAACCCAATAAACTACCCTTTTCCCATTCGAGGGATGCAACTCAAAAATAAACAAAGCTAAAAAAATACCCCCACCGGAGTGAGGGCTAATTATTAATTGTTCAGTGATAGTAAGGGATATAGAGGTTTAATTCAGTATAATTGGTTCCGTATATGTGCCTATCCTAGCAATGGAAAGTTACAATGAGAAGAGCGATCGCTTATTCTTCAAAATCACTTTACCTAAACCCAACAAACGACTGGTTCATCCCATTTTGCTGTATTACCCAAATCCTCTCTTTCTCTGCGCCTGGAGCGCCTCTGCGTGAGACAAATTCATAGAGATACTTCCACTCATTACGCAGAAGACAGAAGAAATTTTCTATACTTGTCCACTCACACTTATTTATTACATAATATTGAAATAATTCGCACTAAAAAAGAGTTATGACAAGAAGCCTGAAAAAGCTACGGAATTTTTTTACTGAAGATATCTGGGAAGTAGCCAAAAAACCAATCAGTGCCACAGAAACAGGTGCAGAGGTATCTAAAACAGGTTTGGAATTAGCTGTAGCTTTGGGTTTACTTGGTTCTCCCTTCGCGCCAGCAGGAGTTGCAGTTGCAGGACTTTCTTGTGTCGGTTTGGCAACGAAGGGGATTAAGTTTTATTTAGATAGAACAGAAGAACAACCTACTTTAGAGGAGTGTATTACAATTACTTCTCGGTTAGCTTATTTGGAAAGTTTAGAAAGAATAGTTAATACCATAAAAGACGAAGATTTACAAAACAAAATTCGGAATATACAGGTTCCTGAAGGATTAGAACAACGGACAGATAATTTACAAATTAATGAGAATGAAGCGAGAAAAGCTATTACCTGCTTCCGAGAAACTCAGTTAGCAGAGAACTTTAATAGACATTTATCATTTTTGTTGAAAACAGCAGGAATAGATACACAGTCAGCAGAAACCATAACCCAGCGAGTGAGTTGGAACACTCAGCGATATATGAATCAAGCTTTAGCTGAGGTGGGAGATACTGTTAAATCCTTGTCAGGGATATTTAGGGATGGTTATCGCCAGGAATTAGAGAAATATCAAAGTATTGACGATTATTTAAAAGATTACATTGCAACGAAGCCGAAAGAACCAGTCTTTGCAGAGAATTTCACTTTCGCAGATATTTATGTACCTTTAAAAGCCCAACCTTTAGATAATAATGGTGACGAAGATAAAAATCAGCAAGTTGTTGATTTAGAGACTTGGGTGAAAGAATTAATTCACAACCCAAAAAAACAAGATAAAGTAATATTTATTCAAGGAGATCCGGGACGTGGTAAGAGTGTGTCCTGTAGGATGCTGGCTGATTGGGTGAGGCAGAATTTATATCCGATTTGGATTCCGGTGTTAATTCGCTTGCGAGATATTAGAACTATTGAGAAAAATTTTGAAAATACTTTAAAAGCCTTAGTTGATAGAGATTTTGCTACCAATGATGATGGTTGGTTAACCGACAAAAACACCCGCTATATATTTTTGCTGGATGGTTTTGATGAATTATTAATGGAAGGAAGAACCAGTGGTGGTTTAGAAGAATTTATCAAACAGGTAGGAAGTTTTCAAACAAGCTGTAAAATAAACCCCGAAAAAGGTCATCGAGTATTGATTACAGGGCGAACTCTGGCATTACAAAGCATCGAGAGAAATATGCCAGTGAACCTGGAAAGAGTCAAAATACTACCGATGGATGGGAAAATTCAGCAGCAGTGGTTTCGCCAATGGGAAGCGCAAGTTGGTAGGGACAAAATCATGGCTTTCCAGCAGTTTTTGGATGATGAGAACTGTCCCGAAAGAGTACGGGAACTAGCACAAGAACCATTATTACTTTATTTATTGGCAGCAATGCACCGCGATGGTGAATTAACAGCTGAAATGTTTGCTGGAAGTAGGGGAACTGAAGCCAAAATTTTGATTTATCAAAAGTCTTTGGAATGGGTATTAACAAAACAACGTCCGGAATGGTTACAGCGAGATATAACCGAACAAGATACCGAAGATTTACGGCACATTCTCACGGAAGCGGGTTTATGCGTCATGCAGTCTGGTGGCAAATGTGCGCCGATGTCAATGATCTTTGAACGTCTCAAAGGAGATGAGACAGCGAAAGAGTTTTTGTCAGCAGCAAGGGAACGTATCGGCAAAAATCCTCTCAGGAATGCTTTAGCCGCTTTTTATCTCCAACCAGGAAAACAAACGGGTTCGGTAGAGTTTGCACATAAAAGTTTTAGCGAGTTTTTATTCGCCGAACGTCTCAAGGAAAGTTTGTCAAGCTGGACAGAATCGGGAAGAAGAGGAAGGGGTTTTAGCATCCAGCAAGAACAGATGGATTGGGAAATTTATGATTTTTTGGGTTATGGCGGGTTGACACCAGAAGTGGTGGAATATCTGATGAGTTTAGTTGTAGCAAGTGATGAATTTCGACCTATTCCACTTTTTCAACGTTTAGAAGACTTTTATCAACGCTGGTGTGAAGGAGAATTTATTGATGCTCATACAGAAACTTTACCCCAAAAGAAATCACGACACTTGCATAAACAAAATATTGAATTAGGACAGCGACAAGTTGATATTTATGCTGGTTTGAATGTAATGATTTTGCTGTTGGAGTTAAATCGCTATGCGCTGGAAAGAGATGATTTGAAGGAGCAGATTATTTTTTATCCTTCAGGTAAATCAGAAAAAGATAGGTTTACAAATCAACTACTTCGCGTGATTAACTACAGTGATGTTATTGAACTAGGAACTTTTAATAATTTAGTTAAGCGATACCTCAGCAGTGCCAACCTCAACGGTGCCAACCTCAGCAGTGCCAACCTCAGCAGTGCCAAACTCAGCGATGCCAACCTCAGCATTGCCAACCTCAACGGTGCCAACCTCAACGGTGCCAACCTCAACGGTGCCAACCTCAACGGTGCCAACCTCATAGATGCCAACCTCAACGGTGCCAACCTCAACGGTGCCAACCTCAACGGTGCCAACCTCAACGGTGCCAACCTCAACGGTGCCAACCTCAACGGTGCCAACCTCAACGGTGCCAACCTCAACGGTGCCAACCTCACCAGTGCCAACCTCATAGATGCCAACCTCAACGGTGCCAACCTCATAGATGCCAACCTCAGCATTGCCAACCTCATAGATGCCAACCTCACCAGTGCCAACCTCAGCATTGCCAACCTCAACGGTGCCAAACTCAGCAGTGCCAACCTCACCAGTGCCAAACTCAGCAGTGCCAACCTCAGCAGTACCAACCTCAACGGTGCCAACCTCACCAGTGCCAACCTCATAGATGCCAAACTCAGCAGTGCCAACCTCACCAGTGCCAACCTCACCAGTGCCAACCTCAGCAGTGCCAACCTCATCCGTGCCGACCTCATCCGTGCCGACCTCATCCGTGCCGACCTCATCCGTGCCAACCTCAACGGTGCCTACCTCAACCGTGCCAAACTCATAGATGCCAAACTCATAGATGCCAACCTCATAGATGCCAACCTCATGGATGCCAACCTCAGCAGTGCCAAACTCATAGATGCCAACCTCAGCAGTGCCAACCTCAACCGTGCCAAACTCATAGATGTCAACCTCATAGATGCCAACCTCATAGATGCCAAACTCATAGATGCCGACCTCAGCGGCGCCTACCTCATAAATGCTAAAAACCTAACTCCACAACAAGTCAAATCTGCCAAAAATTGGGAAAAGGCAAAATATGACAAAGATTTCCGTACCAAACTAGGCTTACCACCAGAGAACCCATAATCTTGAATCAGGCAAGAGACAGGAGCATCTATTTTAAATTTACCAAGATTTATATTGTCATTGCGAATGAAGCGGAGCGGAATGAAGCAATCGCAAAGTCTAGATGTTGCGATTGGGTTAATTACTGATAATATGCTATTGCGGTTAGGAGCTTGCGGGTTAATAGTATACCAATCAAGTTTTGCCAGGTTTTTAATAAGGTTCGTATAATTTTCATGCAAGTCCCTTAAATTTGATGTGAGGCTTAAATACAAGGCTCTTGGGATTGCTTCCCTCCGGTCGCAATGACGGTTATTTAAGTGAGTAGTAACTGTAGGTTGGGTGGAGCGTAGCGCAACCCAACATAATTGTTGGGTTCCACTGCGTTACACCCAACCTACCCTAATTATAAGTATTTAACCAGACATGATATTGTATGGAATTTCTAGGTTTTAACATATCCCCACATTAAGGGCGATCGCAATCCAAGGAAGGGCACACGCAATCCAAGCAAGGGCACACGCAATACAAGGAAGGGCACACGCAATCCAAGCAAGGGCACACGCAATCCAAGGAAGGGCACACGCAATACAAGGAAGGACGCACGCAATCCAAGCAATGGCGATCGCAATCCAAGAAAGGGCGCACGCAATGCGCCCCTACGATTTTTTGGTACTCCCTGCCTTTTCTTCCGTAAAATACCCCAAAACCAATACTTAACCATTTCCTCACAAGTTTCTCAAGTTTTCCACGTAAGTTCAAGGTATAAGCAGAGCATTCAATCACACTCTGTTATTACCTTTGTCCCAGGAAAAAGGCCCAGAAGCATGAACACAAAAACCTTTGCAACCATAGATGGCAATGAAGCGACTGCTAGGGTTGCGTATCGTGTAAATGAAGTCGTTGCCATTTATCCTATAACCCCTTCTTCCCCAATGGCTGAGTGGGCAGATGCTTGGTCATCCGCAGGGAAAACTAATATCTGGGGTAATGTACCAACGGTAGTACAAATGCAGAGTGAAGGAGGTGTAGCAGGTGCAATCCACGGTTCCTTACAAGGTGGTTCCCTGACAACAACTTTTACCGCATCCCAGGGATTATTACTGATGATCCCCAATATGTATAAAATTGCCGGGGAACTCACGCCGACGGTTTTCCATGTCGCTGCCCGATCGCTCGCTGCTCAAGCTTTGTCTATTTTCGGCGACCACAGTGATGTCATGGCTACCCGTAGCACTGGTTTTGCCATGCTGTGTTCTGCTTCCGTCCAAGAAGCCCAGGATTTTGCCGCGATCGCAACTCGGGCAACTTTAGCATCACGGGTTCCTTTCCTCCACTTCTTTGACGGTTTCCGCACTTCCCACGAGATTAATAAGTTAAAACTGTTACCGGATGCAGATTTACGGGCTTTAATACCCGATGAGTTGGTATTTGCACACCGCCATCGCGCTTTGACTCCAGATAAGCCTGTATTGCGGGGTACGGCACAAAATCCTGATGTTTACTTCCAAGCCAGGGAAACCGTCAATTCCTATTATCAAGCTTGTCCAGACATCACCCAGAAAGCGATGGATGAGTTTGCGGCGTTAACTGGGCGACAGTATCAAATATTTGAATATCATGGCGATCCGGAGGCGGAAAGGGTAATTGTCCTCATGGGTTCCGGTTGTGAAACAGTCCATGAAACCGTAGATTATCTCAATGCCCAGGGAGAGAAAGTAGGGGTAGTCAAAGTCAGATTATATCGTCCCTTTGACAGTCAAAGATTCGTCGCCGCCCTCCCCAAAACCACCCGCAGCATCGCAGTTTTAGACCGCACCAAAGAACCAGGAGCATCCGGCGAACCCCTATACCTAGATATCATCACCGCCATCCACGAAGTATGTAATCAGAAAAACTCCCCCACTCCTCTAATTACCGGTGGTCGCTACGGTTTATCATCGAAAGAGTTTACCCCAAGCATGGTCAAGGCTGTATTCGACAACCTGACCGCCACTGAGCCTAAAAATCACTTTACCATCGGTATTAATGACGATGTCACCCACACCAGCTTAGATTGGCAACCCCAGTTTAGTATTGCACCGGATGACTTAGTGCAAGCCATGTTCTACGGCTTGGGTTCCGATGGCACAGTGGGAGCAAATAAGAACTCCATTAAAATCATTGGTGAAGAAACCGACAACTACGCCCAAGGTTATTTCGTTTACGATTCCAAAAAATCCGGTTCCCTGACAGTTTCCCACCTCCGCTTCGGTTCCCAACCCATCCGCTCCACATACTTGGTAGACAAAGCCAATTTCGTCGCCTGTCACCAATGGGGATTTTTGGAAAAGTTGGATATGCTGTCTCACATCATCCCTGGTGGTATCTTCCTCTTAAATAGTCCCTACAGCCAGGAGGAAATTTGGCAGCACCTACCCAGGTTAGTCCAGTCACAAATTATTGAAAAACACCTGAAATTCTACGTAATTAACGCTTACAAAGTCGCCCGTGAAGCCGGGATGGGTGGGCGTATTAATACGGTGATGCAGGTATGCTTTTTTGCCTTATCGGGAGTATTGTCCAAATCAGAAGCAATTGAGCAGATTAACAATTCCATTCGCAAAACCTACGGTAAGAAGGGTAATGAAATAGTACAGATGAACCTGAACGCCGTCAGTCAAGCGTTAGATCATCTTTACCAAGTTCAGGTTCCGTCAACCGTTGATAGCGACATCGAACTACATCCCCCAGTACCAGATACAGCCCCGGCATTTGTGCGCCAAGTCCTCGGTAAAATGATTGCCAAAGCTGGGGATGAATTACCCGTGAGTGCCCTACCTGCGGATGGTAGTTATCCCACAGGAACAGCGAAATGGGAAAAACGCAACATTGCCCAGGAAATACCAGTGTGGGATGCCGATATCTGCGTCCAATGTGGCAAGTGTGTGATGGTGTGTCCCCACGCAGTAATTCGCAGTAAAGTTTATCAACCCCAAGAATTAGAACAAGCACCAGCCAGTTTCAAAAGTAGTGACGCGAGGGAGAAAGATTGGCATGGGTTGAAGTATACAATTCAAGTCTCTGCCGAAGACTGTACGGGATGCGGTATTTGCGTAGATGTGTGTCCGGCGAAGAATAAATCCGAACTACGCCGCAAAGCCATCAACATGGAACCACAATTACCATTGCGCGAGCAAGAACGGGAAAATTGGGATTTCTTCTTGAACATTCCCAACCCAGATAGACAGGACTTAAAACTCACCCACATTAACCAGCAACAGATGCAACAACCACTATTTGAATTTTCCGGAGCTTGTGCTGGTTGTGGGGAGACACCCTATATAAAATTAGCTACACAACTATTTGGCGATCGCATGGTTGTTGCCAATGCCACTGGCTGTTCTTCTATCTATGGTGGTAATTTACCCACTACCCCTTGGTCACAAAACCAGGAAGGAAGGGGTCCAACTTGGTCTAATTCCCTATTTGAAGACAATGCTGAGTTTGGTTTAGGCTTCCGTATATCTATTGACAAAAAAACGGAAATTGCGGTTCAATTACTACAAGAATTGGCATCAGAAGTAGGAGAAGAACTGGCAAATAGCATCCTCACTGCCCAACAGAAAGACGAAGCAGATATTTACGAACAACGGCAACGGGTAGGTTTACTCAAACAACAACTACAGAACATTTATCAAAATTGCACTGAACCCAATCTAAAATCCAAAATCCAAAATCTAAAATCCCTCACCGATTACCTAGTCAAGAAAAGCGTGTGGATTATTGGCGGTGATGGTTGGGCTTATGATATTGGCTACGGAGGATTAGATCATGTCCTGGCATCGGGACGCAACGTCAATGTTCTAGTTCTCGACACAGAAGTATATTCCAACACCGGCGGGCAAATGTCCAAAGCCACACCCAAAGGAGCCGTCGCCAAATTTGCTGCGGGTGGTAAACCTGCCACCAAGAAAGACTTGGGTTTAATGGCAATGACCTACGGTAACGTCTACGTTGCCAGCGTTGCTATGGGTGCAAGAGACGAGCATACCTTAAAAGCCTTCTTAGAAGCAGAAGCCTATAACGGTCCATCCCTGATTATTGCCTACAGCCATTGTATAGCTCATGGGATCAACATGGGTACAGCAATGCAAAATCAAAAAGCCGCCGTGGACTCTGGGCGGTGGTTATTGTATCGCTTCCACCCAGACAGACTCAACCAAGGAGAAAACCCCCTCCAACTCGACTCCCGTCCGCCCAAACTACCCATAGAGCAATCAATGTACTTGGAGAACCGCTTCAAGATGTTGACCAAGAGTAAGCCCCAAGCAGCCAAGCAGTTACTCCAGGAAGCACAGAAAGACGTTAGCAGCAGATGGCAAACCTATCAATATCTAGCTGCACGACACTTAGAGGAACATAATGGAGGAACAAGCCATGGCTGATACCCACGCTCACAGCTATGCTCCCGAATGCCCAAAATGTGGACACTACTCAATGGTGGAACAAGGAGACGATAAATGGACTTGCTTAAACTGCGGCTTTTCCAAAGAGTTACCATCATCTGAAAAAAAGACATCTGAATCTAAAACAGAGACTTCCGAAACAGAAACCAAATCTGGTTCCAACACCATCATGGCAATATTGTTGCTAATCATTTTAATTATTGCAGTGGTTGCTGGATAACACCACCTTGAAAATAGAACTCATCTCTTCCCCTCTGCGCCTCTGCGCCTCCCTTCGGGTGAATCCTTCGGATACGCTTCGCGAGCGCCACTTTGCTTATGCCGGGGAACCCGTCCACCGCAAGTGGACTCACTGCGTGAGACAAATCCTCTGAACAAATAGAGAAAAGCAATGGATTTAACTACGACTTATTTGGGTATAAAACTAAAATCGCCACTAGTTCCTTCAGCATCTCCCCTATCAGAAGACATCGACAACATTAAACGCATGGAAGATGCAGGAGCAGCAGCAATTGTCATGCATTCCCTGTTTGAAGAGCAGCTAACTAACGAACGTTACGAATTGCATCATCACTTGACCTATGGTACAGAAAGCTTTCCAGAAGCACTTACCTACTTCCCCGAACCAGACACTTTCCGCATTGGACCAGAAGAATATTTAAATCATATCAGTCAGGCAAAAGAAAAAGTAGATATTCCCATCATTGCCAGTTTGAATGGTGCTTCCGTGGGTGGTTGGACTGATTATGCTCGATTGATTCAACAAGCCGGTGCATCAGCCTTAGAATTGAATATTTACTATGTTCCCACAGACATGGAAACCACTGGCGAACAAGTAGAACAAACCTACATTGATATTCTCACTGCTGTGAAAGCCTCTGTCACCATCCCCGTAGCCGTCAAACTCAGTCCCTACTTTACCAACATGGCAAATATGGCGAAACGTTTGGATAACGCCGGGGCTGATGGCCTAGTATTATTCAACCGCTTCTATCAACCAGATATCAATTTAGAAACCCTGGATGTACAACCCCATGTACTTTTAAGCACTCCCCAAGCCATGCGATTACCACTGCGGTGGATTGCCATTCTCTACGGTCAAATCAATGCCAGTTTAGCCGCTACCAGTGGTATACATCAAGCAGAAGATGTAATTAAAATGTTAATGGCAGGGGCAAATGTGACCATGCTCTGTTCTGTGTTGTTACAAAACGGTATAAATCATATTCCCTGTATAGAATCAGAAATGCACGCATGGATGGAGAAGCACGAATATGAATCAGTCAAACAAATGCAAGGCAGCATGAGTCAGAAAAATTGTCCCAATGCAAGTGCCTTTGAACGTGCCCAGTATATGCGAGCCTTGCAAACCTATAAACCAGAGTGGGCAAAGGTTTATGAACCATCTTATTATTTGGGATAAATGTTATGCCATTTTGAAAAAAGAATAGGACAGACAAGTAGGGGCACGGCATCAGAGTGATAATTTTATACACCAAAAGATTGTGGATGCCGTGCCCTCACGAAGAATGTATGTGTCGCCAACATTCTAGAAGTGATATTTTCAAATTTATTGTAGGTTGGGTGAAGGCGTGTCAGAGATATTTGTAGCGAATTTATAAATCTAAATTCGCGCCATAACCCAACATTGTATGGAATATTTGTAGTGTTAATTTGAATCTTTGTATTGGGTATTTTGTTGTTTATATATTTTCTCTTTTTCTGATATAATGTGTTGGGTTCCACTTCGTTCCACCCAACCTACAAGGGATTGCGATCGCACTGAGGCTAGGGTGAGAGAAATAGTTTCAGCTTTTCTGACTACTGAAGTCGAGAATGGGGAATAAATGGTGTTTGCTTGTCGCTAACCCTCTCTACTTAATCTTCATTTTCCTGATTAGAGTTTTCTATCTCACATTCTTGAAGAAGTTGATCTATAGTTTCAGGAAATTCGCCGTTTTCTACTTTTTTTGTAAAAACTTGATAGCAATCTTTTTTATCTCCTTCTTTACGAGGAAATCCTAACCACAGAATAATAATTATTTTTTCTTCTTTGAATGCTCGAAAAAATAATCTATATCTTTGAGGGAGTCCCATTTTCTTGAGACGGCCGTACTTTTGTAAGGGTTTTTGTAAAGCAAAGTGCGAAGCGAAAGGGTCTTGAGTAATTTTTTCTTTAATCCCAATATTCAATGCTTTTAATAACTTGGCATCTGGGTGTTTAATAAATTCTTCTTGAGATAAATTATTTTTTAAAATATAAACTCTATTACGCAAATCTACCCATTGTTTATAAAACAATGGGTAGAAAAAAATTTGCCATCCATTACGAGTGAATGAAGTCATTAATCTAGAATTACATCAGCAAGTAAATCATCCATTTCATCACTCATTTCATTTGTATAAGGAACAAGTTGAGAAGGATTGTTCATAGCATCCTTCATCAAAAAGTCAAGAAAAAGGCTCATCATAATACCATCAGTATCATCAGTATCATCAACATCATTAGTATTTAACCGAACTAAAAATGTGTTCTCAGATAATACTTCAATGAAACCTGAAGCATGAGCTAAATGAGGATAGTCCTTAGAGAATGCAGGAGGTAAGCAAAACCCATCTTGATTTCCTACTTTGGCATGAGTGATGGGATAATTTTTGACAGACATATTATCAATCCTTAGCAGGAATTTATATTGAATGCTTGGATAACACAAGTCTAGGGAGACTAAGTTATTTTTTCTTTATAATTAATTATTATAACATACAATTTCAAGATCACAAATTCCGCTAAAGGTGCATGACGTACTATCAAAGTTTGTTGTTCACAAGAACTAATTAGGGCTTGCTAAAAAAGTCTTTGGGTGAGGGTAGGGAACTCTTAACAGGCAACAGGCAACAGTTTCATCCCTGATTTTTTTCTATTCTTTTTAACAGAAAAAATGAACAATGCAAGGTTTTTAAATCTCAAACTCCTATTTCCTTGCACTTTCTCCGGATAAAACAGCCTAAAAGTATTGATAAATCAATGTTTTATAGTTATTCAGCAGACTCTAATTATAGCCTCAGCTGCTGCCAGCTTTTTACCTAAATCGCTGTCTGTGGGGCAATCAGGGGCTTGGGTATTTTGTTATTTATATATTTTCTCGTTTTCTGATATCATGTGTTGGGTTCCACTTTGTTACACCCAACCTACGAAGAATTGCGATCGCACTCATGACAGGTTGACGGATGATGGGATTACCCAATGGCATCCGGCATTTTTAGCGTTAGGGCGAACATTGGAAGAATGTGCAGCGAGGTATCGGGGATTTTGCAAAAAATATAAACTCTTAACTTGCACATTTTATAACCCTTATATAGCAAGGATTTTAGCCAAACAAGAATGCAGGTGCTAGTTTCATTCGTTGGGAGGGAATTTCATACTTTTGACTTTTGACTTTTGACTTCCCCTCCTGGGGTACTCACATCTTGCACCACAAAATTATTGAGAAAATTAGAGCCTGAAACCCTTATTTATCCGTAGGGTGGGCAATGCCCACCTTACCCTTATTGAGAAGGTGCAAGATATGTGTAAACCCAAACCCAAACCGGAGAAACGTTACCACTGGGGAAGCAAGCTGCTACCAAAAGTAGTCAAGGGTAAAAGGAAAAAGAAAACTTCACCGGGACAAATGCGCCTTCCTTGGGATGATTGGGAAGTTGGTGTAGATTCGGAAGTCAGTGAAGTAGCCGAAAAGTTTGTCATGGCTAATTGCTATGACCCCAAAATAACAATGCAGTTCTTTAACGATGCTTGAATAAAAAGGTCAGGAATTTGATTAATTGTGACTTAATTTTGACTTTTGACTTTTGACTTTTGACTTCCGCGAAGCGGCGGGTATCGAATTCGCCAAAAGCCTATGAACTCGTAGAAATTTCTTTAGAAATAAATCTTTATAAAAAACTGAGACGCATTGCTGTTACAGTTTACAAGTCGCAGTGCGAGAAAAGATACGAATATACTAAAGGATAAACATTGTATCCTTTTTTCCATTTGCCGATTTCCGCACCTATGCCAGGAAGTCCCCCAGGAAGTCGCCGAGTCATATAATAATCGTAACTCACGAAAGAGCCTCTACCACGCTGTCTGTAATTGTACCACCCTACTGCGTTAGCGAAACGTAAATAATTTTGGGTATCCGAGTCATTCCAATCCCCTGGTTTAACACCCAGTCTATTTCCTGTCTTAACCCAAATTTTCTTTTGGACGCTGAAACCAAAATGTCCTTTTGAATTTTTTACCCATAGCTTATCTATTCTTTTCAAGTCAGGACAGGAAAATTTCTCAAGCTGTGGGATATCAAGCCAACGTTCTTTTTCTCTATCAGCAATAAACAGCATAAGTCGCCAGGTTCTGATGTCGGCTGCTCTCCAATCTGGCTTTTCCCTGTTCAAAAAGTTTTCTAGTTCAGCATAAAAGTGTTCTTTGAGAGAATTCCAAACCGATTGATTACTATTTGACTGTAACTTAAGTAATCCTCGATGAACTAATTCAATATCATTAGCTACAAGAATTTTATCCTTGACAAAAGGATTAGTCTCAGTAGGATGCTTTTTCAGAATTTCATATGCTTGCTGATAAGCTTTTATTGCTTGTTGTGGAGATTTTTCAGCGAGTAAATTACCTTCATTCCTTTTGACTAATACTTTAATTTGTAATCCTTCATCAGAACTAATTTTATTTCCTTTGTTATTTAAATATTCCAGGCTTTCATTAATCTTTTTTTCCGCTTCACCTGGTTTTTTGAGCTTTTCATATGCTTGGGATATAGAAGCCAATAACATAGCTTGTTTCAAGTTATGGTCTTTAACTCTAAAAGATAAACCAGCCTGCCTTAAAGCTTCATCTGAATCGGCGGTGAGATTTTCATTGCGTAACTCTCCGGCTAGTTTAGATAGTGCTTGAACGGTTTTAATTTCACTCTCTACCGAAGCAAACTGATTTTGTAAATTTTCTGCTTTTTCGGTAGCTTCATTAGCAATTCGTTGCGCTTGTCGAGCTTTTTTTTGCTCTATTTGAGCTTGTTGTTTTGCAGCTTCAGATTTTCGGTTAGCCTCATCAGCAGTTTGTTGTGCTTGTAGTGCCTTCTTTTGTTCACTTTCAGCTTGTTTTTTTGATAATTGAGCATCTTGTTTAGCCGCCTTAGCAATTTGTTGTGCTAATTTAGCATTCTGTTGTTCAGTTTGAGCTTGTTGTTTTGCAGCTTCAGCTTTTCGGTTAGCCTCATCAGCAGTTTGTTGTGCTTGTAGTGCTTTCTTTTGTTCGGTTTCAGCTTGTTGTTTTGCTAGTTTAACTTCTTGCTTAGCCGCCTCAGCAGTTTGTTGTGCTAATTTAGCATTTTGTTGTTCAGTTTGAACTTGTCTTCTTGCAGCCTCAGCATTTTTTTGTTCAGTTTGAACTTGTTGTTTTGCTAATTCAACTTCTTGCTTAGCATCATCAGCATTTTTTTGTGCTTTTAGTGCTTTCTCTCCTTGTATCGCTGCTAATCCTCCTAAACTTACTGCTCCCAATAAAGCTACAACTAAAACAACAGTCCCATTCCTAATCCGTCGTTTAGCTTTAACATTCGCCTCACTCAATACCTGATTTCTCTGTTCTGCTGCTTCCCTATCTTTCCTCTCCCTCTCTAATTCCGCTTCTTTATTCCTAACAGCTATTTCCTTCTCTTTACTAGCTGCTAAAAACTGTTTATCTTGATAACTTAAATTCTTACCCTTCGCCCATTTCTCTGCACCTTCTAAAGCCTTTCCCCCCAAAAGTCGAGATTCATCACTATACCCAGAAGCAACCCAAGCACGAAAAGCTTCCGAGTAGGGACGTAAATTATTTAATTCATTCTCAACCCAATTGAGATTAAAAACTTCTTTATATATAGCGTTATAAACCCTTAACTTACCCTCTCGTCTTGCAACTAACCCAGAAAGTAGTAACTCACTTTGTTCAATGGTATCATCCCCTGTAATCGATGATTCTACTTCTGCACGCCAAATTTGCTGATACAACTCCAACAAATACCCCGCACGCTCCTCATTCCTTAAAATCCTAGAACTAATAGTACGTAAATGTTCCGGTTCATCTTGAGATTCCCAATTTTCAATAACCCTTGATTTCACCACCTCTTCCACAGTACGCGGGTTTTCTTTCTCCGACTCCTCCACCATAAATTGACACAACTTTTGCGTCAAAAACGGTTGTCCTCCCGTCCATGTTAATATTTCTGCCATCACCCCTTGGGAGTCACTAAACTTCCCTTCTAAACCTCTGATTAACGGTTCAACTTCATCTAATTTAAACCCCACCAGAGAGATGGCTTTACCAATATTAAAAGGGGTGCGGTTTTTATCTTTAATTAAATTACCGGGTGATGCCACTCCCAACAAACAGAATGTCAGGCGTTTATATTCGGGATTATCAACACGCTGATTATAACAAGCACGAATAAAGGCGAAAAAATCATCCGTAGGGAAATTTAGGCTGATAACACTATCAATTTCATCAATAAAAATGACAATATTTTCTTGAATTTCAGCTAATAATATCTCTTCAATAAACTTCCGAAACCTTTTAACCAGTGTAAAATCACTTATTTCTGACCACCAATTGCCAAAATCTACATCCAACCCAAAACTATCAATCAAAGTATCAATTAAATCTGCATACCATTGTTCTGGTGGTACATTTTGAATCCCTCCAGCCGAAAGGTCAATTGCTGCACACTCAACACCATCATTTCTTAATCGCTGCATTGTGCGTACACGCAAACTAGACTTGCCACTTTGTCTAGAATTTAGTACATAACAAAACTTTCCCTCTTTTAGTCCTATATACAACTCCCTATCCGCTGCACGGGTGACGTAGGTACTAGCATTTTCAGGTAGACTTCCAGAATAAATGTATTGGTCAACCATGATTTACCTACCCCAAACGCACGGAGAAATACTGGCGATATAAATCATAACTGGGAACACAATCATTCCCAAACAATTTTACTAATCCTAAACTATGTAATTTGAATGCAACTTCAGCTTCCAAACGCACAGGTTCATTATTATTCACAACTTGTTTGTACCCTGATTCTAACTGGGAATTATGTTGTAAATTCCACAATTGTTGTCGTAAATGATCGCTAAAAATACCCTGTTCTGTTGGTGCAAGCTGCAACAGTTCTTCTATGGTAGCTTGTTGAGTTTGCTGACTTTCTACAACCCTTAAGTTAAGTTGACTTTTGAGGTGAGAAATTGCTTGCTGCACTAAATAAGGATGTCCTCCTAAACTCCCCATTAACTCACTCAAACCTTGTTGTCCCAAAACACCATCTAATTTATACTGTTTGGCAAGAGCTTCTACTTGTTGCTGATTAAATTCAGATAACTCAATTGGGATTCCCACATTAAACGGTGAGTGATTAATGTCTAACTCGGGATATTTTTCAGTGGAATAAACCACCACTAACCGCAGTTTCTTCCAAATCTTACCAATTCTATCCCCTGATTTGGCAGCTTCATACCAACTCCGCAGCAGCAAACAGAATTGGGGAAAAATATCTGGGTATGCAAACAATCGCTCAAAATTATCTATAGCCAGAATTAAGGGATGTTCAGTAGCTGTTAATAAATACTTTTGAAAATAGCGAGTACAATTTTTGTTTAAACCATAAATATCTTGCCAGTATTTATCTAATTGGGGTTCTCGTTCCAGACTATCAGTAACATCAACACACACCCACTGTAAAAATGTTTTTAAATTAGCAAGAATATTAACCTCAGCCTGCTTTAAATCTAATTTTGCTGTTTGATAACCCTGCTGTCTACCATAGTCCAGTAACTTCTCCAATAGCAACGTTTTACCCATCTTCTGCGGTGCTTTAATGCGAATTAACGCACCGGGTTGTAAAATCTCCTGATAACATTTCTCTTCAATCGGGGGTCGTTCAATATATATATTTTTGTCTGATTTTGGTTTAACTTCTGGTTCTGTTTTTGCGTAAGGATTCTCATTTAAAGTTTTTTTTTCAGCATACAATTCACTCAAAATTATTCCATCAGATGCCCGCATATAAAGTACTGGTGTGGCAAAATCCCGCCTATCAAGTCCCACTTCCATAGAAATAGCATTGCGGGTTGTCTGGATGGCTGCATCTACGGGGTAGCCTAACGCTAGGGTGCGGTAAAATTCATCTGCAAACAGCTTGGCGGTGTCATCAAATATAGAATATTGCATGGCGACTACTGCGGGTATTCCCCGACGCACTAAATTTGGTGCTGTACCTGCAAATACTTGGTTTGCAGACACCGTTGCACCACAACAGGAATTGAGAATAACTAACCCCAAACTATTGTTACCTAAAAAGAAGTTAGCAAACCTTTCATCATCTAAGAAATTAGCCTTGCCATCTCTATCTACCAGAGCAATGTAGCCTTTATTATCTTTAAATTCTCCGTGTCCAATGAAATGGAACACATTGTAAGGCTTCTCCCGTAGCTTCTGGTTAATATTGCGAATAGTAGCATCTTGTAGCACATCTAACTCTATTTGACTTGCTTCTATGTATTTACCCAGTGCCGAGCGGATTAACTTCTCTTCCTCAGCAACATCCAGGTGGGCTAAGTTAGTAGGACTGGAAATAACTAGCAGGACTTTCAGGGGTAAACTGGCAGCTTTAATATCCCGTTTTTGCAGGGGAACATCAATATAGCGAGAGAGTACGGTTTTAATATTGTTTCCGAGAAAGGTGTTTGTTTGTTTGTCGTAGAGAAATTCCCAGGGGAGAGCAGCTAACTGGGGAGATTCAAATATTAACCGCAAACGGATATTGTGATTATTTGCTTGTGCCCCTGCTATGGTTGCTTGGAATCGAGCGTTAATTTGGTTGGGGAAAAGTGCTTGGTATAGCTCGTAACCCAGCCCTTTGAGCAACTCACCATCCTTCACCTGATGCTCAATCAATCTTAGCGTCTGCTTGGTTCTGTCCATATCCAGGCGTAATTCACCGGAAATATCCCCTTGTTCCGAAGAAGCACGAATCCTTTGATTTTCGTTAACTAATATTTGAAAATCCTGGTAATTCATTGGACTGAGATTTGGCAATGGCAATACTTTATCACCTACAGCTTGTAACAAGGAATTTCCGGGCTATAACTTACGTGCTGTAAAAAATAATTCTACCACCCTATTGCAGTGTGCCCAATATAGCGCTACGCGCAAGTAATAAGTAATAAGCTTACTAATCAAGGGTTGTAGCTCTCAAAAATGTCCTAACCTAGTCACGTAGCGCTATATATATGGGCATTGCAAACTTACAAACCAGAGTGGGCAAAGGTTTACGAGCCTTCCTATTATTTGGGATAAATGTTATGCCATTTTGAAAAAAGAATAGGACAGACAAGTAGGGGCACGGCATCAGAGTGATAATTTTATACACCAAAAGATTGTGGATGCCGTGCCCTTACGAATCATGTATGTGTCGCCAACATTCTAGAAGTGATATTTTCAAATTTATTGTAGTGGACTGACACGCCTAAAAATGTAGGTTGGGTTGAGCGGTAGGGAAACCCAACAAAGCTTTACTGGTGTTGGGTTTCATTCTTCAACCCAACCTACACTTAATGCATCATTTTAACCTTGCCACGCCAGTAAGTTGCGAATTTATAAATCTAAATTTGTGCCGTAACCCAACATTGTATGGAAATATTTATAGTGTTAATTTGAATCTTTGTATTGGGCATTTTGTTGTTTATATATTTTCTCTTTTTCTGATATCGTGTGTTGGGTTCCACTTTGTTACACCCAACCTACCTCATATCTTGCACCTGCACCCTATAAGGGTGAGGCTATACAATCAAAGCCTGCCTACGCAGGCTAATAAACCTGATTTCTCGTGTTATTGATAAAAATATATGTTTATTAATGACATAAAAAATCAGTATTAATACTTTGATGCAAGATGTCAGCTACGAATCATGTTGATTTTTGCAGCTGTTGCTTTGTAACAACTGTCAACTGTCAACCGTCAACCGTCAACCGTCAACTATCAACTATCAACCACCAACCATTATCTCATCACCTAGCATTACTGAATCGGTGTTCTAGTAAATGCCACTCCATTCTCGGAGGAGCGGTAAAATAAGAGTTATGGGAGCTTGTTTTTCCACTGTAACGCGGGCAGTCGCTGTGGTACCAGAGGAGACTTGCAAATTGGCTGGACCCTGGGAAGAAGACCACCTGTAGCCGCTAGGGGTAGAGGAGTCAGGCTGTAATTGTGCCCGTACTTCGATTACGGGTCCAACCTCAGAGATCAAATCTTCTACTAATTCAGCATTGCCTACAAGAGTTGTAGCTCCCTCTTTAGTCATGGGAAAAGCTGAAACTTGGGTTACAGTGCCCACAATGCCGCCAAATCGCTCTCGACGTACTGTATCCGGTGTCACGTAAATTTCCATTCCTTGCTTAATTTTTTTGCCATCACTGACGGGAAAATAGATAATACCAACTATTGGTTTAGAATCATTTAATTGGATAGAACCAATGCGAGTTGCGGGGCTGAGAACTGAGCCGTTGCTAGCAGTAAGTTCGAGAATACAGCCGGCCAGAGGGCTTTCTATGGTTCTGTTGTCTTGATATTGTTTTGATAATTGGGCTATATTGTGCTTGACTTCCTGAATTTTATTTCTGCGTTGGCTAGAAGCTTCTAAATTTTGCTGTTGCAGTCTTTTTTGTTGAGTATTTAACTCTTGTGACTCAGCTTTTAACTGAGAAATTGTACTGAGGTTTTCTCGATACTTTTGTTGAATTTCAGTTTCCTTGACATCAAGCTCTCTCACCTGTGCTTGATATTGGCTGATGGTACTGAGATTATCTAAATATTTTTGTTCGACTTCTGTTTCCTGAACATCTAACTGCTTCAAATCGGCTTCTAGCTTCAAGATATTCTGAATATTTTGTTGATATTCTTGTTCTGCTTGTAGAACCTGATCGCTAGAGATGGCTCCTTGCTTAGATAGCAATCGCCGCTTTTCAAATCTTTCTTTTAAGCTAGGAACTAGAGCATGAGCATCTTGGAGGTTTTTCTGTAGACTTTTTTTTTGCTCCTTAATTGCTTTAATTCCTTTATCTTTAAGGATCGGTGTCATTGCTTGAGCAGCCCGGAGTTTTTTTTGCAGACTAGCTCGTTCTTGTTTGATTGCTTCTATTCCTCGATCTTTAAGGACTGGACTCAAGGCTAGAGCATCTTGAAGACGTTGGCGCTTGCTGAGTTGCTGTTGCTTAATTGCCAAAGTTTCTAGATTGGTACGCTGTTTCTCAAGAGTGCTAGCCTCTTGTCCTTGGGACTGTAATTGTACCAATTTGTCCTTTTCTTGCTGTAGTTTTTGCCTAATATCTGAGGGGTCGATGGTTGCTAGTACATCTCCTTTTTTAACGCAATCTCCAACCTTAACAGGAAGATCTTTGAGTTGACCTTGAACGGGAGACTCAATCTTGACAACGCGACGGGGGCGAATTAGCACTCCTTTACTGTTAACATTAATGGGAATTTTGCCAAAAATGCTCCAGATTAGAGCGATCGCTACTAATCCTCCTAATGTTGCTAAAGGGAGCCAGTTCCGTCGGCTGACTACCTGCATTAACTGGTCTAGCTGTTCAGGAGAAGATAACCGTTCTACTGATTCTTGTCTAAAAATATTGCTTTTTCTTTTGGTTTCCATTGGATTAGTTTGATTAAGATTTGCTGAATTTGTGATTTTTAAATTTCATATTCGCTCTTCAGTAACGCCGAAAATTTAGAATAAAAGTTAGTAAATATAATTATTTTCAAAATTATTGTGTTTTAAAAAAGGATTAAAGCTTAAGTTAATACACATTTAACTTGCTTAATATGTCAGTTGAAAAAGTTGCTTCAACCTCATAACTTGCAGCATTCTCAATTAGCCCAGATTTCCGCCTGGGAATGAATTCCCAGTCTCAAAGACAAAGTCTGATAAATCAGACTGGGAAAGACAGGAGAGCGCGTTTCAACGTGCTTGGTTTATTAGCGATTCGGCTACGCTCATCGCTAACACTGAGCGAAGTCGAAGTGTTAGCCTTGAAATTTATTTCAAGGTGGGAATGTGGGCTACACGATATTGGTGCAAGTTATTAGTTCAACTCAACTTTTATCCGTCCTGTCTTCAGCTTATTCCAACTGTCTAGCAACTAAGCGAGCAAACAATCCCTCTTCCCCGATTAATTCGGCAAATGAACCGGACTGAACTACTCTACCAGCTTCGAGAACATAAATGCGGTCTGCATGACGAATCGTACTCAGACGATGAGCAATGACAATACGGGTGACGCTGAGAGTTGATAAACTTTGAGTCACCACTGCTTGGGTGCGGTTATCTAAAGCACTAGTAGCTTCATCCATGAGAATTATTTTTGGTTTTCCAATTAAGGCGCGAGCAATAAGTAATCTTTGCCGTTGTCCTCCTGATAAATTACTTCCTCCTTCGCTGACAATAGTATGCATACCCATAGGCATTTGTTCGATATCTTCAGCTAAACCAGCCATTTCTGCGGCTTTCCAAGCTTCGTTGAGGGTTATCAAAGCTCCACAGGCGATATTGTCAAAAATTGAACTTTGTTGAAGGCGACCGTTTTGCAGGACTACTCCTAACTGTCGTCGCACTGAGATCAAATCTAGCCCTGCCAGGTCTTGCCCATCGTAGTATACTGTGCCACTTTCAGGAATCTCAAATCCCAGTAAAAGCCGAAATAAGGTTGATTTACCACTGCCACTTGGTCCGACGATGGCAATAAATTCCCCTGGATTAGCTTCAATGCAGACATTATCGAGAATTAGTGGACCATCTGCTCGATAACGAAAGGTGATATGATCTAAAACTATCCGTCCCCCTAAACGACCAGAATCAGTCCGATTGGGGTCATATTCAGTTGGGGCTTGGACTATTGACTTGGTTCGCTCCCACAGAGGAACAATACCTAAAATATCTGTGAGGGTATTACTCAAATTGGTAACGCCGCTAATAAAGGTACCGAAAGCAGCATAAAAAGCCAGAAATGTCCCTGCTGTGAAGTTAATTGGTTTACCCTCTGCTTGGGCTATTTGCATAAACCAGATGGTAAACCAAAATAGTAGTACGGAACTAATTAGGGGTAAAGCTTCGTTAAAAGTAGAGATCGCATCATTAATCTGTTGGATGCCAAAGGTTAGCTTAGTTTTTTGGCTGTATTTCTCTGCCCAAGTTGCAAAGGCTCGTTCCTCTGCTGCTGCTACCCGCAGTTTGGCAACCCCACCAATTAGTTGTACGGTAAGTCCATCGATTTCACCATCGAGCTTTTCTTGTTGACGTTCTTTACCGACTAAGAGAATGCCAGAAGTTATGGTGACGATCGCTGCCACAATCGATATTCCCAAACCAATCAGGGCTAGTTTGACATTATAAACAAACATCAGTCCTAAATTGAGCAGAGAAAAAATACCACTGAGTAGGGTGCGTTGAGTAGCACCAGTGAGTTGACTGCGGATTTGACGAACTGCTAGGAGACGATTGACCATATCTCCAGAGGTGTACTGGCGGAAAAAAGCAGGAGTTATTTTTAATAGCCGGTCCCAAACTGCCAACTGTAAATTAACGTCAGTAGCATTTTCAACTCGCAGGGTAATAAATCCTTGAGATAGTTGAAAAGCTGATTTTCCCAAAGCAGCGGCGAATAGGGCTAGTCCAATTTGCCATAAAAGAAGGCGATCGCTATCAGGAATTGCTTTATCTATCAACATTCCAGTCCCCTGAGGAACTACCATACCCAGGAGTGTAGTTAGTGCGCCGACTAGAACAATCAGGAGAATATCTTGTTGATAACCTTCGATGCCAAACTGAAATAGTTCAACAAAGTTCTGCACTACCAGAGGTAAGGGGCGATAGAAAACGTAGGCACTAGTTGCTATAGTTTGAGCGACTGTTTTTGTTACTGGGGTGCGGGTTTCCCGAACGGGGTCGAATAGGAGATATTTGCCCCCCTCCTGGTTAGGTAACAAAGCTACAGGGGAATTATCCTCGGCTATATAGGCAAGAAGAGGGCCATGTTCTCGTTGCCACCAATTTCCCACTAACTGGACGCGACGAATCCGACATTGAGAAGCACGGGCGATCGCTTCTAGGGGTTCTTGGAGTAAGCTGGGTTCCTCTGAAGGGGCGGGGGGTTGAATTTTAATCTTTTGTACCCTACCGACTGCTCCAGCCGCAATTAGCAATGGCGTTCCTAGCTGCTCAAAAGTTATTTGTTGGGGCTGTAAAACTGAGGCTAGCTTACCTAAAGCCGAAGAGGTTAATTGCTGATTAAGTTTTTCTCTGGCTTGAAAACGACGAAATTCTGCTTGCTTTCTCTCTTGGGTGTAGAAATCTAAAGCGTAGCAGAAGTAGCTGTGGAAAATCCCTAAACTAGTTGATAATTGTTCCCGGTTGTCATATTCAAATGTGGGGATAACATTAATTTCCGTAGGACTGGTTGCTGTTAACCACATGCCTTTAACCAGAGGGAACCAAGGAGAGTGCTGATCTAAGAGTAAATCGGAAAATCCCCTGCAACTTGTTCTGCCTTGAGTTACTTTAACCCAGATAATTTGCTTAGGAGGAGGTTGAATTAATTGATTAGTTTCCAGGGAATAGGGAGTTGGTAGGAAACAAGGAGAAAGTGTAGTATTTTCTGGAATTAGGGTTTTCTGGGAAGACTCAAAGGTAATAGTTTCTCCTAAATGTCGCAACCAGCCCTCCAAAAGTGCGATCGCTTGATGCTCTCCTCTAGCAATTTGTTCCCCAATATCTTCTAAAGAAAGTTGCTGAAGTTCTACATCTTCTATGGCAACTGCTAAAATACCCAATTGTTGAGTGACTGTTACCCCACATAAAATTTCACCCGGATTAACACTGAATAAATAGCGACGCTCACCTATTGCCTGTTGATTACTAATTTGGGTCGCAAATAGTGATACTTGTCCTGAGATCACCAGCCACACCACTTCAGGATTAAGCAGTACAAAAGGCTGATTACTTTTAAGTTTGTCAACTTTGGCAGTGAGCTTTTGCTGAGGAATCATGTCATTTCAGTCATCAGTTATCAGTTATCAGTTATCAGTGTGTTTATAAATAAAAAATAAAATTATTGTAGGGTGTGTTAGACGCACGACTATATGTTGGTTTGATACAAAATCTTAATGCGTCTAACGCACCATCTGTCATTACTGCTTGGGGGCAAATTTTTACTTATTCAAACGGCGTTGCTGATCGGAAGTATGAATTTGTCTCACGCAAAGGCGCATTAGACGCGGAGCGGCTTCCCGAAGGGTAGACGCAAAGAATGGTTGTTTATTCACGTCGAAAAATGTAAATTTATACTCTCATTCAGCAACGTCAGAGTTTTAAATATCCTCATTTTTTAATTTCATATTTCAATTGGCACTGCCTTGTTTCTTAAGAGTAGATAACTTGATGTTAATTATTGCTAATCAAACGCATATAAGTACCTTCCTGTTTTCTTAATTCATCGTGAGTTCCTCTTTGTACAACTTTGCCTTGTTCTAAAACAATAATTTCATCGCAATCGCGGATAGTACTGAGACGATGGGCAACTACGATACAAGAACAACCGCGCCTTCTCAGATTGCGATCGACAATCTGTTCGGTTTCCGCATCCAAAGCACTGGTAGCTTCATCTAAAACTAATATGCTAGGATTTCTCACTAGAGCGCGGGCAATTTCCAGACGCTGGCGTTGTCCACCACTCAGATTCATTCCTCCTTCACTTAGTTGAGCATCGTATCCCCCTAGTAGAAACAGAATTGCTTCGTGAATTGCTGCATCCTGACAAGCTTTAACTAAATCTGCTTCTGGAATAGTAGAGTCCCAGAGAGTGAGGTTATCTCGAATTGTACCAGCAAAGAGAAAGATATCTTGTTCCACCATAGCTAAAGAGTTGCTAAGGACTGAACGGGGTATTTGGGTGCGAGAAATCCCGTCAAAAAGGATGTCCCCCGACCAAGATTGATATAGCCCGCAAATGAGTTTAGCAATGGTAGATTTCCCCGAACCACTATTACCAACTAAAGCAATTCTTTGTCCTGGTTTAACAGTTAAATTTAAGTTTTCAATTAGGGGTGCTTCTAATTTACTGTAGCCAAAAGTTAGCTGACGTAGTTCGATAAAGCCTTGGAGTCGAAATGAATTTGGGGAGATGGGGGGATGGGGAGATGAGGAGATGGGGAGATGGGGAGATGGGGAGATGGGGAGATGGGGAGAACTTATATTGTCATTATTTGGACTTCTTTGTTCTGTTTCTCTCCTCTGAACAATATTAGATTCATCAACAGGATTTTGGAGAACATCATCAAGACGGTTTAAGTCGGCTACTAGTTCTTGTAGAGTACTACCAAAATTAATTAGATTGTTGACTGGCTCCAGAAAACTAGTAGCCAGTAATTGATAAGCAACCAGCATCCCAATACTTAAGCTACCGTTGATAACTCTAAACCCTCCGATAACCAGAATTGAAGCCGTAGCCAAAGCAGTCAGCAACGTTGGTAGTACGGTGAGGATTTGAGTTTGTAAACCCAGTTTTTGTTGGGAATTAAGAGCTTTGGTATAGTAGCCAGCAAACTTAGCAAATAAATCGGATTCTAATCCCGAAGCTTTAACAGTTTCAATAGATTGAATGCCCCCAATGGCAACACCATATGCCTTACCGTATTCTTGAGCGAGACTAATATTAGCATCAACGCGACTACGAGAAAGGGTCTGGAGAGCCACAAAATTAAAGGCAGCAAATAATATAGTTATAGTAGTTAATAGCCAATCATAGGTTAGCATTATTAGGGCATATAATCCCATCATTACCGTGTCAATGACAGTAGTAGCAAGACGACCAGAAAGTACTTTAGCTACTTTGTCATTGAGTTCAATACGATTGCTGATTTCCCCAGAGAACCGCTGGGCATAAAATCCTACGGGTAAGCGTAGGAGATGCCAGATAAACTGTCCCGACATGGTAACGGAAAGTTTAATTAGCAGTCTTCGTAAAGCTCCAAGCTGCATTCGCATCAACAGTCCCTGGAGAATCGCAGTGATAATCATTCCTAATAATAGCGGTCGCAGCCAGTCTTGATAGTTTTCTACTAAAATGCGATCGACAAAGACTTGGGTAAAGGCTGGGATTGTAAGTCGGGGAAAGGTGAGAAATAATCCCGTTAGTAAACAGAAGAGTACAGCGCGATGAGAGCTAGTGAGACGGGAAACTAAGGCAGAAACTGTACTTCTTAGTTTTCCGCCCTTTTGAAATTCTGGTCCCGGTTCCATGACCAAGACAACGCCAGTGTAGCCCTCGTCAAACTCTTTAGGGGAGACTTTTCTGGGACCAGTAGCAGGGTCGTTAATATATACGCAGTTTTTACCGAATCCTTCGACAACGAGGAAGTGGTTAAACCTCCAAAATACTATATACGGAGGAGTAAGAGTTTTGAGGTTTTCTAGGGACTTTTTGAATCCTTTGGCAGTTAAACCGTAGCTTCTAGCAACTTTGATAATATTAGATGCTTTGCTACCATCTCGTGAAATGCCGCATTTTTGACGTAATTCGGATAGAGGTACAATGCGATTGTAGTAGCTGAGAATAATTCCTAAAGAAGCAGCACCGCATTCCACTGTTTCCATTTGAAAAAGCGTGGGGGTATGTAATCGATAGACAGTTTTTTGATTCGTCTTTTTAACTGAGTTCAATTTTTTTAAATGTAATTTATGGAATTATGCACGCAAAACTGGATAACTAGTAAAAGCTAAACGTTCTAATAAATATGCTGCCTCATTTTTAGCATTAGCTTTCATAAAAGCTTGTTGAAGTAATTGGGATTTTTTTTGAAGATTAGAACATTCTAAAAGTTGATCTACAGCTTTCCCAATAGTCTCGACAGTCATTTGAAAAGGCGAAATACATATAGATACTCCTGCACGCTGACAACGTTCTGCGATATCGTCGGTTCCACTTCCCCAAGGAATTATCAAGCTTGGCAATCCATGAGTAATAGCACCAAGTACAGCAGTTGTATGACCACTAGAAATAACTGCTTTTACTTTTGGTAATATTAATCCTTGTGGTATATGTTTGCGAACAAAAAAGTTTTCTGGAATCTCACCTGTTTCTCTATCCATACGTCCTACAGAAGCAATTACATAGACTGGACTATTCTTTAAAGCATTTACTAAATATGGCCAAAAGTTTGGATCTTCAAAAGATCTACCAGGTTGCACGTAAATTAAGGGTTTAGTTGAAGTATCGAATTGTTGTAGCCAGCAAATCAACTCTGGATCAAATAAGGGTGGCTCCCAAAGACAATCACCTACTAAATGAACGCGATCAGGTAATATGTCTACATTACCTTCTAATTCAGGAACACTTCTTAGTAAGTAAAGATCTCCCAGTAAAGGAGTTTCTCTGTAGTCGGCAGAACTCGGAGATAGTTTTAATAATTCGCAAGCCTCATTATAAAGCCGCATCATGTCTCCATATCGCCAAATCAATTGTTTTTCACTTTCTGTTTGAGGAAAACGCTCTAAAAGTGATTTACAGGCTGGATAGAGGTATGCAGCAAGACCTAAAATCGCAACAGGTATATTGTAAAGTCTGCGCGTAATAAGTGGTCCCAGGGTTAGATGCTGACCTACTATCACATCTGGAGCAAGGTTTTTTATAGCATATTCAATATACTTAACTTGTATGGTAACTGCAAATGGTTTACCCCAGTTATAAACCCTAAAACCTGGATTATCTTTTTCAGTACAGGTAACTAATTCAAAACCAGCTTTTTTAATTATTTTACTCAAGGCTGAACTAGTTAAAAAAATAACTTTATGACCTCGCTGATGCAAAATTTTTGCAATACCAATTGCTGGATAGATAAAGCCATAGTTACTAAGTGAACAGAACAAGAATTTCATTTTTTTAATGTAAATATGTTTTTTGATGTATTTTAATGAGATAAAAGTATGTCAAGACTTGACATACTTTTTCGATATTGGACTGTTATCCTAACTTAGAGATGATTTGATTCATATTCATCATTTACACCTGATGTGAATTAAAAACAACTCTTGTAGCATAAGGATTTTGAGCCTTGTCCAAAATCATATTTTGGAGACTATGTACATAGTTACAAGAATTTCATTGAAGTTCTGGAGCCTTTCCAACGCAATCAATTTTACCAGTGCAACAACCGCCTGCTATTTCGTCCAAGTTTTCAAGATCTAGTTCGTCACTATCGTTTAGAGATTCAATCTCATCTATGCCTGGAGGAATAATTACATTGTTTTGTTTTTTGATTTCATTATTTTGTTCTTCCATGGTTAGATTCCTCATTATTTACTAGTTATGTTGTTACCAACAAATAAATTAGTTGGTGGTGGTTTAAGAATAAAAGAACCAAAATATATTAGTAGGATCTTTATTCTTCATAGGTAAAAATTTATGATTAGTGGTCATAATAATTGAGATTTGTAGTAAAAGACCAAGACGAAATTTCAAAAATTGGCAACTATTTAAGCAGTACAAACTTTTTCAGGTTTAACAGGTACTTCAATTTTGTTTACATGATCCTGATATGCTTGAGCTGTACTAGCACGGAAGCGATTACCAAAGCCATCACAATAGTTAGTATGAAACTTACCCTTATTACTCATTGCTAGAGCTGCACAACCGCCACCACAATAAAAGGCATAACGACATTTGCTACAAACTGGATTTGAGATTACCGTGCGGTTTCGCCAAGTTTGATTTAATTCTTCATTTAAAACAACTTCACTGTCTTCAGTGATGTAACCAACGCGAATTTTTTTATCCCCTGTTTTTTCCCAGCAAGCATAGATATCTCCAAAGGCATCCAAAACGTACATCTTATTGTGTGCCCCACAAAAACTTGCTTTTAGATTCGGTAATGGGCTTTTTCTTTGCTCAAATATCTGTCTTACTCTAGCCATCAAACCGTCATCTGGACGATCAATTACTTTCATATTGTGATATTGTTGACGCATTTCATCTAATGCTTTATCCAACTCCCAAGAATTAAAAGTAGTTTTGATACTGGTTTTATCGTTTAATTCACTAGTAGTAACAGGTGCTGTATAGACAGAAAAATTCTGGTAACTGTTCCATCCTCGTGCGATGATTTCGTCAGCTAACTCAGGGAGTTGGTGGATATTATTGCGGTCAATATTCATCCGCACACTTATCTCAACACCTAAGTCCAATGCCATTGTGATATTTCGAGCAATCTTCTCAAATGAACCGCTACCATCTGCATAGATACGTCGCTTATCGTGTTCACTGGGGGGACCATCGAGGGTAATTTGAAGATAAGAAATTTTATCTTTTCCAAGTAAATCTCGATAAGCTTCTAGCTCAGTTCCATTGGTAACAGCAGAAAAATTCGCTTTTCCTAGAGATAATGCTTTATTAATAATATATTCAACTGTAGGGCGACTTTCCGCCAACAAGGGTTCTCCGCCAAAAAAAGTAATATTGCGCGGTAAATTCATCTCTTCTGTCACCCCATGACTTGTCTCAATTTGGGGCATAGCAGCAAAAATGCGATCAATCATTTCTGGTTCCATAGTCTTAAGCAAATGCTTAAAAGCAGGATTTGTCCGCATATGATCTTGGAAACAATAAGAACAACGAAGATTGCAGCTATAGGTAGGCATAAAGATATAACTAGGTGCCAAGCGAGAAGCAAGATGATGAAGTTTTGTCGCCATCTGGACAAAAAATGCTTGTTCTTCTTCGACTGTTTTATCTGTTAAATAGCCCCGTCTTTTAAGTAATTCAATAGTTGCCTGAGAAGGTGCGATGACTTCTCCTTCAATGGGGGGTTCTGGAGTCCAATCTCCGTAGAGAGGTTTCGGTGGATTCTTGACTTCTAATGAGCGCAAATAGGTCGCTACTCGTCGTGAAACCTTGTCATAAGCCCCCGTATAGCCGTGAACAAGTAGCATTTTTTCTGTTTCTTGGGGCAAATCCGCATAGATTGTATAACTACTTGTGCGTATCATAGTTGCTTATTTTCCTAAACTTGAATTGGTTCTTGTTTTGGTTGTCAGATTTCTGTTTAAAATAAACAGTTTAATTGCTAAAATAATTTTTCACCAGAGTTAGATTAAACTTCCGACTGATTAAACGGTAAAACTTTCTTCAGGCTTTCTCCAGACTTTTATGTATTGCTTACAGTACTATTTTTTCGTTATGCTAATTCAACTAAATATAAAAAATACTCAGCACCAACAATCTCTTTCACCTGTCGTCGATGTTGATGCTTGAGTTGATATTAAATATTCTAATTCTTCTGTTTTAGTTAGGAGTCGGTTTGGATGCTACAATTTCAGCCTCTATTGACTCAATACTTTACTGTATTGCATACAGTTTTAGATTTTCTGACCTACTTCATTACCTCGTTTCTAATCGCCGTAAAAGCCTTAACAATGAATTTGCATCTAATTCTGTCAGGCTCATACTTATAATTCTAAGTGCATCTACATAGCCCAAATAAATTTCATACTTTTGTCGTTTATCGGCAGGAATTTTGTCAAAGTCAACTCCTTTTCCCCAACGATGAATAGTATTTGGTTTGATTTGTAAGATTTTGGCAAGTAAGTTGATGCATTTCTCTCGATAACCATGTTCTGACTCCATAGCTAAAATCTGTCCTTCTGTGAAACGAGGTCTACCGTCTTCATTTATGGCATCTAAACCAAACCAACGACGACAAAATGTTCTAGGATCCATGCCTTGTCCGCACTCGATAGAAGCTTTCTGAATTTTGAAAGCTAATTGAGCTGATGGATTTCTCTTGATTTTATCTGATAAATATTGTGGATTCTGAAAATCATGGCAAGGAGCAGGGTTGGAGCATCTATCTCTATTTTTAGAGAGCTGAGAGGTCGTCTGTTCCTGAACTTTTCTTTGATCAGCTGTTACGCATTTAACTTGCATATTATAAAGTTGGATAGCTTAGTGAACCTTTTATCAGCAGGAATATCATACACAACAAGCACTAACATAATTACGAGTGATAATTAATACTTTATGAAAATATAAATTTTTTTACAGATAAAATAGCAAATTTAACTCGGATGGAATACAGTTATCTCTACATCAGGGAAAAGAGAAAATGAAATCCCTTACCCTTTAACCCAAATCTGCGATCGCCGCTAGGAGTGTATTCTACTCAACTGAAAACTGCTACAAGTAAGTAGGCAGGAAAAAACCAAAGTATGTAACAAAACCAGGACTTACGCAATTGTCACAATCGGCGATTGGTGCGTGAGGTTACAAGTCTGATGACTATGTTCAAATATTTTCGCGCACCTCACGCACCCTACAGAAAAAATATGCCAGTTGCGTAAGTCCTGAAAACGTAAAATCACTTATCTATAAATATAAATTTGTGCCGTAACCCAAAATTGTATGGAATATTTGTAGTGTTAATTTGAATCTTTGTATTGGGTATTTTGTTGTTTATATATTTTCTCTTTTTCTGATATCATGTGTTGGGTTCCACTTCCTTCCACCCAACCTACGAGGGATTGCGATCGCACTGGATCAGCAATTGGCTCAATTTAGCAGAATTAAAGTCAGAATTATAGACTCGCTTTAACAATTCATTGGGATTCAGACGCAGTAAATTAGACGAAACAAAAATCTATTTGTCGCATTCCTTTTTGAAATTGCTATTACCATCTACAGCTTGTAATAAGGAATTTCCGGGCTATAACTTACGTACTGTAAAAAATAATCTACTACCCTGTTACATTGCAGTGTACTTAATATATGCGGGCATTGGCAACCTACAAACCTTAGTGGGCAAACTTTTACGAGCCGATAAATGTTATCCCATTTTGAAAAAAGAATAGGACAGATGGGTAGGGGCACGGCATCAAAATGATAATTTTATACACCAAAAGATTGTGGTTGCCGTGCCCTTACGAAGAATGTATGTGTCGCAAACATTATTTACATTGGTATTACCACAGAGAAATCCCATAACCAAACAGAAAAACATAAATAATATGACTTTTGAACTATTCCAATGTGTGGCATTAAACCGTGATTTACCGGAACATCAATTAAAAAAAGGTGATGTCGCAACATGATTATTGAAAATGCTCGTAGACTCTCACGGAGTGACAAAAAGGACAAAAGTAACGCTGAGATTAGGGTTTAGGGATTAGGCTTTAGAGAAAAATTAGCTCCCTTGGGATAATGCATCCCCAGTGGTGTGCTTTTAAAGGTAAACTCAAATATTGCATATAAATAATGTTTATCATCGCGACTAGAGAGCAGAATCTTGGGCATAGAACTACGCAGCTTTGTATTTCTCGACAGTCTACAACCTCAACACGCCGCATACATGGGAACAGTAGCCCAAGGTTTTTTACCATTACCGGGAGATACATCCCTATGGATTGAAATTTCCCCAGGGATTGAAATTAATCGGATTACGGATGTAGCACTCAAAGCTGCTTCTGTACGTCCTGGTGTACAGGTGGTAGAACGATTGTATGGTCTATTGGAAATTCATTCTAGCTCCCAAGGAGAAACCGTATCCGCAGGTAGAGCTATTTTGGCACACATAGGAGTGGAAAAAAACGAATGTCTCAAACCCCGTGTGGTTTCTAGTCAAATTATCCGCAATATTGATGCTTATCAAACACAATTGATTAATCGCACGCGACAGGGACAAATGCTGCTAGCAGGACAAACCCTGTATGTGTTAGAAGTTGAACCTGCTGCTTATGCTGCATTAGCTGCCAATGAAGCGGAAAAAGCCGCAGCCATTAACATCCTGCAAGTGCAAGCTGTGGGGAGTTTTGGCAGACTTTACTTGGGTGGTAAAGAACAGGATATTCTCGCAGGTGCAGCCGGTGCATTAACTGCGATCGAAAATACATCTGGTCGCCAAAATTACCAGGGTAGTCGTAAGGAGTAAAGGAACGGATTATGGCAAATCAGGAGCATCTTGCTTTACTCAAAGCAGGTGCAGTCACATGGATGGAGTGGAAAAACAAAAATCCCCAGATTGAAGCAGATTTCAGTGGTGCTAATCTTTACCAAGCCCAACTTATGGGAGCCAACTTGAGTGGCGCGAACTTTAGCGTGGCTAACTTGGGTGGTGCTACCCTTACCCAAGGGGATCTCAGTTATGCCAATTTGATTGGTGCTGACTTGAGTGAGGCAAACCTCAAAGAGGCTATTATCAGCGATGCTAACCTGATTGGTACTAACTTAACAGGTGCTAATTTAAGAAATTCAGATTTGGGTACAACTAAGCTCCACCGGAGCAATCTCTGTTTTGCTAATCTCATGGCTGCTAACTTGATTGCTGCGGATCTCAGTAAGGCAAATCTTAACGAAGCGGAGTTGATAGGTGCTTACCTGTACAAAACAAATTTATACCAAGCCAATCTCACCAAAGCCCATTTGGGTGGTGCATACCTTGTGCAAGCCAATATGAAGGAGGCAGATTTAACCAAGGCTGACTTGAGATGGACTAACTTGAGCAGAGCTAATCTTAGTGGTGCTAACCTCAGTGGTGCTAATCTCAGGGGTGCTAATCTTAGGGGTGCTAATCTTCAGGGGACAATTATGCCTGAGTGAGACTCCCAATCTCCCCAATACCAAATTTACTCGTGGAGACATTCCGGAAAATATTAACTGATTTCATGTTCTCAATGTCATTAAAAAAAAGAATGCGACAGATTAATAGATGGGTAGGGGCACGGCATCAGAGTGATAATTTTCTACACTAAAAGATTGTGGATGCCGTACACTGACGAATCATGTATATGTCGCCAACATTATTTGAATTGGTATAACTCGTAATTACTATATTTATATCAGGAAATACTAGGGTGTGCAAGAAGACAAAAATAACAATGAAAAAAGTAATTTTTTACGGTTTACTAACATTATTAACTTTAGGAACTCAAGCTCATGCCGTTGAAGGTATGTGGCAACCCCAACAGTTACCAGAATTAGAAGAACAGTTAAAAAAATCTGGTCTGCAATTAAACCCTAAAAACCTGACAAAACTAACTTCTCACCCGATGGCTGCGGTAATTAGTTTGGGTGGTTGTACGGCATCATTTGTTTCCCCTGCTGGACTAGTATTAACTAACCATCATTGTGCCTATGGCTCTATCCAATACAATTCCAAACCATCAAAAAATTTACTTGAAAAAGGCTTTTTAGCAAAAAAATTAGGTGAAGAATTGCCTGCTAGTCCTGGTAGCAGAATATATGTAACTGTGGCGGTTAAAAACGTAACTAGGGATATTAATAAATCTGTTGGCAAAAATCAAACTGGTTTTGAGCGTTATCAAGCCATATCTAACAAAAAGAAAGAACTGGTGCGTCAGTGCGAACTAGATCAGGGACACCGTTGTAATGTATATAGTTTTTACCGAGGTCTGGAATATTATCTCATTAAGCAATTAGAAATTCGTGATGTGCGTTTGGTATATGCTCCAGCAGAAAGTATTGGTAAATTTGGCGGCGATATTGATAATTGGAGGTGGCCCCGACACACGGGAGATTTCACTTTCTACCGCGCCTATGTGGATAAAAATGGTCGTCCGGCTGATTATTCCCCAGATAACGTCCCCTATCGCCCCCAGCATTATCTGAAAATTTCCCGTGCTGGCCTCAAACCCAATGATTATGTTATGGTACTTGGTTATCCAGGTAGAACTAATAGATACCGCCTAGCAACAGAAGTAGAACATACTTTTAATTGGTTCTATCCTACCAGACGAAAAATGTATGTTACTTGGATAGAAACCATTAATCAAGCTATTAGCAATAATCAAGATGCCAAAATTAAATATGTTGGCCGTTTGAGTGGTTTGAATAATGCGGCTAAGAATTTCCAAGGAATGCTTGATGGCTTTACTCGTAGTAATTTGATAGAACGCAAACATAAAGTAGAATTGAACCTGCAAAAATGGATCCAAAGTAACGATAAATTAAGCGATCGCTATCAAACTGCTTTCACTAATCTTAAAGCTTTAATTGCCCGCCAACAAGCCAACCAAAAGCAAAATTTACGCCTGAGCTATTTGGGTAAATCGGATCTGTTCAATGTTGCTCGCCGATTGTACCGTTTAAGCCAAGAGAAACAAAAGCCAGATCCCAAAAGGGAGCCAGGATACCAGCAGCGAGACTTGACTCGGTTCCGGCAGTCATTGCGTCGCCTAGAACGCAATTTTGACAGGGAAGTAGATAAAGCGGTTTGGTTGAAATTCATGGAAGAATATACCAAACTTCCCAGTAATCAGCGTATTATCGCCTTTGATAAATTTTTTGGTTTGGCAAGTAAATTTGACCGTCAGCAAGTCAAAACCCAACTAGATACCATGTATCAAAAAACCTCTCTGACTGATTCAGCAGCTAGGTTAAAATGGATGGATGCTGACCCCAAAGCCTTTACAACCAGTGATGACCCTTTTATTAAATTAGCAGTTGCCATGTTTGATGCATATATGGCAGTGGAGAAGGAAAGTAAGGAAATAGAAGGCTCTCTACAACAGTTACGACCACTATACATGGAAGCATTAATTGCCTACTATCGCCAACAAGGCAAACCCATTTATGCTGATGCCAATAGTACACTGCGAGTTACCTTTGGTCGTATTCGGGGTTATTCACCAGCAGATGGTAGCTTCTATCAACCCTTCACCACTTTACGTGGTATTACTGAAAAACATACCGGAAATGAACCTTTTAATTCACCCAAGAAACAATTAGAATTAATCAAAGAAAAAAAATACGGTCGTTATTATAATTCCGATTTAGATTCAGTTGCTGTGAATTTTCTTAGCGATTTAGATATTACTGGTGGTAACTCCGGTTCACCTACCCTCAATAGTAAAGGGGAACTGGTGGGTTTAGCCTTTGATGGCACCTACGAAACGATTATCAGCAATTGGGAGTTTAGTAAAAATACCAGTGCTATTCATGTGGATATCACTTATATGCTGTGGGTAATGGAATACTTGGATAATGCCAGTAATCTATTGGATGAAATGAGCAATTAATTCATAATTCATAATTAGGGCTTGCGGAAAAAGTCTTTGGGTGAGGGTAGGGAAAAGGCAACTAGACTTTGGTGCGTTGCGCTGCGCGACAACACACCCTACTAAGCTGCGGGAGCATTTAACTTATATATTCATGTGGCATTGGTTAATGGCTACAACTGTTGTCACTTCTTCCTTCTTCCTTCTTCCTTCTTCCTTGCTGTTGTGCATTTTTAATGCACAACAGCTTACCTTTGTTGCCTGATGTCTAACTTCTATTTTGTAAGTAATCTACCGCAGCCTCTAATTTAGAAGGATATTTTTCGGCAAACCGTTCAAACCAAAGCCCCTCTGGGGAAAATGGATCTAATTTACCTAACCAATCTTGAGCCTGTTTTTGCAATGCTGCCAACTGTTTAGCCTTGAGTTGTGCTTGTTTGATGCGTTCCTGCTCTAATTCCTGCTGTCTTTGTAACTCTTGAGCTAAATCTTGTTGTTCAAAATCAGCCTTTACCTCTGATAACAGTCGAGCAATCCCATCACCACTGGATGCAGATGGCATAATAGGCTTTGTTTGAGACTGCTGTGGCGGAACAGATTTGGTTTGCGGCTGTTCGTACTCAGCCTTAATTTCATTTAACAGTTTATCGATCGCATCCATCAAATATCTCCGGAATTGAATTACACCTCAGCCGAAGCTCTGGTAGAGAAGCATCAATTCTCATCCAAGGTGCCTCTCTACATTCGGTTCTAGCAAATGTCTAATCTGTAATTGCATTTAACAGCACCTCTGATAGGCTCATGTCTTCCATCTCATCCATTGTAACGGTATCACAAATATCAAACTTGGCTCCTGCCCCTTGCAGTTCATCATCTAATACTTTTAGGAAGCGAGTGGCATGGGGATCGTTGCCCACTTGAATAAAGGAAATAGCAAATTCTTCATCCCGATCCATTTTGCGGGAAGTTTCAATAATTACCTTCATGACTCCTTTCCTGTCATCCGGCTCGCCATCGGTAATAACTAAGATTGTTTCCCCATTAGGCTTAGTTTGATTAGCTGCCTTGCGTTTAAAATAGTTATCAGTGGCGTGTTGTAAAACTGCCGCTAAATCAGTTGTTCCGGAAGGATCGTTTTCCATGAAAATTTGTGATACCTTAGCCGATGTCACATTTTCATAGCGTTTAAATCTACCGGAAAATACGTAAACAGTAATCCCATCTGGGTCCAATTGTTCGCATTTATTGGCTAAAGCAAAAGTAGATTCCTGTGCCGCTACCCATCTACTCCTACCACCCTTTTGATCGGGGGTTGCCATGCTACCACTTTTATCAAGAATTAATGTATAGTCGCGATTTTGTAACATTTGTGAATTCTCCAATGATTATCATTTACCAATAGTTAATGTCTAGAATCTGTCAGGACTGTTACTGAATCAACCTATGGAAGCTTTATTAGTAGAAGTAGGCGGGTAGGACAAGAAGAATTAAGTTTTATGCTAGACAGAGGAAATAAAATCATCCCACAAAGGAAGCAACGCCAATTTTTTTAATCAGTAATGGCATTCATTAAAACATCCACAAGACTCATATCTTCTATTTCATCTAAAGTTACTGTATCGCAAATGTCGAACTTGGCACCAATACTTAGCAATAAGTCATCCAAAGCTGTAAAAAACTTAGTTGCATTGGAATTTGAGCCAACTTGAATTAGAGAAATGCCTAACTCTTCAGGTGTATCTATACCTTGAGTGGCATTGACAATCGTCTCAATTACCGCTTGGCGATCGCATGGTTCGCCATCGGTGACAACTAAAATGATTTCTCCGTTCTTTTTCGTTTTGCCTACTGCTTTGCGTTGAAAGTAATTATTAATTGTGTCTTGCAATACACCTGCTAAGTTAGTTGGACCACCAGGTTCGTTCTCTGTAAAGACCTGCTTCACTTTCGCTGAGGTCACATGGTCATATCTTTTAAATGTATTAGAGAACACATAAACTGTAATGCCGTCTGGATCGAACTGTTCACACTTACTAGCTAGAGCGAATGTAGACTCTTGTAGTATTTCCCATCTAGTTCTAGCCTTATTTGGCTCTATGGTAGACATACTACCACTTTTATCAATAATTAAGGTATAGTCGCGATCTTCTAATAACATTTTCCAGCCTTCACTTGATCAATTATGGTGGGTCGTATTAGTCATTTATAACTAATTTTTGATGAGTTTTAGTCTTATAAATGACCATAATCATTGTCGCTCACTGAAAAACTCATACAATCATACATATCCCCTGACACTGAGCGATCGCAGCCAAATTATCTGTATCTTTAGTCACTTGATGTTTTGAGAGCTACGATTGAAAAGAATCGCCCGCGCAGTCCCCATTTATAAACTCGTTCTAGATGGGGCCTGCGCGGCAGTCAGGCTTGGCAAGGGCTTGTAGGCTTGTAGTACTATCAAGGCATGGTGGGAGCGTGAGAACCCCTACGCTGTCTTCGAGGGGATGAAACGCGACTCAAGGGGATTTATCCCCAAGTTTTCTGATATAATGATACTAGCGGTAAAGCGCAATCACTATTACCGGGCAACTCAGCCCCATCATGGATCGTCGAGACAAATATTACCCAAGAAATCAGTAACGGTGAGTCAGCGCGGTGGACGGGTTCCCCGGCATAAAGCGACTGACGTTCGCGGAGCGTCTCCGAAGGAGATACCCGAAGGGTGACGCGACCTGCACTCTGGGAGCCTAAAAAAAGGTAGAGAAACTGTTCATACAAAAATTTAGACCCGTTTGGGGAGGGGCACTTCCTAAACGCTAAACAAAATGCCTGTGGAGGCGGTCTGGCGGGGGCAAAAAACATAGGTGATTTGCCTAGTTAAGAGCCTAAGAGGCAGGAAAAAAATGTGGAGTAGCACGGGTTCACCCTGCTACGGAACAACATTTTTGAATCCCCTTCGTTTCAACAAGGGGAGTATGTCAATTCAATACTACTGGGTTAAGCATTTTGAACTGGCCAGACCAGTGCAGTTTTGGGCTACATTCAAGTTTCGTTGATGATGACTTTACCTTCATGGATATTAAACCGTGCTTCCCCTCGTGCTGTCTGCATCTCAATTTGAGCAGCAACGATTGGCCATTCCAAAGCTTCTAGATCTTGAGTATTGATGGCTAACCACCCATCCGTAAACCCAGTATCAAATAACGCTTCAATAGAAAATTCCTCACCTCCAGCAGCTACAAGCTGAATTTCAAAAAATAGCTCGCCGTTATCCCCAAACGAACCTACACCCATAATCTACCGCAGGTTCCAGTATCGTTGAGTCGAAAGATAGTGAGTTTGACCTCGTTAGTATTACCGTAAACATCGCGGATTTTTTGCGTTATCCCTTTCAAAGTTGGGTCAATAAGATACTGTTCCGTATCTGGATCAATGGCAATATGCCAGTTATAATATATCTCTATCAGTTGTGGACGCAAGCGCTCGAAAACGGTACGGCATTTCGCTGCCAGAGCATCACGTTGTTCTTGACGGCGAGTTTTTTCTGATGGTGCTATGGGACAAGCTGGTAAGATGCGAGTGCGACGGGGATGGGATACCTGTGCCATATCAATAATAGAGTACGCGCTTGTTGTGTGGTTTTATTATGGCGTTATTTCCAGACACTTGCGACATGGATATTTCCGCAAAACACTACGACATCGGGAAAGCACAGTTTAATCCTTGGCGATCGCAATATCGCTAGATTTGATCACAGCATAAGCTTCTGTCCCTTCGTGTAACTCCAACTCCTCCACGGAGGATGTAGTAATAATTGAAGTCAATTCTACTTCATGAACAACCTTTAAAGTTACTTGACTACTAACTTCCCCTTTTGTCACTTTTGTGACTACACCTTTGAGGACATTACGGGAACTTACTTTCAAAGGCTTCTTTTGTTTAGCAGTTGCTATTTCAGCAGTTTCCCCAGCTTTTGACTCTTCTTGTTTGGTTGGTATTGGAGATGGTGCAGAGTCTTTATTTAGTCCCCGCACAAGTTCCCGTAAAATATCTGTCTTCGTGCGCTGAGACTGCTGACAGAATTCCTCCAGAAGCTTTCGCTCTTCTTGAGAGGTTTGAAATGTAATCCATCCTTGTTCTTTTCTGGGCATACTTTTACCAAAATAGTTGGTAATTAAGTGGTTGTACTGATATAATCCTATCAAGCAGGCAAGGCATAGATCCTCTACAAAAAATTAATGATGAAAAACAGAAGTCTATTTTCATCTCTGGGGTGGCTATTGTTATCCTCAACTGTAGTTATTGCTTGTAGTCCAACTTCTAATACCAGCTCTTCTCCAGCCACTCAGTCTGCCAATTTAACCATCTCCGCAGCAGCCAGCCTCAAGAATGGGATGGAAGAAATTAAGTCGTTGTACCAACAGGAAAAACCTCATATTAAACTTACCTATAATTTTGGTAGTTCTGGTTCTCTACAACGACAAATTGAACAGGGCGCGCCAGTTGATGTTTTTATCTCCGCTGCAACCAACAAAATGGATATCTTGGAAAAACAAGGTTTACTGTTGGATAATACTCGCAAAAATTGGCTAAAAAATGAGATAGTTTTAATTGTACCCAAAGAAAAAGCAACTGAGATTAAGAATTTTCCAGATTTAAGTAGCAAACCCATACGAAAAATTGCTATGGGTGAACCAAAAAGCGTTCCTGCTGGACAGTATGCCAAACAAGTGTTAACTACCCTGAAAATTTTTGAGCAAGTCAAACCCAAAGCTGTTTTTGCCAGAGATGTACGTCAAGCCCTCAACTATGTGGAGACTGGTAATGTGGATGCTGGTATTGTTTATCTTTCCGACGCTAAAAGTTCTTCTCAGGTAAAAATTATTGCCACTGCACCAGCAGATAGTCATTCCCCTGTAGTGTATCCCATTGCTGTGGTCAAAAGTACTAAAAATGTCAGAGCAGCACAGGATTTGATTGATTTTCTCTTTAGTAATCGTGCCAAAACTGTGTTTGAGAATCAGGGATTTAAGTTAGCTGAGGAAGGGTAAGGTGGGCAATGCCTACCCTACTTATTACTTATTACTTATTACTTATTACTTATTACTTTTATTATGCCTGCTGATCTTTCCCCTTTGTGGATATCTCTGAAAACAGCTTTGTTAGCCACATTTTTTACTTTTTTTCTCGGTATTAGTACTGCTTACTGGATGCTGAGATACCGTGGCAAAGCTAAATCCGTAATAGAAGGTATTTTTGTTTCACCCTTAATTTTACCACCCACCGTTGTTGGTTTTTTGCTACTACTATTTTTAGGTAAAAATGGTCCCGTGGGTAAACTGATGGAGCCTTTTGGTTTCGGTATTGTTTTTACTTGGTATGGTGCTGCGATCGCTGCTATAGTGGTTTCATTTCCTTTGATGTATAAAACTGCCCTGGGGGCATTTGAGCAAATAGACGCGAGGTTACTACAGGTAGCTAGAACCTTGGGAGCTTCCGAATGGACTGGGTTTTGGCA
Organism: Calothrix sp. MO_192.B10; assembly: GCA_030065055.1. Taxonomy (GTDB): domain Bacteria; phylum Cyanobacteriota; class Cyanobacteriia; order Cyanobacteriales; family Nostocaceae; genus Calothrix_A. Next base: position 56,763 of record JASJDS010000097.1, read on the forward strand.
AGTTAGTTTACCTTTAGCACTGCCGGGGATTGTAGCCGGAACTACTTTAGCTTTTGCCCGTGCTTTGGGTGAATTTGGCGCGACTTTGATGCTGGCGGGTAATATTCCCGGACAAACCCAGACCATTCCCATGGCAATTTATTTTGCTGTGGAAGCGGGAGCAATGGATCAGGCTTGGTTTTGGTCGGTGGTAATTATGGTTACTTCCTTGTCAGGGATTATTGGGGTTAATCTTTGGCAAGAATTACACAAGCAGAAAAGGAAAGGCAGGGGCAAATATAGAAACAGGAATAAAGCAAGTGAGTGTGTATTAATTAACCCTACTCATTTGCTTAATACTAATGCTGGGTTAATTGTAGACATTGAGAAAAAATTACCAGGCTTTCATTTACAGGTTTGCTTTGCCACTGATAACCAAACCCTAGGGCTGTTGGGTGGTTCTGGTGCGGGTAAAAGCATGATTTTACGCTGCATTGCCGGGATTGAAACCCCAACCAAAGGGCAGATAATCTTAAATGGGCGCATATTATTTGATTCCCAACGAGGAATTAATTTACCTAGCCGCGATCGCCGTGTGGGATTATTAGTACAGAATTATGCTCTGTTCCCCCATATGACTGTGGCGCAGAATATTGCTTTTGGTTTACCCAAGCACCTATCGAAACTTGCCATCAAACAAGAGATAGCATCCCAGTTAATGGTAATGCAATTAGAGGGGTTAGGCGATCGCTATCCCCATCAACTTTCTGGAGGACAGCAGCAACGGGTAGCTTTAGCCAGGGCTTTGGCTTCTCAACCAGAAGCATTATTACTAGATGAGCCATTTTCTGCCCTTGACACCCATTTACGTAGCCAATTAGAGCAACAAATGATAACTATCTTACGAGAGTATCAGGGTATTTCCTTATTTGTCACCCACAATATGGAAGAAGCCTACCGTGTTTGTCCCAATTTGTTAGTTATGGAACAGGGGAAAGAAGTTCATCATGGTTCCAGATATGAGGTGTTTCAACATCCCAATACCGTCAGTGTTGCCCAATTAACTGGTTGTAAAAACGTCTCCCGTGCCTTCAGTAAAGAATCTCACATACTGGAAGCCATTGATTGGGGTTGTGATTTGCAAGTGAGAGAACCTATTCCTGATTCATTTGCTTATATAGGTATTCGTGCCCATCAAATTTCCTTTACCGATAGTTCAGAAAGGGAAAACACCTTTCCCTGTTGGTTAGCAAGAAGTAGTGAAACACCCCATCGCATGACACTGTTTCTCAAATTGCATTCTCCCCCTAATAATTCCCAGGATTATCATCTGCAAGCAGAAGTATTCAAAGAAAAATGGATGAGAATTAGAGATAAGCCCTCACCCTGGTATATCTGCTTAGAACCCATGCGATTAATGGTTATGGAAGCTTAAGGCTGAAAAAATAGTGCGTAAAGGAGTAGGGGCGGGGTTTCCCCGCCCCTGGGGTTTCCCCGCCCACAGCCAGGGAACATTCACATTTAGTTAGTATATAAAATCACATTAATTGCGCTGTGCCCTTCCAGGTTATACCAAGTTGCGTTCTATCATAGTAGTTCGAGTCAATGAGATTGCTTCCTACCCTGCGGGAACGCTAAGAGCGAACGTCGCAATGACTGGGTACTATCTTTGAATGCAACTTAGTATTAGTAGGAAATTAACAACGAGCTGCGCTCAGTTTTCTCATAAAAATCTTAGCTTCACTTCAGTTACCAATCATTAGCTCCTCAGAGTTATCCCCGATATTAGTAATTAAGCAAAGGGAAACACATAGGAAGCATCCACTTTCGGCGGATATATTTTTTAGACAAACGATATGACTGGGTTTCTGTCGCCAATAATTATATTTCTTCCAAAACAGGATGCTCCCCATACCTATAAAACCTGAGGTAACACCAGATGACACTCAATAAATTAGCTGATTTAGGAATCGCATCTATTGTATTATTCGGTGGCATTGGACAATTAGCAATTAATACACAACCAGTCCAAGCGATTCAAGCAACGCAAACTACTACAGTTGCAGCTAAACCAAAATCAGTAATTGTATCTAGTAATTTTGTGAAAGCAGAAAAAGCTACAAGTCTATTGGGAACAACACCGATAAATTTAAATGTGAACCATAATACTCAAAATCAGGAAATACAAGAATACCAGCAAAGTTTGTTTGAGAAAGCACCAGAAGTTTTGAGTACTCCCACCGCCTATGGTGTTCCTGGATACTTCAACTTACCTAAAAGTGTAGGCGGTGAAGTTAGTAGCAGACTGTATAACTATGTCGTAGTCTTACTAGGTAATAAAGGAGACACACAACCAAACTATACCTTAGGAGATGCCCTAGTACAATATCGCTTTTAATATCTGAAAAAGTTGACTTCACACAAAAAGTGCAACTTGATTTATGATCACCTCGTAATGATTGAGGATATGAGGTGGATGAGTCTTTCTAATTTACAAATCATTACCAAACTTAAAAATACCTCAGATGGCTTATTGTGGCTAAGTGAGTCTGACTACCCATTTGAGACAGTTTTGTGGGAAAATCTCGAAAATTTAACAAATGATAAGTTATTGCAGAAATTAAAGCGATCGCCTGATACTCTAGTAGAAGTTAGAGATATTGATCGATTTTTTGCCAGAGCCACTACAGAGTCAGACTGGCATGATGAATCAGAAAAAGTAGAGGTAGAAAAGTACCGTCAGCTTGTAGAGATACTCAAAACTAATTTGACAGATATCAAAGTTTACCGGGTGGGGGAAATTGAAATAGATGTTTATATTATTGGTAAAACTTCAGATGGGAGCATAGCAGGACTTTCCACAATGGTTGTAGAAACCTGAGCCTAGAATTAATTATTAATTATTTCTCGCAAGCAACACCGTCTTTGTTACCATCAAAGTTATGTGGATCTGGTGGTAATACTTTGAATTTTTTATAGGGGATATCCTTGCAGTTTAAATATGGTGGTGGTGCGGGAATACAAATATTGGGATAAGCTGGATGGCATTTGCCTGAGCGCTTGGCTTTTCTAGAGCGATTACTATTACCTTTTACAGAGTATTTTTTGCCTTCAATTACCTTTTGTACTGACTTATTAACATTCGATAAAAAATCGTAACCAGTTTTCTTTTCAATAGCATCAACTGTAGTAATAAAATCCTGCCAGTTTCCCTCACCTTTAAGATTGGGAGTATCAATAGCTATTACTTGTTGAATATCATTTCCCTTAGAACCGGGTTTAGTAACTGCAATTATTTTGTATAAACGAGCAGGTATAGAAATCTTACCCTTAGCAATTTTTTTATTCCCTCCATAACCACCAGCAATGATATATAATTCGTTACCTTTACGGACTAATTTCCTAGTATATTCCTCAAATTCGCGCCAATATTCCCTGTTATTATCTGGGAACTGTGGTATTATATTAGTCATCAAGAAAGTAGCTGAGTTATTTTCTTGATTGTTAGTGCGATCAGCAGAAGGAACCATATGACCGCGATCGTAACCAGAATCTCGGTACTCTCTGCCTGTAACGCGATACCAACCATTAGGTAATTTTGGATCGGGGCGGAAATCATTGGTTCTATCGGTACTCCCTAACCATGACTTATTTAATTGCCAGCTAACCCAATTAGGTATACCTTTATCACGGTTGTAAGAAAGGGCATACTGTGACTTAATCATCAAGTAATTGTTGGGGTTACTTGCATTTGCACCACTAGGATTGCCCAGTCTTAAGTGTACATTGCCTGGAGTTAATGCATCTCGTGTAGTTAATGTATCTCGTGTAGTAATAGAACAACCAGTATTGATTACCAGAAAACAAATTGCACACCAGATTAATATTTTTTTCAATTGCCACTCTCCATATTTATTTAGTAAAACTGTACCTCCAACAAGATAGTAAAGGGTTAATAAACGGCAGATTATATTACAGGACTTACGCAACTGGCATAAGCAATGGTACGCTCCGTGCGCCGAGTGCCTAAAAACTAAGCTATGACTGTGGCACAGAATATATTAATGGTAATGCAATTAGAGGGATTAGGCGATCGCTATCCCCATCAACTTTCTAGAGGGCAACAGCAAAGGGTAGCTTTAGCCAGGGCTTTGGCTTTTTAACCAGAAGCACTATTCTAGATGAGCCATTTTCTGCCTCCAGCTCTCGCTGCCTGATTCAATTCCAGGCTGATAAACCAAGTGCGTTAAAACTGATAACTTGCAGCAATCTGGTTTAGCCCACATTCCCACCTTGAAATAAATTTCAAGGCTAACACTTCGACTTCGCTCAGTGTTAGCGATGAGCGTAGCCGAATCGCTAATAAACCAAGCACGTTTCAACGTGCTGAAAGTCTTTCCCAGTCTGATTTATCAGACTTAGTCTTTAAGAAAAGGGAATTTATTCCTAGGCGGACATTTGGGCTAGTTGAGAATGGTGCAAGTTATGAGTTAAAACGCACTGCACGCCTTACCCAGTCTGATTTATCAGACTTTGTTTATTAGCCTCAGAATTCATTCTGAGGCGGTATGGATAGGAGTGCAAGTTATCAGTACAAACCAATTTGTGGACAAATCAAGGGTTAGACCCACTATTCGCCAGCAGCATCCTTAATAAGGAGAGGGTAACCCAGGCGGGTGAGGTTTTATCACCTAAAACAGTAAGGAGGCTCACACCTACCCGCAAGGGAGGTGTGCCAGAGGAATTGCGAGTCAAAAGCGAGACGCTATTTGACCGATTTATCGCGCAGCGATGACAGGGAAAATAGCAGTTGAGTTTTTGAGGCACTGCGTTGCGGGGGTTCCCCCCGTTGTAGCAAGTGCCGTGACAATTATCCGGAAACACATAACGTAGATTTGTAGTCTATAATAATATCATATGTGATTAGGTCGAACACATGGAACAAGTATTGACACTAGTTTGCAAACTCAACCCCACGCCTAAACAAGTAGAAGAAATAGAACTTGTTTTAAAAGCTTTTGCTGACGCTTGTAACTATGCCAACGGGCAAGTTAAACCACAAGTAACTAGCAAAACCACAATTCAGAACATGGTTTATCATGACATTCGTGCAATGTTTGGGTTGAGTGCAAATTTGGCTGTACGTGCTTGTGCCAGAGTTGGAGCTAATCGCAAAACTGCTAAACACAAAGGCAAGCCAGTTAAGGAATTTAAACCAACCTCTGCTGATTATGATGCTCGAATCTTTGCTTTTAGAGAAAAAGATTGGACTGTCAGCTTAACTTTGATGAATGGCAGGGAACACATTAAAATCCATGCTGGTAATTACCAACGAGGTAAGCTCAAGGGACGCAAACCGACAAGCGCCCAACTGTGTAAACATCGTGATGGTAATTACTATATCCACATTCAACTTAAGGATGAACCACCTACACCCATACAATCAAACAAAGTCATTGGGGTTGATTTTGGTCGTCGTGACATTGCTGTAACTAGCAATGGCGACAAGTGGGATGGAAAGCAAATTAACAATGCTAGGGATAAGTTTTCTAGAGTCAGAGCGTCTTTGCAACAAAAAGCCTCGAAAGGCACAAGGTCTACTCGCCGACGTGGGAGACAGATTTTGCAACGGCTGTCAGGTAAGGAAAGACGTTTTCAACAATGGCTAAACCACAACATTTCTCAGTCTATTATTCAGGACGCATTAAAAAATAATGCGTTTGTGGCTATTGAAGACTTGACAGGTATACGAGAAAGAACTAACCAAAAACCAAGAAATAAGACTGAGCGCAGACGCTCGAATTCTTGGTCGTTTTATCAATTGCGGTCTTTCTTGGAATATAAAGGCATTAAGTACGGAATTGAAATAATTGCTGTACCTCCAGCCTATAGTAGTCAGACGTGCCACAACTGCCTACATATAGGATTGCGTTCTGATAAGCGTTTCAAATGTAGAAACTGCCAATGGAGTGGCGATGCTGATTTAAACGGAGCAAAGAATATTGCTGCTATTGGTGAGACAGTGCTGCGGGAGGGTTTCCCTCCGCAGGCAACTGCGAACCCGAAGGGGGCTGTTTTTGTAAACCAGCCCAGAGGCTCGAACGGTTTGTATTGTAATCTCAGTACAGACAGTTCAGGGCTACTAAAAGCCCACACTGTACCGCAAGGTCAGTGTGGGTAGTTTACTATTCATCCGCACATGATATAACATATCAACAATCTGCTCCGCGCCAAAAATAGTTTTGAGCAAAACCACACCAGGAGGAGAAGCGATCGCGTGACCAATTTTACAGCATCAACCAAGGGGCTGTTTAAACGATTTTACCAAGCGAAAACCAATATGTGTCGTCCCTGTATCTGGTGATTGGGACTCCCTAGCCGCAGGACGATAGCGACTACAATAGTTAGGGGCACACAGATAAGACCCACCTTTAATTACGTGTTTAGCAACTCCTGGTTCCCTAGGGTCAAAGCTTTCTTTTTCAGAGGGACCCGTAGGATCTAAACTGTGAGCTTGATCATTGTGACCAGGACGATACCAATCTGAAGTCCATTCCCAAACATTACCAGTAATATCATATAAACCGTAGCCATTAGCTTTAAAAGCTCCTACAGGTGCAGTGCCAATGTAACCATCCGCTTTGGTATTCAAAACAGGAAATAATCCTTGCCAAGTATTAGCCTTCTTTTCCGAGTATTGCTCACCCCAACTATAGGTAGCATCATTGAGTCCACCACGAGCAGCATATTCCCATTGGGCTTCTGTTGGCAGTGACAGACCTGCCCATTTAGCATAGGCTTCAACATCTTCATAGGCAATTTGAACCACTGGATAATTTTCCTTGCCATTGATATTGCTCTGTGGTCCCAAAGGATGTCGCCAGTCTGCCCCAGGAGTCCACTTCCACCAGCTTAAGTAACCGATTTTTTTTGCTCCTGGTTCTGCCATCTGAAAGACTAATGAGCCTGGTTTTCTCCCATCGTCTGATAAATCGGGAAACTGCTCTTTAGATAAAGGACGTTCTGCTACTGTAATGTAGCCCGTCTCTTTCACAAACTGAGCAAATTTGGCGTTAGTAATTTCATATTTATCCATACAAAAACTATTAACGGTAATATCTTGGGCAGAACGCTCTGAAGGATAGTGAGCATCGGAACCCATGTTAAAAGTTCCACCAGGGATAAATACCATCCCCTCTGGACAGGTATTGTCCGTAGGAGATGCTTTTGCTTCTGTGGGAGAACCTAAAAAAAGGCAGATTGTCAGTAAACTGAGAATCAGTGATTTTAACCAAAAAGTTTTCATAAAAGTTTTATCTTTGAATAATCCAAGGTCTCAACTTAATTTGTTGTAATTTGTTGTCAGGTGGGCAATGCCCATCTAGGGCGTGTTTTCAAAGTCGCCGACACCCTGGAAGGGTGCGGCTACACGTACTAAGTCCCTTCGGGTTCGCCAGTTGCCTGCGGAGGGAAACCCTCCCGCAGCACTGGACTCACCGCCTGCGCGGACTATGAAAAATCAAGGTTTTGAGCCTGCTCCCGGCAGGCTTTGATCGTGTAGCCCCAGGCTTTAGCCTGAGGGTTTTAGGGGTTTGAAAACACGCCCTAGCCCTGTCAAGCTGACAAATGCCAAAAAACAAATTATTTATCCGGTAGGGGCACGGCACCCAAAATCTTTCGGGTTATAGAATAATCTTACACACGCCGTGCCCTTTGTGGGATGTCCCGTTGGGGTAGCCTCCAGACTTAACAGGAGGCAGAGCCTCCTCAAAATTCATCTACTTGGTAGAACCTTGTAAAAAAACACGTAGGGTGTGTTACCCCTGAAAGTACGGCACCGTCCGGTAATATGGCTCAGTGCTAAAATCTACTGTGGAGGGCAGTTTGGAGTTGGTCTTTGTGGATTTGATTCAAAAATAGTTTGGAAATCGTCTTTCATACTGACTACTATCCAGTTGTCACGCCCTTCAGCTTCGTCGAGAGACTCATTTTCACCATTTGCACCACCTGGAATATCGTTGTATTTATATTCCCGATCGCAATCATCGTGATTAATCAACACTATCAAGGATGTGTCCTCCCCAACATTGGTGTATTTAAACATTTCTAAATCACCACCAGAGTTACCAACAGCGATAATTGGTCTTTTGCCAATATGACGTTCAATACCTACAGGTTTACCTTGTTGATCGTTATACTGAGCTAGCATTGGTTGACGAACTAGGTTTCCTCCAGGCCCTTCGGTTTCATCATACTTTGTTTTGACGGCGGAACCAATCACTTTTTCCGGGGGAATACCGTAGGCATCTTCAGCAAAGGAGCGCACAAAATCAACTCCACCTCCAGAACAAATATAGACTTTGAAGCCATTAGCTTTGAGGTAGTTGACTAAGCCAATTACGGGCTTGTAAGTAAGTTGTATATATTCAGCATCATACTCTGGATGCTTTTGATTATATACAAAATCGTGAGCTTGGCTTATGTAACTATCTGTTGTTATTCCATCAAACACCGCGATATCACTTAAAAAAGACTTGATCTCATCGGAAATATTACGATCTCCATTTGTATCTATTTTCTTTTTAGTAGTTTTAAGAATTTTAGTGAATTTGGCTGTAGAGACAGGTTCGCGATTTTCCTCAATAAATAATGCTTGGAAATAGTCAGGTCTTTCAGCCCATAAGGTTCCATCATTATCAAACACGGCAATCCGATCCTTTGGTGGAACATAGTAATCGCCACTTTGATTAGTGACTTTGTTGACAAAATCTATGATTGCTTCTTTGCTGCCAGTGCCAGTAGTGCCAGTATTATTCCAAGAGCCTAATAAGTCTTCATGGGCTGCATAAGCAGGAAGACATCCAAAAGTTCCTCCCAGGCAAAAAATTGAGATCAGAACTGAAAGGAAAAAGCCTAAAGTTTTTCTGTTCATAGTTTTAAAGTTCATGGTTAGATTTACACACCTTGAAAGTAGGTTTCATGGTTGTTAAGAAAAACAGGAAGATTCACATCTTGCACCACAAAATTATTGAGAAAATTAGAGTCTGTAACCCTTGATTTAGCGTAGGGTGGGCATTGCCCACCTTACTACCCTTATTAAGGGTTGGCGTTGCTTCCTTTGCGGGATGAATCGGCGGGTAGAACCATCGAAAATATGTTCTTAATTGGGCGAAATCATCCCACGATTTAGCAACGCCTAAGGTTTAATTGGGTTTCCCAGGAGTTCAACCCAACCTAGATTTATCCTCTCTCTCAAGAATTAAGAAAATTGGTATGAGTAGGGTTTAATCGGCACCTATCTCCTGTATCTTTTCGATGATCTTTCTTAGCCCTGTAATCACAGGAAACTCTTCTTTTAGCCTGTTTATTTTTATTTGTGTTACTACCCCATCTACTATCTGATTGATACTAAAAGAAGCAGGTTTTTGACGAGGTGGATATTCAACAAAGGTATTCAGCATTTGGGCTACAGTTAACTGAATCGGACCTATTAAGAAAATTCGACGGAAACGCCAGTCAACGTAATAGTCTGACTCTTTGTCCGCTTTCTCAAAAGGATCGCGGCGCAAGTTAAACAACTTAGGAACCCGCAAGTTGACATAGGGTTCTTCCCAGACATTAAAGCCTTCTTCCCGTTGTTCACTAAATATCAATTTCCAGTCGTCATACCGCATTGCTGATGGATAGCCATCATCAGTGAAATAGATGAACTCATGACGGGGTGGACAATAAGCCTCTTTTGTTGTACTACTGGGTAAACAATTTTCCCTTAACTCTGGGTTGTCTATTAGATTGGGACCTGACTTAAGACTTTCTAAGTAAGGTAAGAAGTTATAACCATCTAAGTGGACATTAAATCCTGCATATCCCTCAAGAAGTTTTCCTTGGATATCATCCACACCAGCGGCAGACATAAGAGTTGGCACCCAGTCTATGTGAGACATTATTTCGTTGGAAACGACACCTTCTGGAAAATGATCCTTCCAGCGAACGATAGTGGGGACACGGAAACCACCTTCCCAATTAGTATTCTTTTCACCATAGAAAGGAGTCGTGCCGCCATCTGGCCAGCCAAATACTTCTGCACCGTTGTCGGTGGTGTAAATAATGATAGTGTTGTCATCTAGACCTTGGTCTTTGACGAAATTGAGAAGGTCTCCGACTTGACCATCATGTTCTACCATGCCGTCTGCTTCAATTCCTTGCCCTGTTACTCCCTGAGAATCTTCTTTCAGGTGGGTAAAGACGTGCATACGAGTGGTGTTAAACCAGACAAAAAACGGCTCCTCGTCAGTTGTAGCTTCTGCGATGAATTTTTTGGTACGATGCAAAACATCTTCATCTATTCTTTCCATCCGCTTTTTGGTTAGAGGACCAGTATCGCAGACTCGTTGACCTTCACTATCTTGATTGGTTATGTCTTCCTCACCAATTCCGCACTGATGAGATTGGTCGGCATAGCTATGGAGTACACCTCTTGGTCGAGACAAATCGAATGTAGGATACATCCCTTTTGGTGGATAGTCTTCGTTCTCTGGTTCCTCTTCAGCATTCAGGTGATAGAGGTTGCCATAAAATTCGTCAAATCCGTGGTTGGTAGGTAGATACTTATCCAAATCACCAAGATGGTTTTTTCCGAATTGACCAGTGCGGTAGCCCAGAGGCTTGAGTAGCTCTGCTAGGGTTGGGTCTTCTTTCTGCAGACCGATATTAACACCAGGAATACCTACCTTGGTCAGACCAGTCCGGATGGTAGTCTGACCAGTGATAAAGGCAGCGCGACCGGCGGTACAGCTTTGTTCACCATAGTAATCGGTGAATAAAACCCCTCCTTTGGCAAGGCGATCGATGCTGGGCGTTTTGTAGCCCATCATGCCATTGTTGTAGGCACTGATGTTAAACCAGCCAATGTCATCACCCATAATCACCAAGATATTGGGCGGATGATCTGGCTCTGAATCTGAAGGTGCAGCTAGAGCTATACCTTGGCTCGTCAGTGGCAGGCAATCTACTAGCAATAAAGTAATAGCTAGCAGCGTTACTGTGACTATTTTGAGAAATTTGTTCTTCATCTGAACTTTGTAGTGATTAGACTGATATCTTGCACCAAAGTATTAATACTGTTTTTTAATGTTGTTAATAAATATATATTTTTATCAACAACACGAAAAATCAGAACTTTTAGCCTACACAGGCAGGCTTTGGCTGTATCTAATCAGACTTCTAGTACTCTACTACATTCGTTCTGAGGGCTAGGTAAAAACTCCCCGACTTCTGCATAAATATCCACACATCGTAGCTATTCCTAGGATAGAAGTCGGGGATCGTTCACACCCGCGACTGATCAAAACTAATGAAATGGAGTACTAGAGTGTAGATATAAGATATGAGCAGAATCTTCTTAGGAGATTTCCAGAATTAAAATTACCACCTGAACTGATAAATCATATCGTCAATCCAAGCAAGAGAGCATACGCAAGGCTTACGACCTCTTCATTGGTAAAATTATTCTCAAAAAATCATCTTAATGAAGATGCAGTTAACAATTTAGCTGATTTTGCCCAAATTTTAAATTAATTTTTGTAATTTTTTTTACTTTCGTCAGAATTTATTGAAGAAGGCAGCTTTGCTGGAGGCAGAATGTGCCTTTGTGGTTCATAATTCATCCCCTTATTCAACAACGCCCTTGTATTCTTTCTTACGTATTTTGCCTAGGGCGTGTTGGTTCTTGCGTACTTAGGGTGCTAAATTCGTTAGTCACTAAGTTTTAAACCCTTGCTAGGCTTTATTTACAGCCATTATTTTTTGTATTTTTCCAGTCTAAACTATCAGTAACGGTATCAAATCCTAATTATTCCGTTGAAAGATAATTTGCAAGGACAAGTCTCAAACCCTTGTATATACTCGCTTGTTTAGGACGGGTCTATTGGAATAACCAATAGAGCGATTCAAAAAATCTTGAAAGTCGCTCCCAAAAAGCGATCGCGGGTGGCTGACCCATCGCCCTCTCAACTAACAACTTGCACCAATGTTGCTTAACCCACATTCCCACCTTGAAATTTATTTCAAGGCTAATAAACCAAGCAACGTTGAAACGTGCTGAAAGTCTTTCTTCACATCTTGCACCACAAAATTATTGAGAAAATTAGAGCCTGAAACCCTTATTTATCCGTAGGGTGGGCAATGCCCACCTTACCCTTATTGAGAAGGTGCAAGATATGTGTTTCCCAGTCTGATTTATCAGACTTTGTCTTTGAGCCTGGGAATTTATTCCCGTGACATTTGGGCTAAGCCCTTGAATGGTGCAATTTATCAGTCAACAACCCCTTACCAAAAGCGATAGCGCAAGCGCACTCCGTGGAGCATTCGCACTGGGAAAGTGTAGTAAAGTAAAGTGTAGATGGGGTTAGCGTTAGCATTAACAGGAGAAAAGAGTCATGACTATTGGATCTTTCCAAGAAATTATAGATTCCATTGAACTTCTTTCTTTAGAAGAACAGAATTATTTATTTGAATTAATCCAAAAAAGAAGGATTGAAAAACGGCGTTCTGACATTGCTAATAATGCTCAAGCAACGTTAAAAGCTTTAGAAATCGGAACGGCTAAACGGGGGAATGTTAATGATTTAAAAGCAGACTTATTGGAAAATGAATCAGAATGAGTTTAGTTTGGGACAATAGTTTTAAAAGAGCATTTAAGCGATTAATTAAAAAAAATCCCCAATTACAAGATAGGGTATTTGAGGTTTTAGAGCAGTTGGCTGATAATCCCTTTACTCCTTCTTTAAAATCTCATAAGTTAACGGGTCAATTAGAGGGTTTATGGTCTTGTTCTGTTACTTATGATTGTCGGATAATTTACACTTTTAAAGAAGATGAAGCGTTAGAGGATAATTTAATTGTTTTAATTGATATTGGAACTCATGATGAAGTTTATTAATTGTTATCTTTACCACAGAGTTCCTCATATTTTGGTCAATGTTGGGATATTAATTGGGTGAAGGAACCCACCCCACAAGCGATTTTAGATACGTTTGCCCTGACACCACGTCTACACATATCTTGCACCTTCTCAATAAGGGTAAGGTGGGCATTGCCCACCCTACGAAATAATAAGGGTTACAGGCAATGATTTTCGCAATAATCATGTGGTGCAAGATGTGAGTCTACGGGTTGTAAAAGTAATCAATCGCTCTTTAATGATTCACATGAAGGGTGATAATTTTTCAGATACCCCTGTTGTTTTGGGTGGTGGTGCGTGGGTTGTCTGTGGTGTGATTCGATAAGATTTACCCTATTTTCAAGTAATTTACCTGGTGAAATAGCCATTCATACCAACCATCTAAACCACTTCCTGTTTGGGCAGAAACTTGAAAAATCTTAATACCAGGATTTACCTGTTGGGCATATTCAATACATTTTTGTACATCAAATTGGACATAAGGTAGTAAATCAATTTTAGTGAGAATCATCACTTCACTAGCACGGAACATATGGGGATATTTGATTGGTTTATCTTCCCCTTCAGTAACAGACAAAATTACTACCTTAAGATTCTCCCCTAAATCAAATAAAGCCGGACAAACTAAATTTCCCACATTTTCAATCATTACCACTGAATTGAGAGGTGGGTTGAGTTTTTCTAAGCCTTTTTCTATCATTGATGCATCTAGATGACAGCCTGTACCCGTATTGATTTGTATAACTTTACAGCCTGTTGACTGAATTTTGTGAGCATCATTAATAGTTTCTTGGTCCCCTTCAATTACACTAATAGTTAACTTATTTTTTAAATCATTAATAGTCTGAGTTAACAAGGTTGTTTTACCCGCTCCCGGAGAACTCATCAGGTTTAAAGCTACGATATTTCGACCTTTAAACCAACCGCGATTCTGAGCCGCAAGTGAGTTATTTTTAGCGAGAATATCCTGTTCTAAAGATATAGTAGTGCCATGAATATTGGCATGAATTTCAGATACTTCATGGCTGTGTTCATGGCTATGTTCGTGGTTATGAGTATGGGTAATTACCGTTCCATCTGGTAAAGTGTGGGTATGATGATGGGTATCCCCATTGTGATTAATGGTTGTATGATTAATTGCTGTTTCTAAATCAGTTTCGGGATTAATAATTTTGGTATTATTATCATCAGAGCATCCGCAGGTTACACACATAATTCTTCTATCTCTATTTCCTTAATTTTTAGTTCTTCACCAGCTATTAAATCTAATTGGGTACTACCACACTCACATCTACCAAAAGGCTGTTCTAGGGGAATCTCCGCGCCACATTGACAACATTTACCTAAACCTGGAATCTCTACTATTTCTAATTTAGCTCCTGCTAAAACAGTGCCTTGGGAACACACATCAAAACAAAAACGCACGGCATCAGGCATAATAGCTGACAGCTTACCTATTTCTAATAATACCCTCTGTACCTTTGCACCTTGGGCGTGTTCGGATACAATTGCCACAATATTTTGGGTAATTCCTAATTCATGCATAATCAATTTTAGATTTTAGATTTTAGATTTTAGATTTTAGATTGATTATGTGTAGATTATATTTTTGCCTCTCTGCGTCTGGTGCGTCTCTGGGTGAGACAAAAATCACTGCCTATTTAACAAATCCGTGGTAATTGCTCCCCAACTAACATATCGACAATCCGCTCCGCGCCAAAAATAGTTTTGAGCAGAACCACACCAGGAGGAGAAGCGATCGCGTGACCAATTATACAAGCATCTTGACCTGCGGGATGAGATTTCATGGCAGATAAAACTGTTGACGCACTCTCCTTTTCTACCACCACTACTAACTTACCTTCATTGGCTAAATAAAGGGGATCTAAACCTAATATTTCACAAACTCCTTTCACTTCTTCACGAATAGGTAAAGACTGCTCATTCAGACGAATCCCCACATCAGAACTAAGGGCAAATTCATTTAATACTGTTGCTAAACCGCCCCTGGTTGCATCCCGCATGGCGCGAGCGTGGGGGCAAACTTTGAGAATAGTTTCTACTAAATTATGTAATGGTTGACAGTCACTTTCTATGTTAGTTTCTAATGCTAATTCACCACGGGCAATTAAAATTGCTGCACCATGATTGCCCAATTCCCCATTCACAATCACCACATCGCCCGGTTGAATATTGTGGGCAGAAATATTTACCCCAGTAGGAATTACCCCAATACCCGCCGTATTAATAAATAGTTTATCTGCTGCACCACGATGTACAACTTTAGTATCACCAGTGACGATTTGCACCCCGGCTTTTTGTGCCGCAGTTTGCATACTTTGGGCAACTTTTCTTAAGGTTGTTATGGGTAAACCTTCTTCTAAAATTACGCTACAGGTAAGATATAAAGGTTTAGCACCACTGACAGCTAAGTCATTAATTGTGCCATTGATAGCTAATTCTCCAATATTTCCACCGGGGAAAAATAGGGGATCGACAACATAGGAATCAGTGGTAAAAGCGAGTCTATCTCCCTGTTGCATTAGACTAGGTAAATTCAAGCTCGCTTGGTCTTCTAATTGTGAGAGAATGGGATTATCAAAATTGCTGACAAATATATCATCTATTAAATCCCGCATGGCTTTACCACCACTACCATGTGCCAGGTTGATGTTAGTATCGCGGACTTTTCCTCGGCGACGGCGGAGTTGTTCTATTTTTTGAAAGAGGGGATTTTTCATACAATTTTGGATTTTGGATTTTAGATTTTGGTGTTGCTGAATCCAGGTATGAATTTATCTCACGCAAAGACGCAAAGACGCAAAGAATCGTTTCTAATTATTCAGATGTGTCATTGTGACGTAAGGAAGCAATACCAAAGTCAGGTTATAAAACTACGGTTCTCAAGGTAGACGAGGTTTAATTGGAAATATCCTCTATATTTGCCGGTTCATAGAATGTTAAGCACACACCAGCAGGATCTAATACTGCAAACTCTTTCATTCCCCAAGGTTTAGTTTCTAGTTTGCCATTGGGGTGAATAATCTCTCCTGACTTTGCCTCTAATTCGGTATAATACTGTTCGAGGTTGTTGACATAAATCCTTAATGCTGTGGATTCTGCTAACTGGTAATTATCATTTTTAACCAAGAATATTTCTGCTGCATCCCGCTTTACAATTGCCATGTTTATGGGGTTTCCTTCTTGATGAATCTTAGTAAAACCTAAACTTTGTTCATAAAAAGTGATGGCTTTTTCTACATCATCACCAGCAGGGATTAAGGGGCTAATATTTCCCAGGGTATATTCTTGATTTAGGGTCATAATTAGGGTCAGTGTTGAAGTCCGAAAGTAAGTTAACATACTCTAAATTTGACTTCAACTACTGGAGGTGTGAGATTTATACCCCTTTTTCAACGTGTCTACCTTTATGTTTATCCACATGGAGTGTACCACCCACTGCCCAATTTTCCCGTTCAAATTCATCAATATGAACTGTCACCCATTCTGGTTTTGTCCCCATTGTCGAAACTAAGGCATCGGTAAGGGCTTTTGCTAGTTCTCGTTTTTTTTCGATAGAATGGCCTTTGGCAATTTGAATTGTGACAAATGGCATAATGTTTCCTTGATGATTGGGTTTAGAATCTCACGCAGAGGCGCAGAGGCGCAGAGATGAAAGAGTTTAATTTATACAGTTACTTTTGGTTTTTCAGTAATTTCTCCCTGGAAGGATTGAGAAAAACGACCATATTTATAATAAGCAGCACAAGCGCCTTCGGAGGAAACCATACAAGTACCAATGGGATTTTCTGGTGTACAAGCGGTTCCAAATACTTTACATTGCCAGGGTTTTAATACTCCTTTCAGTATTTCTCCACACTGACAAGCTTTATTATCTGCTACTTTTTGATTCGGTAAGGTAAATTTAATTTCGGCATCAAATTGAGCATATTCTGGGCGAATTTTTAACCCGGAATTAGGAATATCTCCTAAACCACGCCATTCAAAATTATCTCGCACCTCAAATACTTGATTCATGGCATTTAAGGCGACTGTATTCCCCGCAGGTTGAACTAATCGATTATATTGATTTTCTACCTGGCAACGATGTTCTGATATCTGTTGCAATAGCATCCAAATTGATTGGAGAATATCTAAAGGTTCAAATCCAGAAATTACGATGGGTTTGTCATATTTTTGGGCAATAAATTCATATGGTTGGGTACCTATTACCATACTTACATGGCCAGGACCCACAAATCCATCTAATTGTAAATCGGGATTATTTAATAATGCTTGTAAGGCGGGAATCACGAGGACGTGATTAGAAAACATACTAAAGTTAGGAATATTTTCTCTGGCGGCTTGGAGAATGGTAAAAGCTGTACTGGGGGCGGTAGTTTCAAAGCCAAGGGCAAAAAATACTACTTGTTTATCTGGATTTTCTTTGGCAATTTTCAGGCTATCTAAGGGTGAGTAAACCATGCGAATATCTGCACCGTTGGCTTTAGCTTGGAGGAGGCTGGTGGTGGAACCAGGAACTCGCATGGCATCACCAAATGTGGTAAAAATGACGTTCGGTTGTTGGGAGATATAAATAGCGTCGTCTAATCTACCCCTGGGCATTACACATACTGGGCAACCGGGACCATGAATTAATTCTATGTTGTGGGGAAGAATTTCTTCAATGCCATATTTAAAGATTGAATGGGTGTGTCCGCCACATACTTCCATTATTTTGAGTGGGGAGTTACCACTGATTTTTTTTATTTCTTGGAGTAGGGCTTGGGCTTTTTGAGGTTCTCTAAATTCGTCAACGTATTTCATGGTTTGTAGGGCAAATAATTTTTAATTCATTGAGTTAATAAGTTTTAATTTTTCTCACGCAGAGGCGCGGAGGCGCAGAGGATAAGAGCTTTGTATAATCCCAAAAGTATAAAAAATTAATTAGTAATTGTTGTTTGTGCAGCAACTATTTCTTCTAAGAGTTTCAATGTTTCGGCGGCTTCTTGTTCGTTAATGCGGTTCATGGCAAAGCCGACATGGACTAATACCCAATCTCCTAGACAGGATTCTGGTGGATGTTGTTCATCTACAATACAAGCAATATTTACCTGACGTTTGACTCCAGCAACCTCAACAATTGCTAGTTTATGATTGGTGTCAGTAATTTCAATAATTTGACCTGGGATTCCCAAACACATATTTATTTACCTGGAATTAATTTAGCTGAAAAATCTCACTGTTGCCTGTTGCCTGTTGCCTGTTCCCTCTCCCTAAGGGAGTTAATCAATTTGGCAGCTGTAATTACTGCTTGTCCTAGGGATAAACCACCGTCATTAGGCGGAATTAAGCTATGGGTTATGGGTTTGATGCCCAATTTTGTTAAACCCATTTTGACTCTTTCTAAGAGAATCGTATTTTGAAATACTCCCCCTGTGAGTGCAACATAATTAATACCATTTTCTTGACATAATTTTTGTGCCATGTTGACAATAATTTGACTTAACCCATAGTGAAATTTAGTCGCAATAGTTGCTGGAGAGACTTGTTTTTGTAAGTCATCAAGCAAGGCTTGCCACATTGAGGTTGGATCTATACAATAAATATTATCTAAAATGCCAAGATTAAAAGGATAACTTAGTGTTTCTTCATCATTATCTAAGGCTGTAGCTTGTACCAAAGCCTCCATTTCTATGGCTGCTTGCCCTTCATAGCTACATTCTGCTTGACAAATTAGTATTGCAGCTGCTACAGCATCGAATAAACGCCCCACGGAGGAAGCTGGAGGACAATTTATTTTTTGTTCTAGGAGTCTGTCGATAAGTTTTAGGGGTTGGTTTTGTAAAAATTTAACTATTGCTAAATCACTATATTGTTGTGTTAATTTATTCCAATTAAATGCGGAGTTTAAATGAGCGTAGGTATTGCGCCAAGGTTCTTTAATTGCTTTTGTACCACCAATCATTGCTACTGGTTTAAATGTTGCTAGTCGTTGAAATTGCTGGTAATCTGTTAGTAAAAATTCCCCTCCCCAGAAAGTGCCATCTTCTCCATAACCCAGTCCATCTAAAGCAATACCGAGAATAGGTGAAGTATCTAAGGGAAGATTATTTTCTGCCATACAAGCAGCAATATGGGCGTGGTGATGTTGAATGTTATCAATGGGAATTTGATTGGCTACTGCTAGTTGTTTTCCTAACTTGGTGGATAAATATTCTGGATGTTTATCTATAGCTATGATTTCTGGTTGATGCTCAAATAAATTGAGATATAAATTCAAGGTTTCCTGATAAGCACTAAAGGCTGTAGCATTTTCTAAATCCCCTAAATGTTGGGATAAAATAGCTTGTCCATCTTTCAATAAACAAAAGGTATTTTTTAACTCCCCACCCATAGCTAACACTGGGGGCGTATTGGTAAATCCTGGTGGTAAATTTATGGGTGCTGGTGCATATCCCCTAGCACGACGGATAATTTGCACCTGATGGTTAACTACCCTGATTACGGAATCATCTACACGATTGACAATGTCTCGGTTGTGGAGCAGAAAGTAGTCAGCTATTTGACTTAATTTTGATTTTGCTTCTTGGTTATCTATACATTGTGGTTCGTCGGAAATGTTGCCGCTAGTTAATACTATGGGACGGTTCATCCGTTTGAGAATGAGGTGATGTAGGGGAGTGTAGGGCAGCATCCAGCCGAGAGTACTTTGCTGTGGGGCGATAGAGGAGGAGAGGGGTTTGGTAAAGGATGGTTTGTCTGTTTGTCTCTGTTGTAATAATACAATGGGAGCTGGAGGACTGGTGAGTAATTCTCGTTCTTGGTTACTAATGTGACAGTATGCTGCAATTATGTCTATGTCTCGTGCCATGAGAGCGAAGGGTTTGTGGTAGCGATGTTTGCGCTGACGCAATTTCTGCACTGCTGTATCATTAGTTGCATCACAACCTAAGTGAAAACCTCCTATACCTTTGATGGCGACGATCTCCCCTTTTTGTAGGAGGGTACATACTGCATCCACATCATCCAACATGGAGAACATAGAAGCTGTAATTGGTTTACCATCAGCCCTTTCTAACCATGCTTGGGGACCACAAATATGACAAGCTGTAGGCTGGGCGTGAAATCTGCGATCGCTCACATCTTTGTATTCTTTATCACATTCCTCACACATGGGGAAAGCCGCCATACTGGTGTTGCATCTGTCATAGGGAATACTGTTGATAATACTTAAACGAGGACCACAATGGGTGCAGTTGGTAAAGGGATAACGGTAGTAGCGGCTGTAGAGACTGAATATTTCTTGCTGACATTGGGGACAGGTAGCCGCATCTGGGGAAATGGCTGTTTTGACTCGGCTGTTGATGCTGTGAGTAATGACAAAGTCATCGCATTTTAACTCACCCTGATAAGGTTGGCGTGTCAGTTGAGTAATCTTGGCTAGGGGGGGACATTCTTGCTGTAATTTAGTGACAAATTCTGTAATTGATTCCTCTCTTCCCGATACCCGAATTAATACTCCCTCTCCATCGTTGCAAACATCACCACACAAACCGCAAGCTTTCGCCAAACGGTAAACTGTGGGGCGAAAACCTACCCCCTGTACGATACCGCGAACTCTAATTGATTCAGCTTTCATTGACGGTTGTTGGTTGTTGATTGGTGGTTGTTGATTGGTGGTTGGGGCGTTGCATATTTGCGGGATGATTTAACTAGAATATAGAGCCTCTGGCTCTGATTGAGAATGGTGCAAGCTATCAGTTATTACTGATTTTGAACTTAGTTTGGAATTAATATTTATTGTTTGATCCATGAGATAGTTTTGATCAACAAAAGATTAAGTAGGCGATGTTAAATTATCATCAATATTATTGAGCGATCGCATTTTTTTCAACTAGCGGTATTTTCAGGTGCGTTATGCTACGCAATAACACACCCTACATAAATATTACCTAAATCAATCATGATTAATTCTATATATAAATCAATGGTAATATTTTTACAGTTCGTAATTAGCAATTTTGAATAAATATTTGCCTGGATGAGACGACATGAACCCTTATCTGATGGTTTTGTCCAAAGTCCAATACCATGAGGAAGTTTCAACCCACCCCTACAGGCTACGGCAACCATCAAGCAAAAAACACCAATGGATTCTATCTTATAGTTGATTTATCCAGAAAAACCAGTATTTCTTCTGCCACAGTATGAGGTGATTCAATTAATAAACCATGTCCGCAATTTTCCATGAGGACTAATTCGGCATGGGGAATTAATTGTGCCAACTGCTGAGAAAATACTACTGGGGTAAGAATATCCTGTTTGCCCACCATCACCAAAGTAGGGCAGGAAATCTCAGAGATTCTAGCTGAAGTATCGCTATTGAGAATGGCTCGACTTTGATGATATAGTCCCTGGGGAGTAGGACGGAAAGGGTAATTAATTGCCATTTTAACAAATTGAGCGATCGCTTGGGGAGTGGAAAGAAAATTATGGGTGAATATCCAGGGTAATATGACTTTTTGATATTGTTGCCAATCTAAAGTTTGCGGTAATTCTCCCCAAGTTTCGATGATGGTGTGGAAAATGCTATTTGTTTGTGTCCAAGATGAAAGCAGGATTAAATTTTGCACTTTTTCTGGATAATTCAACCCTAATTCTTGGGCAATTTGACCCCCCATAGAGTGTCCAATGACAGTTACAGAACTAATTTGTAAATATTCCAGTAACACCGCCACATCCTCAGCCATCTGCTTAATACTGTAGGGCTGTGCAGGTGCAGAACTCTGTCCCACTCCTCGATTATCTACGCGAATCACCTGATATTTTTTGGTCAAATGGGGCATCATTAATGACCAGTAGTAATTGTCACAGGCAAACCCAGCTAGTAATAGTAGAGGTTCTCCCGTGCCACTGATGTTGTAAAACAATTCAATTCCGTTAGTCTGAATTTTTGGCATGATTAAAAGAATTTAGAATGTAGAATTTAGAATTTAGAATTTAGAATTTGTCTTGCTAATGTTCCCTACCCATCTGTCCCATTCTTGTTTCAAAATGATATTACTTATTACTTACTAATTAATCACTCCCTCACTCCTTCACTCCGGGCGGGGAAACCCCGCCCCTACTCCCTCACTCCTCCCCTCCGGCGACTACAATAAGCCACTAACAAGACAAACAAAACCATTCCTACCAGATACTTAATCGGAGCTGGCACATTAGGATTGGGGGAGAAAAAGCCTTCAATCAACCCTGCTATGAGCAACATGGGTACAATGCCAAACACTAATTGTACTGCTTGGGAACCGTAGAATTTTAAAGCATCAATGCGGCGATATTTACCGGGAAATAATATCGCTCTACCAATTAAAAAACCCGCCCCTCCAGCAAAAAAAATTGCCGGTAACTCCAGAGAACCGTGGGGGAAAACAAAAGCCCAAAATGGATATGCCAAATTGTTTTGTCCTACGAGAGTAGCCACCGCACCAATTAACAAACCATTGTAAAAAAGCAAAAATGCCGTATATAAACCCGCAGTAATTCCACCAGCCACAGCACCAAAGGAAACCGATAGATTATTGGTAGCAATCTGACTAGATGCTAGGGGTTCAATGCCCACAATGGAACCCATCCATAATTCTTGGCGATCGCGTACCTGGGAAATCATGTTTTCTGGTACAATTAAAGACATAAAGGTGGGATCGCTCCATGCATACCACCAAGCAATTAATCCTCCCAGCAAAAATAATCCTGTGGCTAGGGCAATGTATGCAAAAGTTTGTTGCACCACAGCAGGTAATCCCCACTGGTAAAACTTCACCACTCCTTGCCATTCTTGTTTGCGAGAACCTTGGTAAATTTGACTATAACCCCGAGTAGTCAAGAATTGTAAACTTTGTACCAAAGTATTGCCCACTCCCTGGGTACGAGCCCGTGCTAAATCTCCGGCGACGGAGCGATATAAACTGGCTAGTTCGCGAATTTTGGCAGAATCCAGGGACTTTAAGCCTTTTTTTTCTACTTGTCTTAATAGAGCATCCAAACGCTGCCAATTTAGCTCTCGCCGTGCAATCCAACGTTGAATATTCATAAATGTTGGCAATATTGGTTATAACTTAATTTAAGTTCAGGGACTTCCAATAAAAAAATATCCCAAAGTTTAACAGTAGTACAGGCAAGGATGTCTCTACCACAATATGGGACAATTTATTGCCTGATATTAGTCAAGTTTTGTGTAGCAATTCATGTCATTTAATCCTAATCCTTCTGGTTCGTTGCAACCCCTAAGTATCGGTAACGTGGTTAGTGCAGGGGTGCGACTTTATCGTTCTCATTTTAAACAATACTTAAGTTTGACTTTACAAGCATTCTTATGGTTTTTACTGCCAGTCTATGGATGGGCAAAGGCACACACCATTAATGCCATAATTTCTCGGTTAGCCTTCGCTGAGTTAATTAACCAACCAGAAAGCGAAAAAACTTGCCGCAGTGAGTTAAATCCTCGTCTATGGAACTTTTTCTGTACCCAAATTTTGGTGTGGCTAGCTCTTGCTGGGGTAAATATTGGTATTTCCATTCTCGAAAGTATTATCAATGCCATTATTGTTCAACCTTTGATTAAACAACCTATAGTTTATACCTTAGTTAATTTCTTGGTACAACTGGCGACTTTTGTTGTCTATCTGTGGTTTTATGCCCGGATTTTTCTGCCGGAATTACCGATGGCGGTGGAAAATACTTTAGATGCAGGACAAGCTATTGCTCGCAGTTGGGAATTAACTAAAGGTAATGTCTGGCGCTTGCAAGCTATTATCATTGTGGCATATTTAATTACCATGCCCTTATTATTTATTGCCAGTATACCCTTTATTGGTTTTATTATGTTTTTTATTGGAACAGTATTGAGCAATCCAAATGCAATTAATAGTTCAGAAATATTGAATTACTTATTGATTCTGTTAATTACTATAATTACCATTTTCCTAGCCAACGCCCTAATTAATCCCTTCTGGCAGGCAATCAAAGCAGTTATTTATTATGATTTAAGAACTAGGCGAGAAGGACTAGGCTTAAAATTGCGCGATCGCGAACTTTAAAATCATACCTTAAAAATCAGGAATTGTTGAATTTCGGTATGAAATTAAAACCAGGAATACATAAAATAATATCTATTCAAAACAATGCACATTTTTAACCGAGTTAAACACCAAACACCAGAAAGTGTAGAACTAGAATTCATTCTGGCAGGGATTGGTAGTCGTGCCTGGGCATTGTTAATTGATTATCTGATTTTGTGGTTGTTCCTAATTCTATTTTTTGTTGCTTGGGTAGCAATAGTTGGTCAATTAATGGAATTGTTTGATAACCGAGATATTTTTCTGTGGTTATATGCAATTTTTCTGATTGTTAATTACTTTATTTATACAGGATATTTTGTCTTTTTTGAAACCCTATGGCAAGGGCAAAGCCCTGGTAAGCGGATTGCTAAAATTAGAGTTATCCGTGACGATGGTAGACCTGTAGGTTTGCAACAAGCAGTACTGCGAGCATTACTACGTCCCATTGATGATACCTTCTTTTTAGGAGCATTTTTCATTCTTTTCAATCGCAAAGAAAAACGTTTGGGAGATATTTTAGCTGGTACTCTGGTGATTCAAACCCAGCCTCCTGCTAGCAAGAAAGCCACCTTATCCCTATCCGAGGAAGCACAGCCCCTAGCCAAAGAGTTATTACAAATAGGCGATTTTAGCAAAATGTTACCGGATGACTTTGCGATTATCCGCGAATATTTACAGCGACGGGGAAAAATGACAGCTAAAGCCAGAGCCAAATTAAGTTTAGAGCTAGAAAAACAAGTACAAGCAGTTTTAAATATAGAACAGTTACCCGCACCAGCTTCTTCAGATATCTTTTTAGAAGCTGTTTATTTAGCTTATCAACAACAATCTACGGATTTTAGTTATTAAACTCTGACTAAAAAATAGACTGGATACAAGCCGTGTGGATTCATCCGTGGAGAGCAAAAATGTTTTCCTGATCTCAAAATTCTCAATTCTTCATTCTAAATTCTAAATTCTCCTAAACCTGATCCGTAATCATCGGTTTTGCTAAGGTAGTATTCACTATTCTCATCCTGTTCACCTTCTTGAAAGTGAATGCTACTAACAATTACTACAACCCACCAACCTGCAACGGACTTGGGTTACTTACTGCATAAACACCCGGAGCGTTGTCAATCCTTTCCCCTATCCTTTGGGCAAGCACATATATTTTACCCGGAAGCTGCTGTAGATAGGTGTACTGCCGCATTACTATTAGATGTTGATCCCGTAAAATTAGTGCGGGGACGGGGTAAAACCTTGGTACAATATGTAAGCGATCGCCCTTATGTTGCTTCTTCATTTTTAAGTGTTGCGATCGCTCAAGTCTTCAGTACTGCTTTAGGTGGGCGGTGTAAGGAATTACCAGAATTAGTCCAAACCCCCATACCCCTCATCGCCAAGCTATCTGTATTACCCTGTCGCGGTGGTGAAGGGTTCCTCAGACAATTATTTGAGCCTTTGGGTTATTCTATCACTGCCCAAGGTCATATCTTAGATGAACAATTTCCCGACTGGGGACAAAGCCAATATTACACAGTAGAGTTACAGCACACCATCACCCTTTCTGACTTACTCAGTCATCTCTACGTACTTATACCAGTATTAGATGATGATAAACATTACTTTGTAGGGGATGGGGAAATTGAGAAATTATTACGCCACGGGGAGGGTTGGTTAACTAAACATCCAGCCCAGGAACAAATTATTAAACGCTATCTCAAAAGACAGTCAAAACTGACTCGCATTGCCCTTGCCCAATTAGCAGAGGAAGATGAACCAGATCCTGATAAAGTTGCAGAACAACAAGCTGAAGAGGAAGCAGCAGTAGAAAAGCCCCTGAGTTTGAATCAGCAACGTTTAGATGCTGTGGTTGCAGCCTTGAAACATAAAGGTGCTAAAAAAATAGTTGATTTGGGTTGTGGTCAGGGTAATCTATTAAAGAAACTGGCAAAAGATGGTTATTTTCACAAAATTACCGGTGTTGATATTTCCTATAGGGCTTTAGAAATAGCAGATGAGAGATTAGAGCGATTGCCTTCATTGCAAAGCGTACAATTGATACAAGGGGCACTCACTTATAAAGATAAACGTTTGACTGGATATGATGCAGCCACAGTGATTGAGGTAATTGAGCATCTTGACTTGCCCAGACTATCAGCTTTTGAGCGGGTATTGTTTGAATTCGCTCAACCTCAAACCATAGTTCTGACAACTCCCAACATCGAATATAACGTCAAATTTCCCAATCTTCCCCCTGGTAAACTGCGTCATCAGGATCACCGCTTTGAATGGACGAGGGAGGAATTTCAAAATTGGGCAAAGGAAGTAGGAGAAAAATTTAGTTATACCGTGGAATTTCAACCTATAGGAGATGTGGATTCAGAACTAGGTTCCCCTACTCAAATGGGAATATTTTCCCGGCAATAGAGATGATGGTTGACGGTTGACAGTTGACAGTTGACGGTTGATGGTTGACGGTTGACAGTTGACAGTTGACAGTTGACAGTTGATAGTCTTGAATTCATCACTCCTTCCCTCCTTCACTCCTTCACTCCCCACACTTCCCACACTTCCCACACTTCCCACACTTCCCACACTTCCCACACTTCCTTCCCTCCTCCCCTCCTTCACTCCTTTCTCATCATGGAAGCAATTATTTTCATCGGCATCCAGGGTGCAGGTAAATCTTCATTTTACCGCCAACACTTTTTAGACACTCATATCCGGATTAACTTAGATATGCTTAAAACTCGCCACCGAGAAAAAATTCTGTTCCAAGCTTGTCTAGAAGCGAAACAGCGTTTAGTTGTGGATAACACAAACCCAACCCTAGAAGACAGAAGTCGCTATATTCAACCAGCTAAGGCAAAAGGCTTTCGAGTTTTAGCTTATTATTTTCAGTCTCCATTAGAAGAATGTAAACAAAGAAATAACCAACGTCCAATAAAACAAATTGTACCTATAGCTGGACTTTTAGCAACCCATAAAAAGCTAATTATCCCAACCTTACAAGAAGGTTTTGATAGCATTTATATAGTAAACAATTGTCCAGACTATTCATTCATAATTGAGGAACTTAATCATGCAAAATTACCAGAAAATCATTGATATCACAATGCACAAAGCTGTCTATTATATCATGTTCGCTTAATTACTTATAATTCCTGCTTGACTCACCCCAACCCTCTCTTACCCTCTCCTTAATTTAATCCCTCTCTTACCCTCTCCTTAATAAGGAGAGGGTGCCGCAGGCGGGTGAGGTTTTATAAATAATCCGCACACGATATACAGATTTATCTTTGCTGTCAATCCAAAATAAACAACTGATTATTCATCTTGAAAAATCCAAAATATAAAATTATATGACATCATTTGATATAAAAATACTTGCCTTTATTTTTATGTTTGTAGACCATATTGGGCGATTGTTTTTCCCTGATGCAACTATTATGGTTGCCGTAGGACGTTTGAGCTTCCCCTTGTTCGCGTGGCTGGCAGCAATAGGAGAAAAACATACTTCAGATATCAAAAAATATGTCACTAGATTAATATTATTAGGTATTATTTCTCAACCTATATATGGGTATATTTATTATTTGATATTTGATACCGAGTCAAAACAGTTAAATATTTTGTTTACTCTGGCAGCAGGAGTCGCCATGATTCGAGCATCCAAACTAACAGGTCGTATTATTTTGAAAATAGCAATTACAGTTACTATCTTATTCTTTATCTTCGCCTGTTATTGGACTAAAATCCCTTGTTTAGAGGGAGGAGCATATAGTTTAACTGTTATCTATTTAATGTCTATTTTTCAATATCAAATTATAGAGATAAACTGGTGGATAGCATATATAGCAATTAATTTATTCTATTGGTATTTGATTCAGTATCCAGTGATAGAACTAATGGGTATATTCGCACCTTTACTGATTATTTTATATAACAATCAACAAGGTATTCGAGCTAAATGGCTATATGCAGTTTACCCCTTACATTTTGCAGCTTTAGCTTTAATTAAGACAGGAGGATTTAAAATTTAAAATTTAAAATTTAGAATTTAGAATTATGTTTTGCAACGGTGATTTTTTCCACAAAAGTTGGTTACATCCCAACAATCAATAACATGTAAATCATTGTTCAAGAGTAAAGTTTATTGTCAATCCTAAAAAGCATAACTATGAAACTAACTATTCCCGAATTATCCCTAGTACTTTTAATTGGTGCTTCCGGCTCTGGAAAATCAACTTTTGCCCGCAAACACTTCCAATCTTTTGAAGTCATATCTTCCGATTTTTGTCGGGGTTTAGTGTCCAATGATGAAAATAATCAAGCAGCCTCTAAAGATGCTTTTGAAGTACTACATTTTATTACTGCCAAACGTTTAGAAGCAGGCAAATTAACAGTCATTGATGCCACAAATGTCCAGCCAGAAGATCGTAAATCTTTAGTGCAAATTGCCCGTCAATATCATTGCTTTCCCACAGCAATTGTCCTGAATCTACCAGAACAATTATGCCACGATCGCAACCAAAAAAGAAGCGATCGCAATTTTGGCCCCCATGTGGTACGTCGCCATATCCAGAGTTTAAGGCGTTCTTTGCGCGGCTTGGAAAGGGAAGGTTTTCGTTACGTACATATCCTCAACTCCATAGCAGAAATTAACGCCGCCAAAATTGAACGCCAACCCCTGTGGAATAACCGCAAGTATGAACATGGTCCTTTTGATATCATTGGTGATATCCACGGCTGCTGTGATGAGCTGGAAGCCTTACTCACCAAATTGGGGTATGTGCAAATGCCAGCAGACAAGCAAGAAACGGAGACATCTGATTTCTGGAACTTCCCCACCTATCACCATCCCCAAGGACGCAAAGCAGTATTTTTAGGAGATTTAATAGATAGGGGCCCCCGGATTTTAGATACAGTCAAGTTGGTGAGAAATATGGTCAAAGCCGGCACGGGGATGTGTGTCCCTGGCAACCATGAAAATAAATTACTGCGGAAATTACGGGGTAAAAATATCAAAGTTAATCACGGTTTAGCACAAACATTAGCAGAACTGGAAGCATTATCAGAAGAAGTATATCAACCCTTTACTCAAGAACTGAGGAAATTTCTGGATACCCTAGTCAGCCATTACGTATTGGATGATGGGCGATTAGTGGTGGCTCATGCAGGGATGAAACAAGAGTATCAAGGAAGGGGTTCTGGTAAGATTCGTAGCTTTGCTCTCTACGGTGAAACCACTGGGGAAATTGATGAATTTGGCTTACCCATCCGCTACAATTGGGCGGCGGAGTATCGGGGTGAGGCGATGGTTGTGTATGGACATACCCCCGTACCGGAAGCAGAGTGGCTCAATAATACCATTGATATTGATACGGGGTGCGTATTTGGTGGCAAACTGACGGCACTGCGCTATCCAGAAAGGGAAATTGTCAGCACTCCTGCTCTTCGTACCTATTGTGAACCAGTGAAACCCATTGGTGGATTGAATAATTCGACCCTTACGGCACAACAACAACTAGATGATGTGCTGTACATTGAGGATGTATTGGGTAAGCGAATTGTCACTACTCGACTCAAAAGTAATATTACCATCCGTGAAGAAAATGCGATCGCAGCTTTGGAGGTGATGAGCCGGTTTGCTGCTAATCCCAAATGGTTAATTTATCTCCCTCCTACCATGTCGCCCGTGGAGACTTCCCAAGCATCAGGATATTTGGAACATCCCCAGCAAGCCTTTGACCATTATCAAAGCCAAGGAATTACGGAAGTTGTTTGTGAAGAAAAACACATGGGTTCCCGGTCAGTAGTAATAGTTTGTCGAGATGAATCAGCTGCTAGGGAACGTTTTGGGGTAGTGGATGAAGGCATTGGTATTTGTTATACCCGCACCGGCAGGCGATTTTTTGATCACTCAGAGGTAGAAGCCCAATTGCTGACACGGGTGAACGCAGCCCTGACAGCAAGCGACTTTTGGTCAGAATTTAATACTGATTGGGTATGCCTAGACTGTGAACTCATGCCTTGGTCAGCCAAAGCCCAAGGGTTATTAAAACAACAATATGCACCCGTAGGAGTTGCCTCCCAGATTGGTCTGACAGATGCGGTAAATTTGTTACAACAGGCAAGCGATCGGGGTATTGATGTTAGCAAGCAACTGACTGCTTACCAGCAACGGTTTGATATGGCACAGCATTACATCAGTGCCTACCGCCGCTATTGTTGGTCTGTGAATGATATTTTTGACCTAAAACTGGCTCCTTTTCATATCCTAGCCACGGAAGGGTCTGTGCATACAGATAAAGACCACCGTTGGCACATGGAACAAATTGCTAAAGTTACCCAGTGGGACTCCCAAATACTGTTAGCAACTAACTACAAGGTAATAGATTTAACCGATGCCAGTAGCCAAGCTGGGGGTATTCACTGGTGGCAAGAACTCACAAAAGCTGGAGGTGAGGGGATGGTAGTGAAACCGATGGATTTCATTGTGCGAGGTAATAAGGGGATTATTCAACCTGCGGTGAAGTGTCGCGGACAGGAATATTTACGAATTATCTATGGACCAGAATATTCTAGCCCAGATAACCTGAAGCGGTTGCGTCAACGGGGTTTATCCTTGAAGCGTTCCTTAGCCATGCGGGAGTTTGCATTGGGTGTGGAGGCGTTAGAGCGTTTTGTGGCTCACTCTCCCCTGCGTCGGGTACATGAGTGTGTGTTTGGGATTTTAGCGTTGGAGAGCGAACCTGTAGATCCCAGATTGTGATGGGGTGATGACAAGCCAGTATGGAAACCCAACAAATTATCGGTAATGTTGGGTTTCCTAAAGCCTCAACCTAACCTTGTATCTAAGAAAGAGTTGAGAGCAGGGTTCGTACACCATCCGTCATCCCATTAGATGTTGAACCCCTCTAATTAGATGTTATATGCCTACTTTGCACAGCAAAAAGTAGTAGTTGAGTAAGAAAGAGTTTAGAGCAGGGTTCGTACAATATCCGTCATCCCATTAGATGTTGAATCCCTCTAATTAAATGTTAAAGACAATTTTTATAATGAAAATCCATCTGATTAGTAGATAATGCTAAAATTTTAGATGCTTATAGTTATGGTAATAGTTTATGGATCAAAACCTTACACCGTCTAGTCCTGAACAGATGCAACGTTATCTGAAAGCTGCTCAGATATTTACTCCTAGTGCTCCCATCGATAGTCAGGAGTTATTTGCTGGTAGACCTGAGCAAATTAGCCAAGTGGTTAGTGCCGTGGCTCAGAAAGGTCAACACGTCATTTTATACGGAGAAAGAGGAGTTGGGAAAACTTCTCTTGCTAATGTTATTTCTCAGATTATGCGTGGTTATTCGGAGCAGAAAGTTTTTTCTACTATTGTGAATTGTGATGTTATAGATGACTTTACATCTTTGTGGCAGAAAATATTCCGTGAGTTCGACTCTTTACGAGAGTATGCTGATAATCCTCCAGAAGAAATTACTCCTGAATCTATTAGATATATTCTTCAACGAAATCTTGGTAAAACCATTATTGTTATCGATGAACTAGATAGAATAGGTCGCCCTGATGCTACTGAGCTATTAGCTGACACTATTAAAACTCTTTCCGATCACTTAGTTGATACTACTCTTATTCTCGTTGGAGTTGCTGATTCTGTGAACGAGCTGATTGCTGAACACGCATCGATAGAAAGATCATTGGTGCAAGTTCAAATGCCTAGAATGTCTAGAAATGAATTATACGAGCTTCTTGACAAGCGGCTTAATTTACTTGCAATGACTGTGCAAGATTTAGTCAGAGAAAACATAGCTTTGCTATCACAAGGTTTACCAAGCTATACTCATTTATTAGCTTTGCATTCTTCACAGAAAGCAATTACTAGAAACTCGGATTGCATTGAAAAATCTGATTTGGACAACGCTATAAGAATGGCTGTGAATAAAGCCTATCAAAGTATCGCTAATACTTATCATCAGGCTATATCTAGCTCTAGAAAAACTATTTATGCTCAAGTTTTATTAGCCTGTGCTTTAGCAAAAAAAGATAACTTGGGCTTCTTTACTCCTCCAGATGTAGCAAAACCAATGTCTCTAATTATGAATAAAAAATATCAAACTACTGGTTTTGCGCGTAATCTTAATGATTTTTGTGAAGAAAAGAGAGGTTCCGTTTTATGTAAAAAAGGTATTGAAAGGCATTATCGATTTAGGTTTGTTAACCCAATGATGCAACCATACGTAATCATGCAAGGTTTAGCAAAAGATATTATTCAGCAGGAGGATCTTAAAAATTTTTCCTGATTCTTCTGTGTAATTCAAGGCAAATCCAATCTATTACTTCATAATTATCATTATATGGCATAGAGAAATTCAAAATACTATATCCCTTACTTCTCTCTATTCTCTGGTTTCTCTGTGTCTCTGCGGTTTTTTAATCAAATCAATTATTGCAGTTTGAATGTTTTCTTCTACCTTGAACCAAAAAAAGTAGAAACGATACCAAAATCTCCACCGCTACAATATAAGTAACTACAATACAAATTTAGTTAATGAATATCCAAGAACTAGAAAATCAAATCCTAGCATTACGTCCAACAGAAAAAGCCGCAATTATCCAAAGCCTAACTCAAAGCATTAACATTGGGGCAAAAGGTATTACAAAAACACCCGGTGTTTGTGGTAGAGAAGCCTGCATTACTGGAACTCGTATTGCAATTTGGCTATTAGTTGAAGCACGTCGTCTGGGAATTACTGAAGTCCAACTTTTGCAAGATTATCCTCATATTAGTGCAGCTGATTTAGTTAATGCTTGGATATATGCAGATGCTTATCCTGAAGAAATTGAAGCTGCTATCCGTGCTAATCAGGCTGCTTAACTCATGGCGCGTTTATATGCAGATGAAATGTTCCCACGGAAAGTTACTAAATCGTCAAGATTTTATCAAATTGCATAGAAGCTCATCCGAACATTTAGAAATGATACTGATAGGTTACGAATGGCAACTCAAATTAATGAAGCAATTAATCAAGAAGAACCATTAATATCATGTCCGGATCAATACTTGTCATTACGTTAACGTAGCTCCTCTGTTAGCGTGCCTCTTACAGAGGAACTACGTTAACGCGCAGCGTGTCGCGAAAGCGACTCAGCTCTCCCGAAGGGAGCAAGAGGCACGCAGCGATAGCGAAGTGAAGTATAAGTCCTGCGGACACGCTGCGCGTTTCTTGAATGCCCGGAGGGCTATACGCAAAGTCCTCAAATTCATGGGATTGCTACTCTTCGAGAAGCCACTTCGTGTCTACGTTCCACTTCGTTGCACTCGCAATGACATATTGTAAGTAATCAAACGGACATGATATAATAGGTAAGTTGATTCGTGTTGTACGCCCTACCAGTTGAAAATAACTAACGTTTGTGTGGAATAAATACTTAAGTGCTTTTCTACATAACCAGGACTAAAGTTGCGTGTCACAATTGGTGATTGGTGCGTGAGGTTACAAGTCTCATTGCTACGTTCAAATATTCTCGCAGCGTCACGCAACGGCAATAATGCGGGAAGAGAATCTACACCGCATTTTGCCTCCCCTACAGTAAATATATGCCAGTTGCGTAAGTCCTAATAACTAAAAGCTGATTAAGTGAAGTAGAGGTTCTGAACATATCAATTCCCTTTCCCTGGTTGTATACCTGCAACATTCAAGGGAATTCGATAAATAGCCTCACGTGCTGTGATATAAAGTGTTTTGTAATTCTTACCGCCCCAAGCTAAATTAGTTACAGCTTTGGGAACTGCTATTTTGCCCAGTAGTTCACCTGTTGGCGCGAAAATCCATATCCCCCCAGAACCACTACAGTAGATATTGCCTTTAACATCCACTTTCATCCCATCAGGTACGCCTTTATCTTTAGGTCCAGGTAACTCTGCAAATAACTTACCATTAGTTAATGTACCATCTGCTTTGACATCAAAAACGTGCATATGTAATTTTTCGGAATCAGCTACGTATAATTTTTTCTCATCTGGTGAAAAAGCAATTCCATTGGGACGCACCATCTCCTTGTTCAGTAAAGTTAGTTTTCCATCTGGTTTCCAGCGATAAATCCCATAAAAACCGAGTTCTTCCTGTTCTTTTTTAATACCGTAGGGTGGATCGGTAAAATAAATACTACCATCGGATTTAACTACAACATCATTGGGACTATTGAGGCGTTTCCCTTGGTAGCGTTCAGCTAAGACGGTGACTTTACCATTTTTTTCCGTGCGTGTCAGTTTACGGTTATGTTGAGCAGAAATTAACCGTCCTTCCCTATCTAAAGTATTACCATTGGTATTCCCCGCAGGACGGCGAAATACAGAAAGTTTATTGCCAGTGGTCCACTTATAAATAGTATCAGCAGGAATATCACTGAAGAGTAAAAAACCACTTGGATGCCATACAGGACCCTCCGTAAACTTTAACCCATCGGATAATTTTTCTACCTTGGCATTACTGTCCATGATAGCTGAGATACTATCAGCAGAGGTCTTTTTACAGCCTTGCGGTAACATCAGCAAGGTTAATAATATGATAAATACCGCTGCTGGCACAGGATTCTGTTTCATCAGATATTCTCTACTCCCTACTATTTAGCTTGAGAAGACCAAACCGTTTGAGATGGTGTAACATAAAATACTACCTGATAGGAGCGATGCAGTTTTTTTGTTAGTATTTGCTCCACCATACCCACTTCTTCGGAGGTGATTTTTTTGTCAGCCCTAACAACCAATTTTAATGAAGGTGGTTCAGTTCTCCAGTCAACATTCGATTTCAGAATTTCCACATCTGGTCTTTGAATCACAGAACTATGGGAGAGAATCTGTCGCAATGACTCCTTGGCACGGGCATCACTCAACACCCGCCAAAAGCTAATGCCTAAGGGCACTGTGAGCATGATAATTAGAGTTGCAGATACCCCCCAAGATAAAGAGCGGGTTAACTCACTACTGAGAGCATATCCACTTAAGACATATACTACCAAACAAGCCAGATTAATCCCGATTAAATTGGTTAAGTAAAGCAATAAGGCTCCCCTGGCTAACAGCCAATCTCCCTGAGAGAGAGATAAGCCAACTACGCATAAAGGTGGCATTAAAGCAACTGCGATCGCAGTACCAGGAATAGCATCACCAATGGAGGGACGTATTTTAGCATAACCACTAACTCCACCCGCAGCAATGGCTATCAACAAATCAATTAGGGTAGGCTGGGTGCGAGATAAAACTTCTGAACCAAACTCAGGTAAACCAATAATTAATCCCACCAATCCAGAACAGGCGATGGCGAGTATGGTGCCAACAGCCACAGATATGAAGCTCTGCCGCAGTAACTTCCAATCTCCCTCTAAAGTTGCAAAGGAGAAACCCCGCAGAGGTAACATCAAGGGAGCAATAATCATGGCACCAATAATCACTGCGGTGCTGTTAATCAACAATCCCAAAGTAGCGATTAGACAAGAGCTAATCACCAGCACCAGATAATTTTGTGTTAGTTGGGAATCTTGGAGTAAAGACTCTCTAACCTTGAGAATGGGAATTGCTTCCAGCCCAAAGTCTTTAAAAAGTTGCCAAGTTTTCTGCATGACTCACCTCAAATCAACTCGCTAGCCACAAAGCAACATTACGCACATAGGTTTTAATATCTGACAAGGCGCGAGGTTCATGTTTCATCCCATTGCCTGGGGATTCATCTACAAAGCTGGGACACCCCTTATTAGTGTCCCAATTGTAATCTACAAGGTGATGAAAGCTGGAGTTAGCAACTGCTCTGCCTAAGATATTACCTTGTGCATCCTGGTAATGCTCGATCGCTACCACTAGGTTAAAATCACGACCAGTAACCAAACTGTTACCCAGTGCGATCGCTCGTGCATTGCCATTTCCCTGACCCACTCCAATACCACCTTCGTGGGGATGGCTGGGAAAATATTCAATCCTTCCCGAAGATGCATTGGTATTTTTCAGCAGTTCGTGAATCGGTTCCACTGGGGTAATTTTTTGATAGTCGCCGTTAGCACCAGAATGGTAATTGGGCCAGGAAATATAAGTCGTATATGGGTCATCATTGCAACAGCGAGATTTATCAGGGTCAGGGTTTTTACTGTGAAAATAGTGAATATCGCCGATGTCCACTATTCCGTCCATGGAACAACCCATATCCTGATGGTCGCGGGTGGCGAGCATACCGCCACCCCGGCGGCGAAAAGCGTTAATCCCTGCGCGGTCTTTATCACTTAACCCATCCCCAACATCTAAAGCAAATAGCCATAGTTGGTCAAAGTCTGATTGGTCGAGGCTACCTAAAATTGGATCAT
Organism: Calothrix sp. MO_192.B10; assembly: GCA_030065055.1. GTDB lineage: Bacteria > Cyanobacteriota > Cyanobacteriia > Cyanobacteriales > Nostocaceae > Calothrix_A. The sequence goes on from JASJDS010000097.1 coordinate 93,177, forward strand.
TACCTTCAATATCTGTTTGGCGATCGCGCGCTGTCACTTCACACAATGGCTTTCCCGTTTGGTCTTGCAAAGATGACAGATATTCCTGTAGCATGGAAAACCGCCAAATACTCCAGTCATCTTCCGTTGTCGAAATAGTTGTTTGCAACAAAATGCGAATTGGTTGCACCATGGCTTTGGTAGAGAGTGGGGATACGTATTACTCAATTTAGCAGTTTGCTGCCGATCTAGAATTAGATAGTTGTGACATACTTCCATACTCCCGCAAGGGGCGGAATTAGGTGTTTGCCTTCTCCTGGAGTTTCTGATCAAAATCCCTATGCCTCGTTGGTTCAATACTGCTGGTCCTTGTAAAGCAGATATTCACTATATGCTACCCCCCACAGTTCGCTTGCCCAATTTGCAGCGGCTAATTGTCCAACAAAGCTATTTTGTCATTCATGCACCCCGACAAACGGGTAAGACTACTGCAATGTTGGCACTGGCACAACAATTAACTGAAAGTGGTAGTTATACTGCTGTCATGGTATCTGCTGAGGTTGGCGCACCCTTCAGTAATGAGCCAGAAACTGCTGAACTTGCTATTCTTGATGCTTGGCGGGCAAGTAGTCAATTAGATTTACCTGATGATTTACACCCTCCTGACAATTGGGATAATGCACAACCAGGAAGGAGAATTCAAGCTGCTTTGCAAGCTTGGGCGCAAGCTTCACCTAGACCCTTAGTGCTGTTCATTGATGAAATTGACTCCCTACAGGATGAAGCACTGATTTCTGCTTTACGACAGTTACGTGATGGTTATCGCAGTCGTCCCCAACATTTTCCTATTAGCGTGGGATTAATTGGTTTGCGCGATGTCAGGGATTATAAGGTGGCAAGTGGGGGTAGCAATAGATTAAATACCGCAAGTCCTTTCAATATCAAAGTCCGTTCCCTGACTTTAAGGGATTTTACTGCTACAGAGGTTGGTGAATTATATCAGCAGCATACTGATGATACTGGACAAGTTTTTACACAATCTGCAATCGAGGCTGCATTTCATTTGACTCAAGGACAACCTTGGTTGGTAAATGCTTTGGCTAAAGAGATTGTGGAAGAAATGGTGACGGATACCAGTGTAGCCATTACACCGGAACATATCCATGCAGCATCTGAAGTCCTGATTAGGAGGCAAGATACCCATCTTGATTCTTTGGCTGAAAAGCTACGTGAGCCAAGGATAAAAGCTATTATTGAACCCATACTTGCAGGACAAGCATTAGGAGATACTCCATCGGATGACAGACAATATCTGCTGGATTTGGGGTTATTGCGACGAGATCCTGCGGGAGGGTTGATAATCGCCAATCCTATTTATCGGCAGGTAATTCCCCATGTTCTGGTACAGGGGACTCAAGACAGTTTACCCCACATTACTCCTAGTTGGTTAACTCCATCAGGACAATTAAATACAGATGATTTATTACAAGCTTTTTTGGCATTTTGGCGACAGCATGGAGAACCTTTACTTGGCAGCACTGCTTACCATGAAATTGCACCCCATCTGGTATTAATGGCATTTTTACATCGTGTGGTAAATGGGGGTGGAACTTTAGAAAGGGAGTATGCCATTGGTAGGGATAGGATGGATTTATGTTTGAAATATGGCAATGTTACCCTCGGAATTGAATTAAAAGCTTGGCGAGATAAAAAGGGAGACCCTTTAGAATCGGGTATTAAACAGTTAGATTCTTATTTGGCAAGGTTAGGGGTAAATTTTGGTTGGTTGGTGATTTTTGATGTCCGCAGTAAGGCTTTACCTATGGAAGAGCGTTTGAGTTCTCAAGTTGTTACTACTGAAACTGGGCGTTCTGTTACTGTTGTCAGAGCATAGTACTTGACCACATTAATTTTGCGGGGTGGACATCCAACCGCCAGGGACTCTAAGTCCCTGGCTAATAGCAAAAGTCCTATAAATAGGACTGATGCAATGCCCCTCATAACTAATGTGGTGGAACACTAGTACTCCACCACATTAATTTTGATGGGCAAACCAACTTCTAGACTTCTCCTCTCCTCCTCTGACTCTGCGCTCTCTGCGCCTCTGCGGTTTCTGACTCTACCCCTCATAACTAATGTGGTAGAC